>CAMBQF010000136.1 GCA_945869825.1 Chitinophaga pinensis | reverse complement strand
TAAACAATGGGGGCTATTTAGATTGGATATAATTATAAATCTAGTATTGAGAGTGATATATTTTCACATACTCCCCTTTTCTTTTAACCAATAATAGCAGAGATCTAGGAGGTTTTATTATAGAGTCTCCAGATTGTACATAACTCCATAAATCAGACTTTTCTTCCCACCTACCAACATATAGCTCGTTTTCCACACCTATACTATCAGCATATATTAGTACGTGCGCATTGTGGTTAAAATCATCAATATCTTTTTTGATTAACACACCTTTAATATCCGCACTTCTAACTTGAATTCTATATATATCAACACCACAAGAAGCAAGTAAGAGAATAAGAGAAAATGTAATAATTTTCATCTTACTGATTACTTTACAAACTCAAAAGCGCTGGTTTTAATCCGCCTTGTCTGAAACCAAAAGGTATAGGTTAAGCCCGGCCATACTGTTGTGTTACGTCCGTTGGCGGCAATGTACCAACTGCGGCAGCCGGTAGCCCAAACGGTGCGTTTTAGTTTTTCCTGTATATCATCGTTATAGGCTTTTTGCACCTCGGGCTTAACATCCATAAACTTAGCCTTGCGCTGCTTTAGCTTTTTAAGGGCATCCATTATATAGTTTACCTGGCTTTCTATTACAAATATCATAGAGTTGTGGCCAAGGCCTGTGTTTGGCCCTATTAAGAAAAACAGGTTGGGGTAGCCTGTAACCGCAGCACCGTAATATGCTTCCGGGCCTTCTTTCCAATCCTCAGCCAGTATGCGTCCTCCCCTACCCTTTACTACAAAATCAACCGGGGCATCAGCCGCTTTAAAGCCTGTAGCTAATACAATAGCATCGGCATTGTATTCGTTACCATCAGCAGTAAAAATAGTATTTCCCTCTACCCTGTTTATGGCTGATGTTACTACATCTACATTTTTACGCAGCAAGGCAGGGTAATACTCTTTGCTGGGGGTAATGCGCTTGCAACCCATGGTATAGTCGGGAATTAACTTCTCTCGCAGTGCAGGATCTTTTATTTTTTTGTTGATGAATTTAACCACCATGCCCTGCACATATTTGTTTAAGCGCGGGCGGGTAAAAATCAGGGTGCCGATAAGTTCATTCTCCCAATACCATTTCCAACGCAGCATGCGCTGGGTAAAAGGCAGTATGCGGAACATCTTGCGTTCCCAGTCTTTCATGGGCCTGTCGGCTTTGGGTATTACCCACGGGGCCGAACGTTGAAAGATGTTAAGCTGCTCAACATCTTTAGCAATGGCGGGTACTATTTGTACCGCGCTGGCACCTGTGCCAACAACAGCTACCTTTTTGCCTTTATAATCAAACGTATGGTCCCACTCTGACGAGTGGAACACCCGGCCTTTAAAAGCATCTAAGCCCGGAATATTTGGTATTTGCGGTCGGTTTAGCGGGCCAAGGGCGTTTATTACAATATTAGATGTTAGTGTGCCTCCATCTTTCAGATTTAGGGTCCACATACCCGATGATTCGTCAAAACTACCGCCGGTAACTTCGGTATTCAGCCTAACATATTTTGCCAAACCGTACTTTTCTACACAATGGCGGGTATACTCTAAAATCTCCTGCTGGTTGGCAAACATGCGGCTCCAGTTAGGGTTTTGCTCAAAAGAGAATGAATATAGGTGCGATGAAATATCGCAGGCCGCACCGGGGTAAGTATTATCGCGCCAGGTTCCGCCAATGGTGGCGCTTCGCTCCGCAATAATAAAATTGGTGTTACCTTGTTTTAGCAGCTTTATAGCCATGCCTATACCGGCAAAGCCTGTGCCTATAATTATAATTGAATTAGAGTTCTTTGTCATTCTAATTACCGGGGCTCCGGCGTGGTTTCGGGGGTTGCAAAACTAGCTATTACAGAAGCAGTAACATCTTTTCCGCCGGTAAAATTATTAAATAATGAACCAATAGAGTATATAGGCCCCCAGGGAATACCCCACCAACCCAGTAAAAAAGTTATTAAACTAAAGCCTAACCCTTTGGTAACAGCAGATTCTCCACCTTTTATGAAATAGACAGAACTGCTTCGCCTAAACGTCATTACCAGAATTGATATAGTATATTGATAAAACACAAATTTAGCTCCGCGCTCCAGTTCACGGTTTATGTCATTATGAGTAAGCCCCTCAAGGCCCTTAATTTTTGCCATTGTTGTTTGATTAAGAATGCAATATATCAAAAATAAAAAGGCCACACCTAAACGGTGCAGCCTTTTCAAAAAATCCTTCGTCTTCCGACTTTGTCGTAATCCACTCCCTTTCTAAAGGGAGATCTTTAAAATATTATTGCGCATTGTAAGCGGCGGCAAATATTTTGGCAAAATCTTCCAGCTTAACCTTGCCCAATTGCACAGGCGGGTTGGCAAAAAAATCGGCTTGCATAAGCCCGCTGCGTTGGCTTTGGCCCATAGCTACATAGCCATCAATATTGGTTTTAGGTAAGCCTGCTTGTAACATACCTTGCTCCGACTGCTCATCAGTAAACAAAACCCACGGTGTGCCTAGTTTGCCAACAGCGTTGCCCAATACGGCAGCCACTTCGCCATATGTCCTAACATCGCTAGCTATGTATTGAATGCTAAGGCCTGTAAAATCAAGTTTTAACAGAGCATCGGCAACAACCTCAGCAATATCAGACGTATCTACTAATGCTATTTTAGCATCGGCATCGCCGCCGTTGCCACCCATAATACCTGCATTTTTAATCATGCCTATTTGGGCAAATAAATTGTAGTAAAAGAATGATGGGCGTAAAAACTTAGCATTAATGCCCTCTAATTTTTGTAACTCTTCTTCTAAATAACCAAGGCCGTCAACCGGACCAACACCTTTGCGTAAGTGCGCACCAATGCTGCTAAGCAATACTATTTTTTTGATATTGTTGGCTTTTACGGCTGCAACATAGTTATCGGCTACCTGCGTTTGGTGGGTATACCAATCGGCAGCGCTAAAGGTTGGGGGTATCATCAGGTACACCGCATCAGCCCCGGCAAATGTGTTAGTTAAAAAAGAAACATCATCAACAGTGCCAACAGCTGCCTTGGCACCAAGGGCTTCAATATCGGCTACGCGGGCGGCTTTGCTGGTTATAACTGTTACCGTATGGCCGGCTGCTATTAATTTTTCTACTACCGGTTTGCTAATGTGGCCCAAAGAGCCTGTAATTACATATTTCATTTTTTGTCTGTTTTAAATTTATTTGTCAAAGTTATTTCAATAGTTTATATTTGTAATGTACTTACTAAATTATATGGTACTTACTTAAAAGTAAGTATTAATAATATCAATACTTATAGCATGAGAAAAGAAAATTCGACCAACAACATAAACCGGGAAACCCTGATAAACAGGTGTCCGGTAAACTTTACATTAGAGCTTATTGGCGGCCGTTGGAAAACCCTTATCCTATTCAACCTACAGAAAAAACCGTTACGCTTTAGCGAGTTGAAAAGGGCTTTGCCCGGAGTGACCGAGAAAATGTTGACGCAACAACTGCGTGAACTGGAAGCCGATAACCTACTTACCCGCACAGTATATGCCGAAGTGCCGCCCAGGGTAGAGTATTCGCTAACAGACCTGGGTAAATCGCTGCGGCCGGTTATGAACACGATTGCCCAATGGGGGTTGAATGTTATGCCCACCGCAACTAGTAAAGTTATAGCCAACGCACAGGTTTAGGTTGACAAAGGGGGTAGCGGGGTTGTATCTTTGTGTTTTTAGAGGAGTGAGGAGAGTTGAGTGAGGAGTGAGGAGAGAGCAGAGAAAAGTTGAAATTTTGCTACAACAAAGCGGGTTTTCCCTCACCCATCCTTGCCGCCAAGGCGGACAAGTCTACCCTCTCCCGCAGGGAGAGGGTACCAGAGATTACAATAGTCGGATTCGGCGGCTGAGCGGAAGCGATGAAAAGTCTAAAATTTACTACAACGGTGGGCCATTCAGAAGGAATTAAAAAAACTGTCTACAGGCTACCGAATACTGGCAACTTTTTACTACCTTTGCACTCCTTTTGCAAATGCGGAAGGGATACAGTTCACTGATTGTTTAACCATTTTTAAATTTACTCATTCTGATGTCAGAAGAGATTGAAAACACAACCGGTGCCGAAGGCACTGAAAATCAAGTTGCTGAAGCACCTGTTGCCGAGGCTCCAAAAGCAGAACCAGTAAAATCTGCCCCAACTACCGACTCTAAACCAGATCCTGATTTTGACTGGAGCTCGTTAGGTAAAAAACAACAAAACTATACTGCCGACGAGGTAGCTTCGTTTGACAAAAAATACGAAGACACTTTACGTTCAGTTATAGAGCATGATGTAACCATGGGCAAAGTAGTGGCTAAAACCTCTAAAGAGCTTATTGTAAACATTGGCTACAAATCTGACGGCGTTATTTCATTATCTGAAGTTCGTTACAACCCGGATATTGCAGTGGGCGACGAAATTGAGGTTTACGTAGAGCGTCAGGAAGACAAAAGCGGCCAACTTGTATTATCTCACAAAAAAGCACGTTCGCTTAAATCGTGGGAGCGTATTAACCAGGCCCTTGAAAATGACGAAATCATTAAAGGTTACATTAAAAGCCGCACTAAAGGTGGCCTTATCGCTGAGATTTTTGGCGTTGAAGCTTTCTTACCAGGCTCACAAATTGATGTTAAGCCTATCCGCGATTACGATGTTTACGTTGGTAAAACAATGGAATTCAAAGTTGTTAAAATCAACAATGAGTTTAAAAACGTTGTGGTATCGCACAAAGCCCTTATTGAGGCCGAACTTGAGCAACAAAAAGTTGACATCATGTCGAAACTTGAGAAAGGACAGGTATTGGAAGGTACCGTTAAAAACATCACTTCGTACGGTGTATTCATCGACCTTGGTGGCGTTGACGGACTTATCCACATTACCGACCTATCTTGGGGCCGCATAAACCACCCAGAGGAAATCGTTAAACTTGACGAGAAAATCCAGGTTGTTATCCTTGATTTTGACGAAGGCAAAAAACGTATTGCCCTTGGTTTAAAACAACTACAAGCCCACCCTTGGGATGCTTTAAGCGCAGACTTGAAAGTAGGCGACAAAGTAAAAGGCAAAGTAGTAGTTTTGGCCGATTACGGTGCATTTGTAGAAGTTGCTGCCGGCGTAGAAGGTTTAATCCACGTATCAGAAATGTCGTGGAGCCAGCACTTACGTTCAGCTCAAGACTTCTTAAAAGTAGGCGACGAGGTAGAAGCTGTAGTATTGACTTTAGACCGCGACGAACGCAAAATGTCGTTAGGTATGAAACAATTACTGCCTAACCCTTGGGACGAAATTGAAGCCCGTTACCCGGTTAACTCTCGCCACAAAGGCGTGGTTCGCAACTTCACTAACTTCGGCATTTTTGTTGAGTTAGAAGAAGGTGTTGACGGCTTAGTTCACATCTCTGACCTTTCTTGGTCTAAGAAAATAAAACACCCATCAGAGTTTACTAAAGTAGGCGAAGAGCTAGAGGTAGTTGTATTAGAAATAGACAAAGAAAACCGTCGTTTAAGCTTAGGCCACAAACAACTGGAAGAAAACCCTTGGGAAGTGTTCTCAACCATCTTTACTGAAGGTTCGGTTCACCAAGGCACTGTTACCAGCTTTGTAGACAAAGGCGCTATCGTATCATTACCATACGGTGTAGAGGGCTTTGCCCCAATGAAACACCTTGTTAAAGAAGACAAAACCACTGCTAAGGTTGAAGAAACTTTAGACTTTAAAGTGATTGAGTTCTCTAAAGAAAACAAGAAAATTGTTGTTTCGCACACCAAATTGCATGATGATGCTGTAGCTATTGCAAAATCGGATAACGAAGATGCAGGCGATGCTAAAGCTACTAAAGACGCGAAACCTAAAAAGGTTGCTAATAAAAAGGCCGTTGATAACTCAGAAAAATCAACACTTGGTGATTTTGATGTGTTAGCTAACCTTAAATCTAAAATGGAGAAAAGCGAAGGTGCAACTAAAGCTAAAGCCCCTAAGGCAGTAGAAGAAGAAGCTCCTGAAGCCCCTGAAGCACCCGCTGCTGAAGAAGGCGAAGCTCCTGCAGCTGAATAAGGATTATAAAACCCTACATAGTAAAAGCCCTGATGGAAACATCGGGGCTTTTGCTTTATATTAGGATACCCACAAATTTTTGTCTTTCTACTTTTGTTTGATATTAACTAACTTTACAAAAACACAGGACAAATGCTGTTGAGGCTATTTTTACGCTTAAGTATTATTTTATCTGCGCCTATGCTATTACCCGGTTGCACAAAGCAACCTATAGCAGCTTTTACGGTACCGCAGCTGGTAGGCGTTAACCAACCCGTACCATTTACAAACCAGTCTGTTGATGCTGAATTTTACTTATGGAATTTTGGAGATGGAGAAACATCAACCGATGTAAACCCAAACCATAACTATACAGTAAGTGGTATGTATACAATTACGCTTACTGCTTTGTCTGACAACGGAAAAAAGAAAGACGTAACTACGCGGACTATTGAGGTGGATGTGATACAATCGTTTACAGGTACCTATTTTGTACAGCAGAATTGCACCGGTAGCAGCACTGTTAGCTATGCCATGGAGACGTATGTTAGTAATGATACCTTATACCTAACAGGCTTTGATATGGTGCCATTTGACTTTGCCTGCTATTTTACAGAAAACAATAACCTAACTATGCCTGCCCGGGTATATAATGGCATAACATATTCTGGCGTAGCAAACGTTACAGGTAATAATTTCAGCATTGTATACACAAAAATAAGCGGCGGAGATACAACAAATTGCACAGCTAACTGCACTAAACAATAAATACCCATGAAAGCATTAAAAACATTGCTAATAGTATTTGCTGTGATAGCCCTGCTTACGGGCTGCACCAAAGAGCCATTGGCATTTTTTAATGTAGATACTACAAACCCATTCAAAGCTGGCATACCTATAGAGATGAGAAACTACTCTATTGATGCTGATAGCTACGAATGGAATTTTGGCGACGGAACAACATCAACCGAAGAAAACCCAACACATATTTATAGCCAAGCGGGTGTGTACAATGTAACACTAACAGCCAAATCAGGCAAAAAAGAAAATGTAAAAACACGGGTGCTAAACATATCAGAGAACACCAATCCGCTTTTTGCAGGCACTTACAACGTTAGCGATAATTGCAACATCAGCGGGCAGTTAAACTATACCTTAACGATAACTGATGTTGGCATAAACATTACCATCAGTAACCTTAAAAACAGCGGTTTATTGCTACAAGCCCAAACGTTTAACAACAACTTTTCTATACCCAGTCAAACTATAGAAATACAAGGTTCGGAATGGGCCTTATCAGGCTCAGGGGCATTATTTGGTACACAGTTAAATGGTTTCTACAGCTTAAGCAATGGTATACAGCAAGAGTCGTGCAACTTTACCGCTGAAAAACAATAAAACCAGGTAATACGTTACATTTTTGATGCTTTATAACACCCTTTTAAAAACGCTGGTTGCTTTTGCTATATTGATATATGTAAGTAGTTGCAGTGTAAGCCCTAGCCAAATTACCGGCAGTTACAACTACACTAATCCAACCGAAACTATAATATTGCCAGATACCCTTTGGGAAATATCGGGTATTACTATTATAGACAGCAACCTTGTAGCCCGCCAGAGCTAACTGAACAAAGAAGCTGGCAACAAAGATACCTGCACTATTTACGGCTTTGATTTAATTGCTAAAAACTCTTAACACAGCCCCTGTATATAACTTTTACATGAAGGTTGAAATACATTAATTAACTATATTTGAACCTATTAACTTTTTGTTCGTTGTTAAACGGTTTAACAGACTTATAGAAACCCAAATAAGAAAGTACTTATGAAAATTTCAGGAATATTTCCAGAAG
>CAMBQF010000135.1 GCA_945869825.1 Chitinophaga pinensis | reverse complement strand
ACTCCTGACAGGATACAATTGCAGGTGGATTTTTTAATTAATAATAAAAAGTATGGTTTTGTAGGTAGTGATGTTAAAAATATAACAGCAGACGGAATTGTGGGCCCTGCAATTGGTTTTCCTTCGGATAATGACTATATAAGGTGTATACTGTTATTTAAAAACACATTCTGTGCATCGGCTGTAATGTTTAGAAGAGAGGCTATTATTGATGAGAAGTTTGACCCTGACTTTCCGGTTGCTGAAGATTACGATGTTTATTTAAGGATACTGGAGAAAGGCTGGATGTGTACTAATATAAATACTGTTTTAACGTATTATCGGATACACGGGCAGAATATTACCTTAACCAAGAAGCAGCTGCTAGACCAAAAGGATATGCAGTTGCTTAAAAGGCAATTAGAGAGTTTGCATTTAAAATATACAGAAAAGGAGTTGCATTATTATTTTTTACTGGGAAAGATTGATATTTCTGAATTTTATGCTGAATACCTTACATATGGCTTTTTGGATGTGAATAAAATGTTAAGTAAGTTAATTTTTGCAAATCTTATTGCTAAAAAACTAAATAATACTACATTGGTTAATTTTTTATTTAAGTATTGGAATGATTCATTTTCACAGCTAACTCATTATGAAATAGGCTTATATAATGCAGTTAAAAAATCACCTTTTTACAGAGAGTTGGATTTGTTGAGAAAGATAAAATTTTGGGTTAAATGCCATATAAATTTTTCTAATAAAAAAATATAGATTACTCCCTTTGTATTTTGTAATGTAACACGTAGAAAAACCACTAAATTTGCTTTGCTATTTTAGAATTGGCAGGATAGCTGTATTTTAGATTTTTATATAAATTATTATGTCAGATACTACAGTTGGAATTATTGGTTATGGATACTGGGGGCCCAACCTAGTCAGGAATTTTGCCGGTGCTGCTGGTTGCCGTGTTAAGTGGGTTAGTGATTTTAGTGCCGACCGTTTAGCTATTGCTAAAAAGCAGTTCTCGTTTTTATCTGTAACACAAGATTATCTGGATTTGATTAATGACCCAGAAGTAGATGCAATTGTTATAGCTACGCCTGTTTTTTCTCATTTCAAATTAGGTAAAGAAGCTCTTAACGCGGGTAAACATGTATTGATTGAAAAGCCATTAACATCATCAGTTGCTGATGCAGAGGAACTTAAAAACCTTGCTGAACAAAAAGCCCTTTTGTTAATGGTAGACCATACCTTTTTATACACCGGCGCGGTGCAAAAAATTAAAAACCTTGTTGATACTGATGAAATTGGAGCTTTGCAATATCTTGACTCTTCAAGGATAAATCTGGGCCTTTTTCAGCCTGATATTAATGTTCTGTGGGATTTAGCCCCTCATGATATTTCAATCTTATCATATATTAATAGTGAGATTCCTGTCAGTGTTAATGCTACAGGCATTTCTCATACCCATAATGGTATAGAGAATGTGGCTTATCTGACACTTAATTTTCAGTCTAATTTTATTGCCCATTTTAACTGTTCGTGGTCATCTCCTGTTAAAATACGTAGCATGTTGATAGGGGGAGATAAAAAGATGATTGTATTTAACGACCTTGAACCATCTGAAAAGGTTAGGGTGTATGATACGGGGTATGAAATGAAAACTGTAGAAGAGAAACACCGTATTTTGGTTGACTACAGGGTGGGAGATATTTACATTCCCAAAGTTAATCCTAGAGAAGCACTTGCAGGGATGGCTGCCGATTTTATTGGCTGTATAGGCACAGGTAACAAACCGGTTTCTAATATAGATTTAGCCATTTATGTAGTAAAAGTATTAGAGGCTGCGCAAAAATCAATTAAAGATAACGGACGCGAAGTAAAAATATAAGTTGATGGAAGTTTTAAATGTACAAAACGACAGGCATAGCCTGGTAAACGTAAAAGTAGGTACTAATGTTAAAATATTTAACTGGGTAAATGCTTATGGTTGCGAAATTGGAGATAACTCTAAAATAGGAGCTTTTGTAGAGATACAAAAGGGCGCTTTTATTGGTAAAAACTGTAAGGTATCAAGTCATACCTTTGTTTGCGAAGGTGTACATATTGAAGATAATGTATTTATAGGCCATAACGTAACATTTATAAATGATGTTTTTCCGCGTGCTGCCAATGCAGATGGTAGTTTGCAAACCGAAGCGGATTGGGTATGTGTGCCCACCTACATAAAGAAAGGAGCCTCTCTGGGTTCAAGTGTTACTGTGCTTTGTGGTGTTACAGTGGGTGAGGGGGCAATAGTAGGAGCGGGTTCTGTTGTTACTAAAGATGTTCCACCAAATACAATTGTAGCAGGAAATCCTGCCAGAATTATCAGAAAAACAGACAATTAATTATTTCTAATATGAGCCAAGTAGTTGATACAAAGAAAATACCCTGCCTTGACTTAAAAGGCCAGCACCAACAAGTAAAGGCTGAGATTTTTGCAGCTTTTGAAAAGGTATATGAAAATACAGCATTTTCAGGCGGTCCATTTGTTGAAGAGTTTGAAAAAGCCTTTGCTGCTTATTGCGGCACTAAATATGCAGTAGGCCTTAGTAACGGCACTGTAGCTTTGCAATTGGCTATGCAGGTATTGGGAATAGGAGCAGGCGATGAGGTAATAATACCAGCCAATACATTTATAGCTTCTGCATGGGGCCCATCGCATGTTGGTGCCACTCCCGTTTTTATAGATTGCGAGGCTGATACCTGGGAGATTGATCCTGCAAAAATTGAAGCAGCTATTACTCCTAATACTAAAGCTGTAATTGGAGTTCACCTTTATGGCCAGCCTTTTAATATAGAAGCTGTACAGGCTATATGCAAAAAGCATAACCTGTTTTTAGTAGAGGATGCCGCACAAGCGCAAGGTGCGAAATATAACGGGCAAAATATTGGTGGCTTTGGCGATATTGCCTGCTTTAGCTTTTACCCTGGCAAAAACCTGGGTGCATGTGGCGAAGCCGGAGGCATAACCACAAACAACGAAGCATATTACAAGCATCTGCAAAGCCTTAGAAACCATGGTAGTATGGTACGTTACTATCACGATGAAATTGGCTATAATTTCCGTATGGGTGGATTAGAAGGTGCTTCTCTTTCTATTAAGCTGAAGTACCTTGACAGCTGGAACAACCGCCGTAGGGATATTGCCAGTATGTACCATAAGGGTATTACCAATCCTAAAATTAAAATGCAGATCCAACCTGCCTTTGCCGACCCTATATACCATATTTTTGTTGTAACTACAGATGAGAAAGATGCTTTTGTTAAGCATCTTGCTGATAATAATATTGTGGCAGCCTTCCATTATCCTGTGCCATGCCATTTGCAAAAAGCATATGCTTATTTAAACTATAAAGAAGGTGACATGCCAAACTCAGAATACCTGGCAGCGCATTGCGTATCGTTACCAATGTATGCAGAGCTTAGTGATGATGATGTTAACATAGTGATAGACACTGTAAACAGGTTTTAAGAAACGATATTGATAGTTTTATAAGCCCTTAACAATGTTGAGGGCTTTTTTTATTTTTTTGATATACTATTTATGGATTAAATATTGCAAATTTATTAGTACTTACCCTTGCGGATAATAGTAATAATAAGACCTATACCCAGTATACCCGCAAATATGTAGCCACCTATACCTATTACCGGTATGTTGTGCCATTTTGGGGGAATGTCTGACCGTATAATAAGCGATGATGCTATAATCATAGATGATAATACAATAGCCAGCGATAAACGGTTGGTTACGGTATCCATCTCATTCAAAAACGGCTCTATCTCCTTAAGCTCAAGGTTAAACTTAAGCTTACCGTTGATAAGCTTATTGCTAATTTTAGAAAAGTCGCCGGGTATTTCCTTGCCAATTTTGATAAGGTCATAAACGGCAATCATTAGGTTTCGTTGGCTAAACAGTACTTTAGGGTCTATTTTGCCAGCTACCAAACGACCACCATATACACGTACTCTGGCAAATACATCAAGGTTAGGGTCTAACGATGTGCCCAAGCCCTCTATAATGGCCAGTGTACGCATCATCATATACAAATCAGGATGTATACGCAAGCGGTACTTTAATACAATTTCGCGCACTTGGTCTACCATTGTGGTGAGGTCTACATCGCCAATGCCACCGCCGGCATATTGCTCTATAATAGCGCCAATATCTTTTTCGTATGTTTCGCGTTCCGGTATTTCCGACCCATAAGTAAGCTTTTCAATATTATCAACCACCCGAGTCATATCGCTCTTACCAACGGCAATAATCAAATCGGCAAGAGTATCTTTATCCCCCTCGCTCAGATGGCCCATCATTCCAAAATCTATAAAGCAAATACGGCCATCGGGCATTACAAAAAGGTTACCCGGGTGTGGGTCGGCATGAAAAAAGCCGTGGATGAATATCTGTTCAAAAAATAAATCAATACCATTGGCAGCAACCACCACAGGGTCTAACCCCGCCTCTTTAATCTTTTGTACGTTGTTGGCTTTTATACCGCGTATAAACTCCATTACCACAATTTTGCTGGTGCAATAATCGTCGTATGTATGTGGAACGTGTATACGGGTTTCGCCCTCAAACTGTGTCCTAAAGCGGCGTAGGTTCGATAGTTCTGCCTTAAAGCTAAGCTCTTTTACAATGCTGGCCTCAAAGGTTTTTACCAGGTCCATAGGTTGAAAGGCTGCTAGATCGGGCAGGTACTTTTCTGCCAGGCGGGCCAGCTCTTTCATTATCTCCAGGTCGGCCAGTATTATCTTGCGTATACCGGGGCGTTGCACTTTTACGGCCACTTCCTCGCCTGTTTTTAAACGGGCACGGTGCACCTGCGCCATAGATGCTGATGCTATGGGCTTTTTATCAAACTCAATAAATATTTCTTCCGGATTCTTCCCAAATTCGCGGCGGAACACCTTCTGCACCTGCTCGTAAGGAAAAGGTGGAACGGCATCCTGTAACAGGGTTAATTCGGCAATAAGCTCATCAGGAAACAAGCCTGGACGGCTGCTTAATACCTGCCCGAATTTGATGTAGGTAGGGCCTAGTTCTTCCAACGCCAGACGGATGCGCTGATAGCGTGTAAGCCTTGCGCGGCGTGGCAAAGTACCCTCGGGTACCTCGCCCTTTTTAGGCCTGCTTTTAGGGAAAATACTGCGTATGGGAATTGACGATAACACATCGCCAAAGCCATGCTTAATCATAATTCCCGTTACTTTTCTAAAACGGCCTAAATTGCCTACCAACGACATTCTGCTACCTTACTTTTCTTGTTATTTAAGACTATGGCAATATAGCCAATCAAATTACATTATATAAAAACGAGAGGTGATTTATCTACCGCCCCTCGTTAATATCTATTTACTTGGGTGTTAAGGTTTCTTTTCAGCTTTAGGCGCAGCTGCTTTTTTGGCGGGTGCCGATTTTTTTACCGTTGCTTTTTTAGCTGTTGGTTTAGCTGTGGCTGTTTTTACCACTTTTTTGGCCCCCGCTTTAACAGCCGCAGCAGCTTTGGCTGGTGTTTTTGCGGCGGCTACTTTTTTAGCCGTGCTGGCAACGGTTTTAACCGTGCTTGTAGCTTTCTTTTTAGCATCGGCTACTTTGCCTTTGTTGCCGCTAAGTATGTTTTTTACCACATTAAGGCCTTTACCTTCCAGTTCAAGCAAACGCTTTTTAAGTATATCCAATTCTTTTTGGCTGGCCAGCGATGCTTTTTGGGTAACCTCATTAACGGCATTTTTAACATCAGCTTCGAATTTGTCGCGTGCTTTTTTAGTATCGGCAATAAAATCTTTAACTATTTTCTCGCCCTCAGGCTTTGATAATTTACCTTGTTTTTTAAGTTCTTCAACCAAACCGGCAACGTGTTCTTTAGCATGTGCGGCAAAGCCTACACCAGCATAAAAAAGGTCGCGCGCTTTTTCTCCGCTTTCTTTAAGGTTGTTTTTTTGTTTTTTAGAAGAAGCCATGTTTCAGGAGTTTTTTAAGGTTTTTTGTAAAAGTACAAACTTATAACATTGGTTTACTCTATTGTGTTGCAAAAGAATTTGGAATAATTTTCAGAAGTATCTACGTCAGCATTTATACAACATTCTATTTGTGATTTTTAACTCATATTGCAATACCATTAGACTGTTAGCATATTTTATATATACTTATTGGATTAGCAAAATTAGCATGTCCCTCTCTCTTTAGGAAAGGGAGCCGAGAGCTATCGTGATAGGGTTAAGTAAAAGAAATGAAGTGCGTCCCGCATTAGTAATGACTTTAGGTATCTAGTAAATTTGTATTAAAACTATTTTCTACTTCCCGCCTTCGCAGGTTTTAAAGCGTATTTGATTTTGTCCTATAATGGCTGAGCTAAAAAATCTACCCTCTAATAACTAAACCCTAACCCCTAAATTTCTACATTTGTCCCATTATGGTAGCAGTAGTAAAAAACGCAGAAGAAGCAATACAAGGTATTGCCGATAATATGACCTTTATGTTTGGTGGGTTTGGCCTTAGCGGCATTCCCGAAAACTGCATTAAGGCCGTTGCCAATAGCGGTGTTAAAGGCTTAACCTGCATATCTAACAACGCGGGCGTTGATGGTTTTGGCCTGGGCTTTTTATTAGCCAACCGCCAAATACGTAAAATGATATCATCGTACGTGGGCGAGAATGCCGAGTTTGAGCGCCAACTATTAAGCGGCGAATTAGAGGTTGACCTAATTCCCCAAGGCACTTTAGCCGAGCGTTTACGTGCAGGCGGTGCAGGTATACCTGCCTTTTTTACCCCCGCAGGCTATGGTACCGAAGTAGCCGAAGGCAAAGAAGTACGCGAGTATGAAGGCAAAATGTATTTGCTGGAAAGCTGGCTCCGCGCCGACTTTGCTTTTGTTAAAGCATGGAAAGGCGATACTGCCGGTAACCTTATTTACCGTGGTACCGCGCAAAACTTTAACCCTATGATGGCTGCTGCCGGTAAAATTACCATTGCCGAAGTAGAGCACCTGGTACCTGCCGGAGAGCTTGACCCTGCGCAGATACACACTCCCGGCATTTATGTACAGCGCATATTCCAGGGCGTAGATTACGAAAAACGCATAGAGCAACGCACGGTGTTGCCCCGCAACTAAAAGGCATCTTACTAATCAATCCCAATAAAAAAAAGCCGATGAAATATCATCGGCTTTTTCTATCAGCTATAAGCTATAAGCTATCCCCAGTATAAAGTTAATACGCTGCGATGGGAAACCATAGTAACGTTCGTACCTGCGGGCCGCAATATTGTTCACATTTAAGAATGCTGAAAGCACCTTGTTGTAGCGGTATTCAATACCCAGGTTGGCATCAACATAAGGCTTAAGCTCTAATGGTTTAAAGGTGTTGGCAATAGGCAAGCCAAGACTGTCTGTAGCAAACACGCGCGCAAAGCGCGTACCCATAACGTACACATCGGCCTTAAGCAATAGCTTGTTGGCTATGTTATAGCGCCCGTTAAGCGATACACGGAAGTTAGGCATGTGCCATGCTTTTTCTTCGTGCTTTGGTTTGTAGCTGTAAAACTCGCCACGGGCAGCCAGGGTAAACTTATCGCCCTTGGCAAACGCCAGTTCGCCGTTTACGTTAAAAACCCGCACACTATCATAAGCCAGGTAGAATGTATTCCGTGGCCCTACAGCAGTATCGTTAACAAACAGCGGCATATTGTCTACCATCTGGCGGTTTACATCAATTTTAAATGAGGTGTTCTTGCTCAACGCCCCTTTAAAACCACCATTCAGTTGCAGCTTATGGTTACTGTTTTGTAT
Source organism: Chitinophaga pinensis (assembly GCA_945869825.1). Lineage (GTDB taxonomy): Bacteria > Bacteroidota > Bacteroidia > CAMBQF01 > CAMBQF01 > CAMBQF01. The sequence continues at coordinate 225 of CAMBQF010000135.1, read as the reverse complement.
AGATGCATTGGTGTTTAAGAACATATTCTGCTGTGTTAAGCCCAGGTAGGTGTTACGCTTAAACTCACCGTTAATACCCGCAAATACTATCACATAGTCTTCGTACAAGTTAAAGCTGGCCTCTATAGTAGGGTGGAAGTAGAAGCGGGTATTGGTATCCTGTATGCTTAAAAAGGCATTAACACCGGCACGCACCATGTATTTATCGCCCTGCGCCCTAAAGAA
>CAMBQF010000134.1 GCA_945869825.1 Chitinophaga pinensis | reverse complement strand
GGGATACCAGCACCAACCAAAACCCCACAGGCATAAATTATATTGTAGAGGGCACTTATAGTGCTACCCTTATTGTAAACAACAATTGCGGAACTGATACTATAACCCTTCCTGTTATTGTAGATAAACTATCAGGGGTAAATGAGAACAATGCCCTTTCTACATTCAACCTATATCCTAACCCGGCCAATGGCTCGGCTACTATTAAACTGGAAGCTACCAAGCCGGTAAAAGGGCAATTAACTATACTTACTGTTGATGGTAGGTTGGTATATTCGGAGGATATCGCATTCAATGCCACCTACGCTAAAACTATAGATTTGACAGGCGTTGCTGCAGGTGTGTATATTGTTAACCTGACAGGCAATGATATTAACCTGAATAGGAAATTGACTGTAGAAAAATAATGCATAATTCAGAATGCAAAATGCATAATGTGGCCTCTTTCAGAAAACAATTCTGAATTTAAGAAAGGTACTTTCCCACTATAGGTAACCTACGGCCCTGCCCAAAGGCTTTGGCAGATACCCGTAAGATAGGCGGCGTTTGGTGGCGCTTATACTCATTCATATTTACCAGTTTAAGCACACGGGCAACCAATGCCTCGTCGAAGCCCATAGCTATTAGCTCACGTGGGCCCTGGCGCTTTTCTATGTATTGGTAAAGAACCTTATCCAATATATCGTATTCAGGAAGCGAGTCGCTGTCTTTTTGGTTAGGGCGAAGCTCTGCTGATGGGGCTTTGGTAATAATGTTTTCCGGTATTACCTCGCCGTCTTTGTTTATATAGCGGGCCAGCTCATACACCTGCCCTTTGTATAAATCGCCAATAACAGAAATGCCGCCGCACATATCGCCATACAATGTACCGTAGCCAACGGCAGCCTCGCTTTTGTTAGAAGTGTTCAGCAGTATATACCCAAATTTGTTAGACAATGCCATAAGGATGACCCCACGCGTGCGTGCTTGCATATTCTCTTCAGCAATGCCAAAGGGCATTCCCTCAAAGTAAGGGCCAAGGGTATCTATAAAGGCCTGGAAGGGTTCGTGTATGGGGATGATGTTACGTTCAATGCCTGTATGCTCACATAAGGTTATAGAATCATCTACCGAGTGCATACTCGAGAATTCAGAAGGCATCAACACACATAAAACATTCTCAGGCCCCAAAGCACGGGCAGCTAATACAGCCACAATAGCCGAATCTATTCCGCCTGATAAACCCAGTATGGCTTTTTTAAACCCAAGCTTTTTAAAGTAATCCTTAATGCCTAGAAGCAGGGCATCGTGTATCAGTTCTATGGTTAGGTTGGTAAGTTCAAGCGTAGGTTCAGCATAGGTGGTCTCGGTATCAAATACGGCAAAGTCTTCTTCAAAAAACTTCATTCGGCTGTTTACTTCGCCATCGGCCCCAATAAATACAGAGCCTCCATCAAAAATCAATTCGGTTTGCGCACCTACATGGTTTACATATAGCAGTGGTAGTTTATAGGTTGATGCATTCTTACGCAGCACCCGTTCGCGCTCGGCTGCATGCTCATAATCAAATGGAGATGCCGCTATGTTAATCATCAAATCGGGTTGCTGTTTGGCAAGCTCCTGCATGGGGCTTATAATGTACAGCTTATCATCCTCGTCAATATCCCAAAGGTCTTCGCAAACGGTAAGGGCAATTTTTTTGCCTTTAAACTCAATACATTCAAAAACGGTATTGGGCTCAAAGTAGCGGTACTCATCAAAAATATCGTAGTTGGGCAGTAGGGCCTTATGCGCTACACCAATGGTTTTACCGCCACTTAAAAAGTAGGCCGAGTTATGCAGATTTTTACCTTCTATTTTAGGGTTTACACTTGGCGAGCCAACGATAATACCAATATCGGCAGATAAATCTTCCAGCCTTTTTACCGATGCCTGGCAACGTTCTATAAAGTCGGCAAATTCAAGAAAATCGCGTGGAGGATAGCCACACACAGCCAGTTCGGCAAATACAACAAGGTCGGCATTATCAGCTATTGCTTTGGCAACAGCGGCTTCCATCTTATTTAAGTTATCATCAAAATTACCAATGTGGTAATTAATTTGTGCCAGGGCTATGCGCATAGTATATAATAAAAAAATCCCGAAACAAGTAGCTTGTTTCGGGATACAAAGTTAGTTTGAATACTGTTAAAACAACACACCTAAATTTAGGGCAAAGTAATTAAGGTTACCTTGGCTGGCGGTGTTACCATTGCCTGTATCTGTATTTTTGTAGGCACCAACAATGCCATTGTTGTAAGTAACACCAAAAAATAACGATGTAGAGCCTGCAATATTATACTCTGTACCTAAGCCCATTTGTAAACCAAGCCTTAGCGACCTTACCAAATCATCTTGCTTAGCATCAAGGTTTTCATCACTAACGCTTAAACCACCAATATTGTAGTTGTAATCATATTTAGCCCTAAAACAATACTCTGCAGTAACCCCAAAAAGGCCGTAGATATTGAACCCGCTAAAATCGTTGGTCTTCATTTTTAAGGCAAATGGAAGCTGGACATATTGGTTTTTAAAGGTGCTTTGAAAAGAGTAACCAGCCCCCTCATTAATAACTTTACCACCTACGTTCATAATTTGTATACCAGTAGTAATGCCATAGTTTTTAGCAAAGTAAAAATCCATCACCAAACCGCCGCCAATACCGGCACGAACGCCATCAGCCATATAATCCTTATCATTCGGTTTTATCCAACCTAAATTTGGAGCCACGTTTAGCCCCAACCTGAACTTTTTAAATTCCTGGGCGTTCAAGCATACCGTTGTTAACAGCATTAATGCAACTAGCGCTTTTTTCATACTTTTGCACGTTTAAGTTTAGGCAATATTAAAGAATTTCGCCCGATGAAAGTACGCCACCTCCTTTTTTATTTCAGTCTTACGCTATTAATAGCCTGTGGGCCTGATAATCCTGCCGACAGGTTTAAAGCAGAAGTTCCGGCAGAAGAGGAAGAGCAACTGGTAGACCTGAAGATTAAACGGATGGACCAGGACTTATTCAAAATAACACCAGACAATATAAACAGCCAAATTGATACGCTACGTAAAAAGTATGGCAACTTCTTCGACCTATACCTTTATGCCATTGCTAAAATAAGCATACCCACCGACCCATTGCTTGACCAAAAGATACTGTATTATATAAATGATGGGGACATAAAAATCATACGCGAAGACATTAATAAACAGTATGGCGATTTAACGAATTTAAAAGAACAGTTGCAACACGGTTTTACGCGCTACAAGCACTTCTTCCCCAAAAAAAGCATCCCTACCATTGTTACCTACCTATCGGGCTTTAACCTGGCCAATGCTACTACAGAGGGAGAACTGGGCATAGGATTGGATATGTACCTGGGCCGCAACTATGGTTACTACAATAACCTGCAGTTTCCTGAATATAAAACGGTAAGCGCTACTAAAGATTATGTGGCTACCGATGCCTTGTTTAACTGGTGTGTTACCGAGTTTATAGATAGCAGCACCAATGTGTTGGGCTATATGTTGCATCAGGGCAAAATGTTGTTTTTATTGGATGCACTATACCCCGAAACACCCGATAGCATTAAGCTGCGCTATACTAACAAGCAATTCCAATGGTGTAACCAAAACGAGAGTACCATTTGGGCCACGATGGTAGACCAGGAAGCACTATACTCTACCAGCACCAAAGAGATAAACCGCTACTGCGACGAACACCCTTTTACACCGGGTTACCCCCGCGAAAGCCCAGGCCGCTTAGGCAACTGGATAGGATGGCAAATTGTTAAAGCCTATATGGCCAAACATGCCGACCTTAGTATGGAAGATTTATTTAAATTAAAAGACCCACAGAAATTTTTATTAGAATCGGGCTACCGCCCGCCCAAAGCACAATAGAACAATGAAAACTTCAGATATAAACATCAGCGTATCGCTGGACGAGAACAAACTACCCGTAAAGATTGAATGGAAAGCTGAAGACAGCGGCCTTGACGGGGTGAATGAGAGTAAAGCCCTTATGATGGCTTTTTGGGATAAGAAAGAGAACAACACCATGCGCATGGACCTTTGGACCAAAGACATGCTGGTAGACGAAATGAAACAGTTTTACCACCAGTGTTTACTGTCTATGGCCGATACATTTGACCGTGCCACAGGCGAGGATAAGATGGCCGGCGATATGCGCGACTTTGCCGATTACTTTGCCGAAAAGATGAAGTTGGTGGAGAAGAAGTAGTTCCAATGGTCAATTGTCAATTATTTTTCATTGACAATTGTTAATTGGATTAACCCCTTACCGTTCCAACAACCCTTCCAGTAAACTCTGTCCCTATGTAAGGTGAGTTCTTTGATTTGGAGCGGATATTGGCCTTGGCAAAGGTGAACTTTTCGGCGGGGTTGAAGAGCGTTAGGTTGGCTTTAGCACCTTCTATAAACTCAGGTATGGCTTTGCCAAATAGTTTGCGTGGGTTTTCAGTTAATATGTTAACCAACTTCTCTAACCCAATTTTTGGGGCAACGTGGGTATTTAGCGCAGCAAAAGCCACTTCTAAGCCTATCATGCCATAGGCTGCAAAGTCAAACTCAACATCTTTATGCTCTATATTCTCAGGGCTATGGTCGGCATTGATAATTTCAATGGTACACTCTTTTAAGCCCTCTACCAATGCATCTACATCGGCCTGGGTACGTAGTGGCGGGGTCACTTTAAAATTACTATCGAAGCCTGTAAGGGCATCGTCGGTTTGAAACAGGTTATAGAAATTTACACCAGCAGTTATCTTTAATCCAGCAGCCTTTGCTTCTTTTATCAGCTTAACAGAACCCTTGGTTGATATAGCAGTAAAGTGCAACGGCGCATTGTTGTATTCAGCCAGTTTTATGTTGCGGGCAACCATCAGCTCCTCGGCGAGTGCAGGTATACCTTTCAGGCCTAAACGGGTGGCTACTTCGCCTTCGTTAACCATTCCGCCAGGGGCTACTGTTTTATCGTAAGGTAACACCATTATCGGGGTATTAATACCTCCGCTGTATTGCAGGGCGCGGCTAAGGGCACCGGCATCGGCAATAGGCCTTTTAGCATCAGAAAATGCAACGGCACCTGCCAGTTTCATATCATATAGTTCAGCAAGGTCTTTACCCTCATTAGCCACAAACAACGAGCCTATAGGCCAAACCTCAACCGCTTTGTTAGCGCTTTTGGCAACCACATATTCAATTTCAGATTTACTGTGTAAGGCAGGTTGCGTAGCGGGTTGAACACCCACGGCAGTGTATCCGCCTGCTTGCGCGGCAGCGGCCCCGCTGGCCATATCTTCTTTGTATTCAAAGCCGGGGTCGGCAAAATTTGCTGTTATATCGGCCCAGCCTATTGATAGGTGCAAGCCTTCTGCTTCAATAACCTTATCAGCAACATCATTTAATGTGCTTTCACTTACCTTGGCAATTACTCCGGAATCTATTAATATATCAACTATTTTCTTGTTAAACTTTGAACCTGCATTTACTACGGTAGCTTGTTTTATAAGAATTTTCATTGATTTGTCCCGGCTAAAAAGAATATTAGGTTGATTGTACAAAAATAACATAAATTTTCCATAAATCTTACCAATGTAAACAAGTAGGAATGGCAAAAAAGTAATTGGCTGGTGCTTGTGCTAAGTTTGTACCGAGAGTTTAACCCAACCCTTACCCAATTATGAAAGAAATTACAAACCGCACCTTTGTTGTACACAACAAGTTGATAGGAGCCGCATTAGCCGGTACTGTTTACATGATGTACAAAGGGCAGGTTGCCTACTTTACGGTAACGTATGTAGCCGACCGTTATATGAAGTATTTTATGTAACAGGCCCCTCCTGCATCACCCGCCCTAAAACCGTAAGGTTTATTTCAGTATCAGTTTAACTTAAAACAAAATGTATGAGTGAAGGACAAGCGAAAGCTAAGCGTGTAGAAAAAGAAGAACTGAAAAATTTTGAGCCTGCAAAAAAGGCCCAGACACTAACAATTGAGCAACGCGTGCAGCGCCTGGACAACCTAAAAAAGGCAATGGTACTGGGCAACAGCTATAAGAGTAAATGCTCAATAGTGTTTGAAGATGCCGAAGGCCTTAAGAATGTGGAAACTACCATTTGGATGTCAAATGAGCTACACATAGTGCTAAAAGGTGGTATTGTTATACCCATTAGCTGCATACGTGATGTAATAGTATAAAATTAACCTCTTGATTTAAAGCAAGTTGTTTAAACAAACTATGTGTTTGTTTTGTTAGCTTGTAACATTTGCACGGCATTTGTTGTCTTACTAACAGATAAAATATATATTTGTATAAACAAACTTTTACGCACAATGAAAAAATTAGCCTTACTATTAACAATGGCTCTTGTCAGCAGCTTTGCTTTCGGCCAAAGTCTGGCATTAAATAAAAATACTGCTTTAGTATCGGGTGTGCCTGATGATGAAGTAATAGAAGAATCAATTATAGTATCAAATACCACAGGCTCTCCGCTTAATGTAAAGGTACGCCGTTTTAACCTTACTACTGTGCAGGGTTCAGACAACTGGTTTTGCTGGGATTTGTGCTATGAACCAACGGCAAATGCTTCTAACGGATTTATAACCATACCTGCCAATGGCGATACTGGTATATTTAGCGGACACGTTAACAACAATGGCCTTGAAGGAACATCGGTTATTAAATATTGCTTTTACAATGAAAGCAACACGGCCGACTCTACCTGCCTTGTTGTAACTTACAACATTACCGCAACCAGTATTAACGAGGCTGCTGCCATTAAATTCAGCAACCCATACCCTAACCCTGCTAACGACAATGTAACCTTTAACTACACCTTGCCAAACACAAACAAGGCTACCATAAAGGTTTACAACATGATTGGTTCTTTGGTAAAAACTACCAACCTAACTGATAGCAATGGTAAAGTTACCATAAACACATCAGACTTACGTTCTGGCTTATACCTTTATGATTTACAAGTAAGTGGTAAGTCTGTAAAAACAGGTAAATTTACTGTTACCCAGTAAGCTCTTATTATTAGTATATATCAAAATCCCCGGGCTAATGGTCGGGGATTTTTGTTTTGGCTGGGTAATTTCATTACCTATTTAGCAGTTGGCTAACTACTTTAGGCACACCCGTACCAGCTTTCTCTCTTACTATAGTAAGGTTAAATATGCCAGCCACTGTTTCGGCATTAGGGTCTATTAAATACTTGGGGATATCGGCTGCAGCATAGTGCAATAAGCCTGCGGCAGGATATACCTGTAATGATGTGCCTGTTACTATAAATATATCAGCAGATTGGGTAATGCGGGTTGCCTCTTCAATAGCGGGCACAGCCTCGCCAAACCATACAATATGTGGGCGCAACTGGCTGCCTTTTTCGCATTTATCGCCAATGGCTATTTGCCTGTCGCCAATTTCGTAAACCAATGAAGGGTCTAGCGTACTACGAACCTTGCTAAGTTCGCCATGCAGGTGCAGTACCCTTGCAGACCCGGCACGTTCGTGCAGGTTATCTACGTTTTGGGTAATAATGTATACATCAAATTGTTCTTCAAGCCTAACCAGGGCCTTATGGCCTTCATTTGGCTCAACCTCAGCCGCTTGCTTGCGGCGCAAATTATAAAAGCGGTTTACAAGTTCCTTATCACGTTGCCAGGCTTCTGGTGTGGCTACATCTTCAATACGGTGCTGTTCCCATAGGCCACCGCTGTCTCTAAAAGTAGCAATACCACTTTCGGCACTTATACCTGCGCCTGTTAATACAACCAATTTGGGTTTCATAGTGATTGGAGGGAACTACATAAACTTAATGCTGGCTATGGCGGCAGCAAATTTCTTTTGGGTTTTCTTGTAGCCGGTTTCGGTATCAATTAATGATATCATAGATACGCTGTATACTCCACTGTCGTAAAAGTATGTTATCAGGTGATTTTCTACTCCGTCTTTTGGCAGGGTGTATTCCAGTTTATAAAATTTATGATTGTCTACAACTTCCTCCGTAACGCCGATTTGCTTATAACCGTTCGACATTGCAGGGAATTCTTTAGCAAAAAAGTCGCGAAGGGTTTTAGCATCTACCACGCTGGTATCAATAAACGTAGTTTTAAGCATTAATGGCGGAAAGAAAGCCAATGCTGGTGTAGAAGTAAGGGTATCTCCCAAAAAGGTGCA
>CAMBQF010000133.1 GCA_945869825.1 Chitinophaga pinensis | reverse complement strand
AAGTACCAGTCGGCAACAGTAGCGCCTGTGCAGTTTGACTTTAACGTACACTTTTTGTTTAACGACAAGGTGTGGTTAGGTGCATCGTACCGTACACAAGATGCCGTGGTAGGTATGATAGAGTTTTTAATTAACCGTCGTTTCCGTTTAGGTTATGCTTATGATTATAAGTTGCAAAGTGTACGTTACAACTATGTAGGCGCATCGCACGAGTTTATGCTGGGCTTTGATTTTGGCCGTGGTTTATTGAAAATTAAAACACCGCGTTATTTCTAATCTTTAGGCTCCATCCCTAACCTAATTCAAATAACCATGATAAAAACATATACACGCTTAGCATGCATTTTGGCCCTGTTAGTATTAGTTACTGGCTGCGCTAATATGTATTTTAAGCAAGGCACCAAATCATTCGATATGCTTCGTTACTCGAAAGCTATTGAATCATTTGAGAAAGCGTTAAATAAAAAAGATATACCCAATGCCCGCGAAGGCCTTGCAAACTCTTACCGCTTAATTAACAACACAGTAAAGGCTGAAAAAGCTTATGCTGATGTTGTGTTGCAGCCGGATACTGACCCTGTGAACTACTTTCATTATGCCCGCATGCTGCAGGCTAATAAAAAGTATGACGAGGCTAAGGTTTGGTACAACAAGTACCTTTCTATAAAAGCTGATGATAAAACAGCACAGGTGCTTTTGGCATCGTGCGACTCATCAGACCTTTTTATGAAAGATACCTTGCGTTATACAGTAGAGGAAATCCGCCTGAAAGGGTTGGAAAACTACTATACTACCGCATTGTACAAAGACGGTTTTATTTTTGCGGCAGACCATGATGAGATTGATGCCGACAAGGTTAACCCCTGGACAGGTAACTCTTACCTTGATCTTTACTATACCGAGAATAAAGGCACTGACAAATGGCAAGAGCCTAAGTTGATAGAAGGTCAGGTAAACGGCCCTTACCACGAAGGTCCATCGGTAGTTACTAAAGATGGTAAAACCATTTACTTTACCCGTAGCAACTACACCAAAACCAAACTTAAAAAAGGTGCCGATAATAACAACAACTTACAATTATTCCGTGCTACTTTGGACGGTGACAAATGGAAAGACTTGTTAATGTTTAAGTATAACAGCGACGACTACTCTACTGGCCACCCAACATTATCACCTGATGAGAAGACACTTTACTTTATATCAGACATGCCGGGCGGTTTAGGTGGCACTGATATTTACATGGCTAAAAAAGAAGGCGAAGGCTGGGGTGCCCCTATTAACTTAGGCCCTGGTATTAACACATCGCTAGACGAGATGTTCCCTTTTTACTGTGCTGCTGATTCTAACCTGTACTTCTCATCAGAAGGCCATACCAACATGGGCGGTTTAGATGTATTCCGCGCGAAAGATTTAGGCGACGGTAAATTTGGCCGTGCTATAAACGAAGGCTACCCTATAAACACTACCCAGGATGATTTTTCTTTTACCCTGAAAAGTGATTTACGTAATGGCTACCTATCATCTAACCGTTTGGGTGGAGACAAGATTTTTACGTTTGTACGTAAGAAAGAAGTACCACAAATGGCCTTTATGTTAGTAGGTACGGTTACGGATAAGTCAACCGGTTTGCCACTGGCAAACTCTAAAGTGGAGGTTATAGATATGCAAACAAACACTAAGCTGGAGTTTACTACCGATGCTAACGGTAACTACCAAACACCTATTCAAGTTAGCACAGATTACTCTTTAGTAGCTTCTAAAGAAAAGTACTCTACCGCAACAGGCGATGCTACTACCAAAGGTTTAACCAAGTCGGAGACGTTACGCCGCGACTTTATATTAGACCCTTACAACCCTGCATTGGCCAAAGACTTTACGCTTGAAAACGTGTACTACGATTTGGACAAATACAACATTCGCCCTGATGCAGCAGTAGAACTTGATAAGATTGTTAAGTTGATGAAAGAGTACCCCAACATGGTGCTGGAATTAGGTTCTCATACCGACTCTCGCGCTAACGACCAGTACAACATTACCTTATCTCAAAACCGAGCAAAATCGGCAGTGGCATACCTAGTTAAACGTGGTATATCAAAAGACCGCTTAACATGGAAAGGTTATGGTGAAACAAAACTGGTTAACGGCTGTGCTAACGATGTAAAATGTACTGAAGACGAGCACCAGAAAAACCGCCGTACAACGTTTAAGGTACTTAGCTACTAAAAAGATATTTAGTTAGACAAATAAGTGTTTTTAGTTAGTACGAAAGGGCTTTGCAGTAATGCAAGGCCCTTTTTATTTCGTCGTGGTTAACTGCAACATCAATTTGGTAAGAGCCTATATTGGTAATAAGGGCCATGTTAATATTGCCATCGCTGTTCTTCTTATCCTGCTCCATAAGCGAAATGATCGCCTCCTCATCATAATTATCTAAAGCTGTAAAGCTAAAATGGATGGCAATAAGCGCTTCTATCTCTTTTAACACTACGGGCGAAATAAAGCCTTTTTCAACCGCTATAAAGCTTTCGCAAACCATGCCAATAGCAATGGCTTCGCCATGCAGCAATTCGTTGTCAGCACCTATGAAATAGCTTTCAATGGCGTGACCAAACGTATGCCCAAAGTTAAGGGCGCGGCGTTCGGCTTTATCATGTGGGTCGGTGGTAACAAAGCTGTTCTTTATTTCTATGCTGCGGGGTATGTATGTGGCAATATCATTAAGGTGGGTAGGGGTAACAGTTTTCAGTTGTTCCCAAAGGTCTGCATCAGCAATCAAGGCATGTTTTAGCATTTCGGCAAAGCCACTAAACAGTTCGCGCTCGGGTAAGGACTTTAAAAAATCAGGTTCAATAAATACAGCTTTGGGGTTTGAGAAAAGCCCGACTTGGTTTTTGATGGAATTAAAATCGAAGCCGGTTTTGCCACCAACGGATGCATCAACCATTGCCAGTAAACTGGTGGGGATGTTTATGAAAGGAATGCCACGTTTAAAAGTGGTTGCAGCAAAGCCCCCCATATCACTAACAAGGCCACCACCCAGGTTAATAAGCAATGTATTACGGTCGGTACCAATGCCGGTAAGGCTATCCCAAATATGGGCTATGTTTACCAGGGTTTTATTGGCTTCGCCGGAAGGAATTTCAATAACCTCGGCATTTGCAATGGCATCGCTATAGCCTGAAATTATGGGCAGGCACAATTCAAACGTATTATCATCAACCAAAATTACAATGCTATGGGCAGGGTAGTTTTCTTCTATAAATGCCTGTAATTGGGCAAATACCGCGTTGCCATGGTATATAGTATACCCTTGTGCTGAGATTTCCATACATCAAAATTAAGGTCATTATTTAAAGGATGAACACAAACGCCGTTTGTTTGTTAACTTTGTACATGTAATTCAAGTAAATGACAAGTCCGGAACAAGTACGTGCGCTGGTAAATGGTTCTAACATTGACCAAGCCCTTAAAGCAATAGCAGAGAAAGTATTAGCAGAACAACGCATAACCCCTGAAGAAGGTATTTTGCTTTATGAAAAGGCAGACCTGAATTTTGTAGGTATGCTGGCTAACTACATCCGCGAAAAGCGCCATGGCGATGCTGTATTCTTTAACCATAATATACACGTAGAGCCAACCAATATTTGTGTGTACGATTGTAAGTTTTGCTCATACAGCCGCCTTTTGAAAAACAAAGAAGAGGGCTGGGAAATGAGTGAAGAGCAGATATTGGATAAGGTGCGCAGCTACGATGGACAAAAGATTACCGAGATACATATTGTAGGTGGTGTGCACCCTAAAATGGGCCTGCAATACTTTGCCGATTTGATAAAGAGGATAAAAGAGATTCGCCCGGAGATACATGTTAAAGCTTTTACCGCTGTTGAACTGCACTATATGTGTAAAAAGGCCAAGGTTAGCTACAAAGAAGGGTTGATGATATTGAAAGAGCACGGGCAGGACTCTTTACCCGGGGGTGGTGCAGAGATTTTTCACCCTGATATCCGCACTGTTATTTGTGAAGATAAATGCACAGCAGATGAGTGGCTGGAGATACACGAAACAGCCCATAAGCTGGGTATGCCAAGTAACGCCACCATGCTTTACGGCCATATAGAAAAGTATGAGCACCGTATAGACCACATGGAACGCCTTCGCCAGTTGCAGGATAAGACAGGTGGGTTCAACACCTTTATTCCGCTAAAATTCCGCAATGGGGGTAACCAAATGTCAGACATTAAAGAATCGAATATTATAGAAGATTTGCGCAACTACGCCATTAGCCGCATATACATGGATAATTTTGGCCACGTAAAAGCCTATTGGCCTATGATTGGCAGGCAGATTGCCCAACTATCGCTTGCTTATGGTGTAGATGATATGGACGGCACTATTGACGATACCACTAAGATTTACTCAATGGCCGGTGCTGAGGAGCAAAGCCCGTCTTTAACAACCCGCCAGCTGGCTGAGATGATTAAACAAGTAGGTCGCCGCCCAATAGAGCGCGACACGGTTTACAATGTTGTAAAAGACTATACCGACTACGATTGGGGTAGAGAAGAGGTAGAGTTGGAGAACCAGAAGAATTAAAACAAAAAACGCCGAGATTATCGGCGTTTTTTGTTAAGTATGCTAAGATTCCCGCCTGCGCGGGAATGACTATTTAAGTTTTTCTTTTGCTAGCACCCTTATTTACATTCCATAATTAGGCGCGTGGCTGGTTATAGATACACCATGCGGGTGGCTCTCTTTAAGGCCTGCATTAGTAATGCGCACAAACTGGCTGTTCTCTTGCAAAGCCTTAACATTGGCAGCACCACAGTAGCCCATACCGGCGCGTAAGCCGCCAACCATTTGGTACAAAACTTCAGCAATAGAGCCTTTGTAAGGCACACGGCCCGAAATACCTTCAGGAACCAGTTTTTTAATATCATCTTCCGCATCTTGAAAATAGCGGTCTTTAGAGCCATGTTGCATAGCCTCGATAGAGCCCATGCCGCGGTACGATTTAAACTTACGGCCTTCGTAAATAATAGTATCGCCGGGACTTTCGTCAACACCCGCAAAGGCCGAACCTGCCATAATAGCCGCAGCCCCTGCCGCAATGGCTTTTACAATATCGCCTGTAAATTTAATACCGCCATCGGCAATCAAAGGGATGCCAGTGCCTTTCAAAGCTTCGGCTACGTTAAATACCGCTGTTAATTGCGGCACACCTACACCAGCAATAATACGCGTGGTGCAAATAGAGCCCGGTCCAATGCCCACTTTTACACCATCTGCACCCGCTTCAACCAACGCTAAGGCAGCCTCGGCAGTGGCAATGTTACCTGCTACAACCTGTAAGTTTGGGAATTGTGCTTTGGTGCGTTTTACAGCATCAATTACGCCTTTAGAGTGCCCGTGGGCGGTATCAATAATAACGGCGTCAACACCGGCCTTTTCAAGGGCTGTAATACGCTCCAGCATATCGGCAGTAACACCAACGGCAGCGGCAACACGTAAGCGGCCTAAATCGTCTTTACAGGCGTTAGGGCGTATGCGGGTTTTAATAATGTCTTTATAGGTAATAAGACCTACCAGTTCAAATTTATCATTTACAACAGGCAGCTTTTCAATTTTATGTTCCTGCAAAATATCTTCGGCCTTGGCAAGGTCAATTTTATCAGCAGTAATAAGCCCTTCGCTGGTCATTACCTCGCGTATGGGGCGGTTCATTACCTTCTCAAAACGCAGGTCGCGGTTGGTCACAATACCCACCAGTTTACGGTCGGTATTAATTACCGGAATACCCCCGATTTTATTCTCTTTCATTAAAGCAAGCGCATCGGCAACAATGGCACTTTCGTCCAGCGTTACGGGGTCTAATATCATACCGCTTTCGCTACGCTTAACCTTCTTTACTTCTTCGGCTTGTCGCTGTATGCTCATGTTTTTGTGCAATACGCCAATACCGCCCTCTTGGGCAATGGCAATAGCCAAACCGCTCTCGGTAACAGTATCCATAGCGGCAGATACAACAGGTACGTTTAGTTTGATTTTTTTGGTAAACCAGCTGGAAACATCAACCTCGCGGGGGAGGATTTCAGAATAACGAGGTACTAATAGAACGTCGTCGTAAGTAAGGCCTTCGCCAATAAATTTAGAACTTGCCATAAATCCTGATTTCAGATTATATAGCGAGCAAAGATACTATTTTTTTGTTTAGGAAGAATTATTTTATTTGACCACTATTATAGTTTAGTAGCAGCCATTTATATACATTTGATTATTGCTTAAATGCATGCAAGCCATGAAAAAATGTATTCTTTTTGCCTTTGTTTTATTGAACAGCACAGCAAAAGCTCAGTGCGATATGTATTTTCCATTAACCACAGGAGCGTCGTTTGAGATGGTTAGCTATAACCCTAAGGAAGAACCCAGCGGTACTGTTACCTATTATGTAAAAGATTTGCGCAATGGTGGTACAGAAGCCGATATCAGTAGCGAGGTGAAAGACAAAAAGGGTAAGGTACAATCTACAGCAGCCTATATGGTGCAATGCAAAGGCACAGAGATGTTGATAGATATGAAATCGACCCTGCCGGCTGAAACGTTGGATGGTTATAAGGATATGGATGTGAAAGCCAAAGGCAATGGTTTTATTGTGCTACCAGGTACACTTACCGTTGGGGCTGCATTGGCTGA
This sequence comes from Chitinophaga pinensis, assembly GCA_945869825.1. Taxonomy (GTDB): domain Bacteria; phylum Bacteroidota; class Bacteroidia; order CAMBQF01; family CAMBQF01; genus CAMBQF01. The sequence goes on along the minus strand of CAMBQF010000133.1, from coordinate 1,532 downwards.
TGCCTTTATGAGCTGGGATATATCGGCAAAGGGCCAAACTACTGTTATGACTACGCTGAGTATGAGTATTACCAACCGTATGGTAGAGGCTAAAGATACAGTTACCGTACCAGCGGGTACTTTTGAATGTTATAAAATTACAGCCAACTCAAGACTGGAAACAGCCATTGGCGGGATGAAAATACCTATTGAAATGAAAACGATTGAGTATTATTGCCCTGGTACAGGATTGGTAAAATCTTATACCTACAGTAAAAACGATAAACTGCAAGGCACATCAGCACTTAGCAAAATAACGAAATAGCATTGGCTGAAAAGAAACAGAGTTGGTTAAAGTCCTTATTGTTTACCGCAGTTGGGATTTTACTTTTTGCCCTGGTATTGTGGGGTGTGCTGTTTAGGGGAGAAAACACCTTTAGCAGCCTGCGCGATAAATTCAATACCATCCCGTCAACCTATTATATAGCTATACTTTTTTTTACTACTGTTACCCATTTTAGCCGGGCAGTGCGTTGGCGTTTAATGGTGCAGTCTACAGGCAATAAACCCCGCCTGGGTACTACAGTTTTGGCCACTATGAGTGCTTATTTTGTAAACCAGGGACTGCCCAGGGTTGGGGAGGTTACGCGTTGTACGGTGCTTGCCGATACAGATAAAGTACCCCTGCAAATCTCTATAGGGACGGTAATAGCAGAGCGGGTTACCGATATATTATGTATGCTGGTAATAAGCACTACGATATTGTTATTCCACCTAAACCTGTTGTACGATTTTGTATACCAAAATCTGTACACACCGCTGGTAAAGTTATATAATGAGAATTTTACTAAATTGTTTATAGTTGGCTTTGTAGGGTTGTTTTTGCTAACTGTTTTTTTATGGTGGTGGCGCGGCTATTATCGTAAGCATAAACACGGTAAGCTAAGTGGAATAATTAAGGGGTTGTTGGATGGGTTATTGAGTGTTTTCCGCCTAAAAAAACAATGGCAGTTTTGGGGGCATACAGCCTTTATCTGGTTTATGTATTTTGTAATGACGTGGTATTGGTTTGATGCCTTCCCAAGTATATCAACATTCACCTTCGGGCAGATACTGTTCATATTCGCGTTAGGTAATTTTAGCCGCGCTATACCTATACAGGCTGGGGCTTTGCCTGTGTATATGTTGCTGGTGTCGCAAGCGCTAGTTTTGATGGGTGCGGACCCAACAGAGGCCGGGATATTGGTTTTAATAATACCCGGAATACAAACGCTATTTTACCTGGTAGCTGGTGGTGGCTGCTTTGCTATTTACCTGCTGTTTAGGGGCAAGTGGGCGAGAGGTTAACCATGTCGCATAGAGATATTTTCATGCACCCATTTTGCTTCAGCTTCAGGAGTCGTTAAATCCATTTTTCCTATCCTACTAAATGCAGTGCCTGAATTATTATACGGCTCACTATCGTCAAAGTAAGGCCCTGTAACTCCTAATGACCAACCAATTTCTGCTGCCCAATGTGGAGGATTCATCCTAAACTTAAAAACGTGATAAAT
>CAMBQF010000132.1 GCA_945869825.1 Chitinophaga pinensis | reverse complement strand
CATTGTACAAATGAACGAGAGCCGTTTAGGGGCTGTTGCTGTTGTTGATGCTGCCGGTAACCTTAAAGGAGTATTTACCGATGGCGACCTGCGCCGCAACCTGAAAGAAAAAGGCAAAGCCTTTACCGATAGCACCATGGGTGAACTTAGCTTTAACGAGCCATTAACCGTTAGCGCCTCTGCACTGTTATACGATGCTGTTAAAATCTTCAAAGAAAAACAGATTGACAACATTGTGGTACTTGATAACAACGCCCCTGTTGGCATGCTTGATATACAAGACCTTGTTAAAATGGGCCTTATCGGCTAACTAAAACAAAGCTCTCCCCCTGCGAAGGGGAGTATTCACACCACTGGTGTGAGGGAGGGGTACATTATAAATATTTTCAAAGGCTGCCAAAAAGCGGTCTTTACTATTTTTAAGCCCCTCTCCTTTGGAGAGGGGTTGGGGTGAGGCTCCAATTTGTTATTATTGCAGTATGCTAAAGCACGAACATTTTGGTGGGCGGTTTATCACAATGCCCGATGCATTTAAACTTAAATTGGGTAACCTTAAGGCTATTGTAGCCGATTGGGATGGTGTATTTAATAACGGTTGTAAAAGCGCTGATATGGGCAGCGGTTTCAGCGAGCCCGACTCGTTAGGCCTAAATATGTTCCGCTTTGCGTATTGGTTAGAAACACAAACCATACTACCCATTGCCATTATTACCGGAGAGCCTAATGAGAGTGCCAAAATGCTAGCCAAGCGCGAAAAGTTTAACGGCCTCTACTTTGGCACAAAAGACAAAAAAAGCGCCCTAAACCATTTTACCGAAGCCAACCAATTGCACCTAGCAAACACCGCCGTATTTTTTGACGATATTATAGATGTATCGATGTTAAAAGACACAGGCCTGCGTTTTATGGTTAACCGCCCCGGCCCTAAGGCTTTTGAAGAATACATAGTAAAAAACCATCTGGCCGATTATATTACCTCAACCTTTGGAGGCCAAAATGCGGTACGCGAAATTGCTGAGTTGCTATTGGTTATGAATGGTAGCCTGGACAGAGTTATAGAGGAACGCACCCGTTTTTCCGATGCTTTTAAAACCTATATGGAGGCCCGAGAAGGGGTTAAATTAAACACCTACAAATGGGACAAAGACCACTTTGCTAATTACTAAAAGCGATAAAACCACATATCTCTTTCCGATAAATTATGCCTGCAACTACTTGCCAATAAAGCATTTTAGTGTTAATTTGCGATAAGGGGCAAAAAATGTCCTGCCAAATATCAATGTAATAATATACATTGCCATTGTAGTTAAATCAACGCATGAAACACCTCTACTAATGCTCAATACCAAACTTGTGCAGATACTGGCGGCCCTAAGTCCCCGGGAGTTCAAAAGCTTTGAACAATACGTGGCGTCGCCTTACTTTAACCGCAATAAGCAGGTTGGGGAGTTGTTAGATATTATTAAACCATTCCACCCAACATACGATAACCCCAAGTTTACCCGCGAGTATGTTTTTACCAAGTTGTTTGGCAAAGGCCAGGCGTTTAACGAGGCTAAATTGCGCTATGTACTCTCAGACCTTACCCTGTTATTAGAAAATTTTTTATCGGTTGATGAGTTTTTGCAAAATCCGCAGGAGCAAAAATATTTTCTTGTAAAGAGCCTGAGAGAGCGCAACATGGACAAGTACTTCCTTCAACACCTGGATGAAGCACATGCCCAAAACAATAAGCCCGGTCTTGCCGATAGCGACTTTTACTTCTACAATTATCTGTTTAATGAGCAATCATACTTATACACTTCGGTAAAAAATAACCGCTCGGTTGACAGCAGCCTGCAAGAATTGATTGATAACCTGGAGATATTTTATCTGGCCAAAAACCTAAAATACTACTGCGAAATAATCAATCGTCAAAATATCTTATCGGTAAACTATAAGCTATCAATATTTGAAAAGATAATACCCTACCTGCAAGAGCGCAGTTTTGAGGAATACCCTGTAATACATATTTACGTAACAATACTAAAAACACTTACCGAAACTGATAACCACGAAGATTACGATAAGTTGATGGAACTGGTAGCGCTTCATGCGGCCAAATTCCCGTCAAACGAGGTGCGCGATATGTATGCCTTTGCCCAAAATTATTGCATAAAGCAAATCAACAGCGGTAATAGCATATTCCTGCGCAAGTTGTTCGAGCTTAATAAAACCCTTTTAGCTACCGGATTGATATTCGAAAGCGGCTACCTTTCTCCGCACGACTTTAAGAATATTGTTACCGTAGCCCTGCGCTTAGAGGAGTTTGAGTTTGCCCACGACTTTATCCAAAACCAAAAAGACAGGCTTGACCCCGCTATTCGCGAAAATGCCTACACTTTTAGCCTTGCCTGGTACCACTTCTTCCGCAAAGAGTACGATAAAACTTTAAAAACCCTTTTGCGTGTTGAGTTTACTGATGTGTATTACCACCTGGATGCAAAATCGTTATTGCTAAAAACCTACTACGAGCTTAACGAGGAGGATGCCCTTTACTCATTGTTCGATGCATTTAAAATATACTTGCGCCGCAACAAGCTTATATCTGATTACCAACGCGAGGTATACTCTAACCTTATTGCCTTTACGCGCCGTTTAGTATCTGCACGCCATGGAAGCAACCGCGTAAACCCCGAAGACCTTAAGAAGGAAATATTGGAAACCAAAAAGGTAGCTGATATTAACTGGCTCATCAGCAAGGTTGACGAACTGGAAAAGAAAAAATAAATTGCACATAAAATAAATGTATAATATTGATTATTAATTAGATAAATTGTTGCAGCTATTTAAATTAATTTATTTGCTCTATTTAATTATTTTCGGCTCATAATGAAACCTAAAACATTGAGCATGAAGAAATTTATACGAGTCCTTAAATGGGTTGGTATTGTGGTAGCTTTATTGGTAATAGGCCTGCTGGTAGCAGTTTACACCTTAAAAGACCGCACATTCGAATCTCCCGCCATTGATATTAAAGCAAGCACCGACAGCAGTGTTATTGCCCGGGGTAAATACCTGGCTAACGGCCCAGCTCACTGTGCGCATTGCCATGTGCCAAATGATAAAATGGCTATGGTGGATGAGGGGCAAATAATACCAATGAGCGGTGGCCGGTTGTTTGAGTTACCAATTGGCAATATATACACACCAAATATCACCTCCGATAAAGAAACTGGTATTGGTGCCTGGTCTGATGCTGAAATTGCCCGCGTATTGCGCTATGGGGTTAAAAACAATGGGCATGCATTATTTCCTTTTATGCCGTTTTATGATATTGCCGAGAGCGATTTGCTTGCTATCGTATCGTACCTAAGAACATTAGCACCCGTTAAAAACAAAGTTCAAGACAATGAATTTAACTTTATGGGTAATGTTGTAAGGGCTTTTATTATGAAACCTGAGGGCCTAAAAACTGAAAACAGACCTAAAATATTAGCTACAATAAATCCCGACTCAAGTACAGAATATGGCAGCTACCTGGCTAAATATGTTGCAAACTGTGTTGGTTGCCATACCGATCGTGATTTAAAAACAGGCGAATTTACTGGTCCTGCTTTTGCTGGTGGGTTCAAATTGCCAGGAGAAGGTAACCCTGATGTAACCATGGTTTCGCCAAACATTACCCCCGACGCAGAAACTGGCGTTATGCACTCGTGGTCTGAAGAAATGTTCATTAAACGCTTCCGCGCAGGCCGAACTATTAAAGAGTCGCCAATGCCTTGGGGGCCTTTCAGCCGTATGAGTGATATGGAATTAAAAGCCTTGTACCGTTTTTTACAAACGGTTAAACCAGTAAACCAAAACAACGGGCCTACAATGGTAAAAACTGCCGACCTTAAATAACCTAACAACCAGTCTATAACTAAAAGCCCCGCCAAGTATAAGGTGGGGCTTTTTAATTTAAATTTATAACATTGTGCGTATGCATATGTTACTATAAATATACCTACTCCATTATGGATATTAAAGTTGAGTTTGAAAAATTAAAAGGCTGGAAGCTAAATGACGATTCCATTGAAAAGAAGTTAAAGTTTAAAGACTTTACTTCTACAATTGCCTTTATGGTTAAAGTAGCGTTTGAAGCTGAAAAGCTTAACCACCATCCTGAATGGTCAAATAGCTACAATAAGCTGCACATAAAACTTACCACATACGATAAAGGCGGCCTTACAAAATTAGACTTTGCACTGGCCGCCAAAATAGACGGGTTGTTAAGCACTACTTCAGGCTAATTACAGGCAACGTAATAGATGTTTTCTTATCGCCTCCTGTTAAAATTTTAATAGGTATACCGTTAGGTGTTACCGGCTCAAAATGGTCTGTATCGGCACACGATATGGCTACCATATACTTGTGCCCTTTTTTAAATAGGTAAGATGTTGGTAGCATAGTAAATGATAGCAATGCTGGCTCTCCCTTTATAAATGGGGTAAGGTCTGCGCTGCTAAAACTATGGTAAGTGCCAATATCGTTATACGGCGGATTAACACCTTCTTTTCTATGTTTACCGTGCAAAGCTCCTTCAGTAACGTAAGTTATGCGCCCATTCTCATCAACATCGGCCAGGTACATAAAAAATGCGGCATCGTCAGCAGGCACATCTACCCATAAACTAATCTCGGGGTGGCCTGATACTTCCATATCTTCAGCTAACACATCGCTGGTAAAACAAGCCATCTTTGGTGTTAATGTTCCAAACTCCTCATACATTGGTGGCTCTTTTACTTTACCGTTAACTGTTTTCCAACGGGTCATGTAGCCCGACCCTGTAGTAGTATCACTCGTATAAGCCACATAGTTATCTGTAGGAGATGCTATTGTGCTAAGTTTTTGGGCATTAGTAAAGTAATAGGTAGTTGGGGTCGATTTAGGTGGCCACACATCACCGCTCTTCCACTTATCCTCAATCATAGTATAGTAATAAACACGTGGCTCTTTATCTATACCCGTTTGAATACCCTTTAGGTGGTAGTCAAAATATTTCAATAATTCCGATGCTTTGTCAAATGTACCTTCGGCATTTACGCTGGGGCTCAAATTCAAATATCCCCCATGTTCCCAAGGGCCTAAAATAAGTTTGCTGTTTGGGTTAGTCAAATTTAAAAAGCGTTTTATGGCAGCGTGTTGGTAGTCTCCATCAAACCAACCGCTGTAGCAGTATATCGCAGCGCTAGATGAGTCTATAACACCGCGGTAAGTATGTGGACTAAAAATATCAATGCCACTTAAATACTTACCCTCCATAGGCACATCATCGCGATTTCGTATGGTAAGCACAGCATCATGAACAGATATATTGTCTTTATGCGCATCCAAAGCTCCTTTAAGCAAGTTACGGCGACCTTTTCCATCAACAGGGTCAACACCCTTTATAAGCATTTTAGCAATAAATTTTTTGGTTGGTAGTTTGTTTTTGTCAAGCATTGTATTGGCTTTAGCCCAGTTTGATGTAAAATACCTAAACTGCAAACCATTTGGAAAAGCGATATCATCATATGCATCATACAAAGAAAACATTGGCACAATGGCTTTAACAGCCGGATTTTGATTTACAAGCAACATCTCGGCAGTAGTGCCACTATACGAAATCCCTAACGAACCTACAGTTCCTGAGCACCATGGCTGGCTAATTGCCCAGTTAACTACCTCGTCTCCATCTTTAATTTCATCCATACTCCAGGGGTAGTTACAACGACCGTAGCTTGCACCTGTACCTCGCGTATCTACTATAACTGCTGCATATCCGCTGGCAATAAGTTCTTTAAGTAGTTTACCAGGCTTACCTGGTAATTTATTTCCAAAAAATGGTTTGAAAAACGCACGAAATTCTACTCCACGCCAATACCGGGTTTGGTTTAACAGTAGCGGTATTTTATCGCCCGGCTTCATTCCTTTAGGCAGATAAAGGTCGACAGCCAGTTTTACACTGTCGCGCATGGTAAGGTAAAACGATTGCTTGGTATACCCTTTATACCGCTGGTTTTTTTGGTAATCATATTCTGTAATTATATTACCTACAGCATCCGGACCTGGATTTTTCGATTTTTGAGCAAATAGGTTTAGCGATAATACTACCAGTGCAGGCAGCAAAAATTTCTTAATCATTTAATAAGTTGGGAATAAATTGTGAGCCATAAAGTTATGCAGAAATACAACAGCTTTCAAGAGCCTGTCTTAATAAATTAAAAAAATATTTTTAATCTTTATGGCACTATTATCCAAAATAAAAAGCCCGGAAATAAATACCGGGCGTGTTCTTATATTAAAGTAACTTATTACTTACCTCCCGTTTTTTTAGGAGATGTTGATCCATTGTTAGAAGGTGCCAGTGGCGTAGCCGTTCCATTTTTCTCAGCTTCCATTTTATCAACCAAGCCAAGGTTGCCTTTAGCCAAATAAAAATCAGGCATAATTTTAAGTGCTTCATTAAAATTATCGCGGCTTATTTTATAGTCCTTCTGCTCTAAAGCAAGCATACCACGCATATTATATACAGCTGCAGAAAGTGGTACATCCTGGCGTTGGCGGTCATAATTCATAGTAATTTTTTCTGTACCAACATCCTTAGCGTTCAATAATCCGTTAAGTGTTGCGGCGCATTCGCCAAAACGCTTAAGATAGTATTGCATGCCGGCTACTTTATACATATGGTATGTTTTACCCGATAACTTAAAAAGCTTCTCGTAATCTTCTAAAGCCTCTTTAATCAAACCTAACGACTCTTCAGCATTTGCTGCAACTTCAAGCATCGGGGCATTGTTACTATTGGTAGATAAAATATCTTTTGCAACGCTAAGTGCCTGTACATTAGCACCTAGTTCAGAGTATACAAGCGCAAGGGTATCTTTATATTCCCTTTTTTCAGGTTTTAGTGCTACAATATAATTAAGTGCAACAGCAGCCGTATTAAAGTCGCCGTAGCGCAATGCCTGTTGATATACCTTTCTTTGCAATTCAAACAAAGCATCATTTTCTGTAGCTTCAGATGGTGCAATGGTTGTATTAGGGGCACTATTATCTTTTTTCTTTTGGGCTGATAAGGGTTGCGCAAGTATGCCTATAGCCAGGCAAAGTAGTAGAGCTTTAATATTCATATCCTGTTTTAAATATTATTTATCTGTATAAATCCATACGGTTGATGCAAGTGGGTCTGCTAAAGTATCAATATACTTTGTGGCTTCACTCATCTTATCAAATGATGCCAAGTAAACTTTAAATAATTTAGTGCTCTTTTTATCTGCAATAGATGCACTAAAGCCATCGTGCTTTAATATCTCAATATATTTCTTAGCATTGACTAACTCTTCAAAACATCCGGCAATAACGTAGTATTGCTTATTAGTGTTTGTTGTAATAACCGGCGCCGGCTTAATTGTAACATCCTTGGTATGCTCAACAACAGTAGCTATACTATCTTCTACAAGGCTGTCTACAATTAGTGTTGGCCTTAGGGTTATTTCAGGTATATCATTTGCAGGCCAAGACGTAGCTGCTACGTGGGCTTTATTGTCGGTAAATGTAAAGCTGGCTACATCAAAATTACCGCTTAAGCCCAGGTTTACAAAAAACGATAAAGCACCTAAAACCAATGCCAATGCTGTACCTGCATAAACTACTTGTCTATTAGAAGTATGTTTTCTGCTTCGGGTAATTGGTTGTGGGCCACGATCAATTTTTACTGAGGTTCGTTGAATGGGTTTGTTGGTTTTTACAACCGGGAGACTTTGAAACTCATCCAACCCAAAAGCCTCCAATAAAAAATTTACCTCATTATCCTGAGTAAAATAGATGTTACCTTCTATATCGGTTTGCAAAATCCCAAGGTCTGTAAAATATATTTTTTGCTTATTCCTAAGCTTGGTATTGGCTTCAATAACAAAATTATTAATAGCCTGCAAAGACTCTGCATAGCTAATTTTCAACTCTTTAGCAACCTCATTTACAAGGAAACCATCATTCGAATTCAAGCTCCTGTTAAACAATATTGCCTTGTATGGTGGGTTAAACGTGTGCCTGCCCGGGTGCACGCTTGCACCTTTAGGGTTGGCTACAAAGCCACCTAAGCCAGGTATAATCACGCAATCGTGACTAAATAAAAGCTTACTTGGTATACGTTCAATTTCCATCAACCGCAAAAATAATCAAATTGTAACACCCTAAACCATCTTGTTAGCAATTTCCAGGTCACTGGGAGTATCTATTGCAAATCCCTCATGTTCAGTCTCTTTCATGGCTATCTTAAAGCCATTCTCTAACCACCGCAACTGCTCCAAACTTTCAGCAACCTCAAGCGACG
>CAMBQF010000131.1 GCA_945869825.1 Chitinophaga pinensis | reverse complement strand
AGCACAGCGCCGCGATGTATTTCGCCGCTTTGCACCAGGGTTGGTGTTGCTCATTATCACCTACGTTTTACTATCTGCCTTCCGCGATTACCGCGATAATTTCCAGAAAGAAATATTTGTAGAAATGGGCTTTGATAAAAAGCCTGCTATTTTTGCCCAAACAGAGTCTATAGTGTCGTTTGGGGTGTTGGCTATCCTGGCCATGTTTGTGTTTATCAGCGATAATAAAAGGGCCTTTTTTACCAATAAATGGATTATTGTTGGTGGACTTGCTTTGGCTGGAGTATCTACGCTATTATTTACCAACGGCATTATAGGCCCCATAGTATGGATGACCCTAACGGGCTTTGCCACCTATATTGCTTACATACCTTTCAATGCCTTTTTGTTTGAGCGGTTTATAGCCGTATTTAAACTCACCGCCAACGCGGGTTTCCTCATCTACCTCGCCGACTCGTTTGGCTACCTGGGTAGCGTAGCCGTTACCCTCTATAAAGACTTGTTTAGCTCCAAAATAAACCACCTGCAGTTTTTTATTAATGCCAATTATATACTGGCTGTTTTGGGTGCAGGCTTTATGGTTTTAGGTACCATTTACTTTACCCGTAAACTTAAAAAAGACGAAGTTGCAAAGGAGGTAATCAGGTAAGTGTTGTTATTTACATGGCACCACAGGGCAATCTTTACTCACCTCTTGTTTTACCCATTGTTTGGTAGTTTTATTCCAGTAGTAGCTATTGGGCAATTCCAGGTTCCTCATCGGGTCTTTCTCTGATGTTTGCCACTCGGGCTCATTAGCTGAGCTAAAGGTAGTAGTAGTTTTATAACCATGTATGCCACCATCGGGGTGGGTAGTGGTAATAGCCCGCTCTACAGAGCCATCTGCCCTAAAGCTAAACTCAGTACGGGTAACACCGTGGTTACGGCTGTTTATAAAAGTGTAGGTCACATTTCCGGCCCTGTCATACAGCAATATCTTTTGGTCGTTATCTAACATAGGTGCCGTTTTAACCGATACTTTTTTGTTGGTGTAGTATTGGTATGTGGTATCGTTTTTAGCAACAGCCACAGGCTTTTTAACCACTTTTTTCTTAGTGGTGGTTTTCTTTGCAGTCGCTTTGGTTTGCGCATATACCATAGCAGGCAGCGCAAATGCAGAAATAAAAAAGATAAGTAAAGTAGCTTTCATAATAGGCAGAAAGCAAATGGTGTGCCGAAAGTTAATTCGCCAATATCAATTCTCCCGCTTCAACAACAGAAGGTACAATATGCGTATGGTAGTATTCGGCTAATGCCTCGCCGGTGTAGGCACCGCTGGTAACGCCAATAACAAGGCCGCAGTTGGTGTTCTGGCCTTCTTCTAAATCAACAGGAGTGTCGCCAGTTTTAGCAACATCTTCCACATGTTCAATATTCAGCTCGGCCATTATTTTTTTAATCATATCGGGGTAGGGGCGGCCACGCTCCACTTCGTCGCTGGCACACGATGCATCTACCAATCCTTTATCCCAACCCAAACGTTTGATGATGGTATCGGTAATCTTACGGCCAAAGCCGGTATCCAGGGCTACTTTAATGCCTGCATCGTGCAGTTTTTGAAACACTTCAGATGAGCCTTCAATCTCGCGCACCGATGGGTCGCTGGTGTAAAAATTCACCATATTTTGTTCAAACACATCATGTATCTCCATCACAAATTCTTCGGTAATAGTGGCAGGGTCCATGCGTTTTTCCAGCATTATGCGTATGGCTTGGGGCTTATGCAGGCCCATCAATGGGTTCACCTCGTCGTGCGTTACTTCAAAGCCTTTGCTTTGCATGCCTTGTATAAAAGCAATGTGTACAAATCCTTTATCGTACACCGTGGTACCCGCCATATCAAAAACTGCCAGTTTTATTGCCATTTCTTTTTTAGTTTGAAGTAGCGAAGTTACTAAACATACCCTATTGCGTGTTATCTGTAGGTTAATTAAAGAATTAAAAAGATAAAGAGATAAAATATTAAAGAATTAGTTTTCGTAAGCCATATTAGCACCTTCCCCCTTGGAACCTGGCACCTGCACAATGTAAGATTGACCTAGAACCTTCACTTGCATTGTTGCAATGAACTCCTATTTTAGCACCATGGTAAAACGCTTACCCGCTTTGTTTTTAGTGCTGGTTGTGGCTGTGCTTGGTGCATGTGCCACAGGTAGCAGCCTGCCCGGTATTACGGCGTCGGGCAACAAAGCCAGCGTAACAGGCGGCCCCGCCGTTAGTGCACCTGCCTATAAGGGCGGCACAGCATCGGGCCCTGCGCTAACTACCCCCAACAAAGGTCGTGGCGGTCGCTTGCCATCACTTACCAGCCCCAGCACCAAAGCCCGCAAAGGCGATCCCTTTAATGCCGGCCCCCATAAGGTTGATGTAAAAAAGAAGAAAAAAGAAAAGGGGCTTTTCCCAAAGTCGATGCGTAGGTAAGGTTGCTTACATATTAACAATTATAGTGTGTTATTTTAATGCTACATTGCTTGTATATCAACTTCAGACTCTTATTTTTGTAATATGAAGCATACACTATTAATTATTGCATTTGCAGCCTCTTTAGTTACCGTAACATCTTGTAGCAGCAAAAAAAGCAGCTGCGGTGCACCGGGCATTACACGTTCATCAAGGGGTGGCAGTATGTCTTCTGGCCCCGGCATTAGCCGCGCAGGCAGTGGTGGTATGGGCCACAGCCCTACAGTATCGGGCTACAAACGCCGCGGCGACAGCATGAGCGGGCCTACACGCCAGCACGGGAAGAGGTAGTTATACCTCAATCTCTAATACTGCATTCTTTTTAAAATCGTTAAGGTCTTCGTGATACATGGTGTATTCGCTTGCGGGCCGAACCTTGTAAAACCGCACTGTTCCCGCTCCGTAACGCTCAATCTCGCTATCCAGATATTCGGTTTCGGCAAAATCCAGTTGTACCCTGAATACTTTATAAGGAAAAGCTTGCAATAACCTTTTAGCAATACGTTTACCGCATTCTAAGGTGAGTTTTAAAATCTCAATCTCATCTGTTCCATCCCAAAACATATCGGGGTGAAAATGGGTTTCGTTATACTCCCACTCGCACTTTTCCAAGTCTGTTTCAAACGTTGGTATAGTATAGTTTTGATTTAATCCCTTAAGCAGTATGCAATCATTTTCAACCAGAAACTCACTGTTGACAATCATTTCTAACCGTGGATGTAGCGGAATGGTGGTAGATAGAAAATCATACCCCAATGCTTCAAGGTATGCCTTCATTTGGTCGTTACTGCGTATTCTCACTATGCCAACCTCCCTATCAACTCCTCAACAGAATATTTAGCTTGTTCGCCGCTAACCATATCTTTTAGGTTGACAACGTTATTGGCCATTTCATCGGCACCAACAACGGCTACAAACGGAATTTTCTTTTTATCGGCATACTCAAACTGCTTGCCCAGCTTGGCTTGCGTTGGGTACATATCGGCATTGATGCCGGCCGCGCGTAGGCGGGTAACTAAGTTGAAAGAGAATTTTTCTTCTTCTACGCCAAAATTGGTAACGAGTACTTTGGCAGCATCGGCCATGGTTTCGGGGAAGAGGTTTAGCTCATTCAGTACATCGTAAATACGGTCTACACCAAACGATATACCTACACCCGATACATTGGGCAGACCAAACAGGCCTGTAAGGTCGTCATAACGTCCACCGCCGCATATGGAGCCTATCTGTACACCGTGTGCCTTAACTTCGAATATAGCGCCTGTATAATAGCTTAAACCGCGTGCAAGGCTTGGGTCGAACTCTATTACCGACGAATCGAAATTCGCGGCTTCTAAAAAGCCTAAAACGGTTTGTAGTTCTTCTATGCCTTTTACTCCTATTGGTGAAACAGAAATCGCAGATTTAATTACTTCTAAACGTTCTTTGTCAGTTGCTGCAACCTTAGAAAATATGATTTGATTTAATTTGTCAATTGATTCAGAAGATAACCCCAAATTATTAAGCTCGTTTATAAAAACCTCAGGAGTTATTTTATCATATTTATCAATAATAGTAACTACTTCCACAAACTTGTCGGCTGCACCAATGGCTTCAGTAATACCATTAAGCACCTTGCGGTTGTTGTATTTGATGGTAACCTTTGCACCCAATTGTTCAAATACCTTGGCAAATATTTGGAAAAACTCAGCCTCGTAAACCAAACTCGGACTGCCCACTACATCGGCATCAAACTGGTAAAACTCTCGGTAACGGCCTTTCTGGGGGCGGTCTGCCCTCCACACCGGCTGCACCTGGTAGCGTTTAAAGGGGAAGGTAATATCGTTCCTGTTCATCACCACATACCGCGCAAACGGAACGGTTAAATCGTAACGTAAAGCCTTTTCAGAAATAAATGAAGTAAGCTTTGGTGCTTCTAAACTAAAGTCAACATCCTTTTTAAAATCGCCACTATTAAGCACCTTAAAAATCAACTTATCGCCCTCGTCGCCGTACTTGCCGGTAAGGGTAGATAAATTCTCCATTGCAGGGGTTTCAATAGGCTGGTAGCCATAGGTGCGGAACACCGCACGGATGGTATCAAATATATAGTTGCGCCTGCTCATTTCAAGCGGCGAAAAATCGCGTGTGCCTTTGGGTAAGGTGGGTTTCATTGGGTACAAAAGTAACTAAAAAACAAACCCCATCCTTTGCAGGTCAGGGTTGTGTAATTTATAATCCCTCCCCTTAAAGGGGAGGGATTTAGGGAGGGGGTTAACCCGCCACCAGTTTCTTAAAGCGTAACCTATGCGGCTGTGTATCGCCAAGGCGTTTTTTCTTGTTCTCTTCGTAGTCGGTAAAGTCACCCTCAAAGTAATATACCTGCGAGTCGCCTTCAAAAGCCAGTATGTGCGTACACACACGGTCAAGGAACCAACGGTCGTGACTAATAATTACCGCACAACCTGCAAAGTTCTCTAATGCTTCTTCCAAAGCGCGAATAGTGTTCACGTCCAGGTCGTTGGTAGGCTCATCGAGAAGAAGCACGTTAGCTTCCTGGCGTAGCGTTAATGCAAGGTGTAAGCGGTTACGCTCACCACCCGATAGTACACCAACCTTTTTGCCTTGGTCTTGGCCAGAGAAGTTGAACTTGCTAACGTAAGCGCGAGAGTTGAAAACCTTTCCGCCAAACTCAATAACCTCGTTACCGCCCGATATAGCTTCCCACACGTTTTTGTTAGGGTCAATATCGGTATGGGCCTGGTCAACGTAAGCAATCTTAACGGTATCACCTACTTTAAACGTACCGGCGGTAGGGGTTTCCTGCCCCATAATCATACGGAACAAGGTGGTTTTACCCGCGCCGTTAGGCCCGATAATACCCACAATGCCGTTTGGTGGCAGTTTAAAGTTAAGGTCTTCGTATAGCAGTCGGTCGCCAAAGCCTTTGGCAACGCCAATAGCCTCAATAACCTCGTTACCCAAACGGGGGCCAACGGGAATAAACATCTCCAGTTTTTCCTCTTTCTGTTTAACATCTTCACCAACCATGCGGTCATAAGCTTGCAAACGTGCTTTGCTCTTAGCCTGGCGTGCCTTGGGCGACATGCGAACCCATTCCAGCTCGCGCGCAAGGTTTTTCTGGCGCTTGCTCTCGGTTTTCTCCTCCATAGCAAGGCGTTTGCCTTTTTGGTCTAACCACGATGAGTAGTTGCCTTTCCAAGGTATACCCTCGCCACGGTCAAGTTCCAATATCCAGCCTGCAACGTTATCAAGGAAGTACCTATCGTGTGTAATGGCTATAACAGTGCCTTTGTAGTTTTGTAAGTATTGCTCTAACCACAATACCGACTCGGCATCTAAGTGGTTGGTAGGCTCATCAAGCAATAAAATCTCAGGCTCTTGCAACAATAGGCGGCAAAGTGCAATACGGCGGCGTTCACCACCCGATAGGTTCTTCACCTCGGCATCGGGCTCAGGGCAACGCAGGGCATCCATAGCGCGCTCCAGCTTGGTGTCAATCGTCCATCCATCCACAGCCTCAATCTTGTCTTGCAACTCAGCCGAACGGTTCAACAGCTTGTCCATTTTGTCCATGTCGCTGTAGTACTCTTCAAGGCCCATTTTGTTGTTAATCTCCTCGTACTCGGCAAGCAAATCCATAACGCCCTGGGCACCTTCGCGCACAATGTCCATTACGGTTTTGGTGTTGTCCAGTTCAGGCTCCTGTGCCAGGTAGCCTACACGGTAGCCGGGCGAGAAAACTACTTCGCCATCAAACGATTTTTCAATGCCGGCTATAATCTTTAGCAGGGTTGATTTACCCGAACCGTTTAAACCGATAATGCCAATTTTAGCACCATAGTAAAACGACAGGTAGATATCTTTTAGCACAGTCTTAGCAGGTGGGTAAGTCTTACTTACCTTCACCATAGAGAATATTACTTTTTTATCGTCGCTCATAATTTTAAAAAATAGGAGTGCAAAGATAGCGATTTTAGGGTATAGGTGATAGGGGATAGTTGCCTTAAATAAGTTTATTAAATTGTGGGTTGGGTTTTATCGAAGATATTTGCACCATGGCATCCCCGCACAGCATAACGCTTAACCACACCCTGCATAAAGACTTTGATTTTGTATATACCCACCTGCTCGATTTTAAGAAGTTTGGTAGTGTGCACCCATACATGGTTGAGGTAAAAGAACTGGAACGAACTCCTGAGTTTACCAACTACAACATAAAAGAACGCAGGGTAATGATACTGGGTTTTATCCCCATGTGGCCTGTATATACCGCTAAGGTTTTTGAGGTGGAGAAAGGCAAACACATCCGCTATACATCGCCCGTGCAAAAGGGTGTTGATTTGGTAATTGACTTAACCCTAACCCATACCAATGGTGTTACGCATGTTAACGAAGAAATTGTTGTTACCTGCAATGCCATCATCGCCAAGATGTTTTTAGGGATTTTGCGAAAGGCTCATTTGGAGGTATTTGACCGGTTCAACGCATAAGGATAGCTTGGTTTAATAACGTGTGCAATATTTCTTACTATTGATTGTTTAGGTTGAATAATTTGACTAGCCTTGCAACCATATATGAAAGATCAACTTAATCAAAATATCGATAATCCTGAAGAGCTGGAAAAGTTATACCATAAAGATAAGCAGGGCTTTAATACTGGCTTCCGTGAGTTATTCAGTAATGGGGTAACAACAGATTTGCAACGCTTTTGGGATATAAGGCTTAAGTACGAGTTTCCTGAGGTGGCAAAACAAACGGCCACCGCCATTAGCGAAGGGTTGGTAATTTTCATTCTGGCTTCCATCCTTTGGGTGCTTATCCGTTTTCCTTTCGAGCTTTTAAAAGATGAATCAACAATAATTGCTAAATATTACTTTAATGTAATACCCTACCTTTTTGTGGGCAGCATGGGTTTGTATATATTACTTGCCAAAGGCTGGATTACTGGGCTGTCTGCGCTTAAGCTGGGTGGAATCACCCTGTTGGGTATTGGTTATAGCTTTTTGCTTACTGAGGTTAAAGTTGTAGATTCAGATAGCGGATTTGATTACTTTTTTCGAGGTATTGACGGTGGCATTGAAGATGCGCAGCCACTTATCATGGCTTTTTTTCATATGGTTTTCTTGCTGTGGTTTTCCTATTCGTTAGCCTTTTCAAACTATAAGCTTAGCGACTGGCGCCGGCGCTTTGATTACATAACCTACAACGCCGACCTTGGTATAATTAATGCTATTGTTCATATTGGCATACTGGCCATTATGGGTATTACTGTGGGCTTGTTTATGATGATAGGCCTAAGTGGTTTTGTTGAGTTCTTTACCAAAAACGTTGTTACGTTTCTTTATATTGTATCGCCGTTTTTAGCAACATATATCTATCGAAAGTACCCTGTTATTGGCACTAAAATAGTACCCGCCCTGGCTAATATTTTCAGCGTTTTGGTACTCGCTGTATTGGTTATATTCTTGGTTTCTTTTCCTTTTGCAGATAAAAACCCTTTTGAAGAGCGCGGATTTCTTATACTGTTTAATGTAGTTCAGGTAGTAGCCATGGCCATTATATTCTTTGGTTTAACGGGTAGTTTGCGCAAGTCAGAATCAACACGTTTCAGCCAGTTGGTGTTATTTTATTTATCAATAGTAACCACTATAATAAATGCTATTGCATTTGCCAGTATAACTTACCGTTTGCTGCATTATGGGTATTCTCCCTTTAAACTTACAGCCACCATTGGCAACCTGGTATTTTTAATAAACATGGTGCTTATTGTTAAGCGTATTTATGGCCTTGTTTTTAATAATGACGAGCCCGATAAGCTGGAAAAAACTATAGCCGATTACCTGAC
>CAMBQF010000130.1 GCA_945869825.1 Chitinophaga pinensis | reverse complement strand
GCGGGTTTAGCCATATTTTCAGGGGCTAAAAACTGGCCGTGTTTCAGGTTGATAACCTTGCCTGTTTTAGCTGCTGCAACTACCAGTGTAGTTTGCATACATAAGTATGCCGGTATCTGGATAATGTCCAACACTTCGGCAGCGGGTGCGGCTTGCTCGGGGTAGTGTATGTCTGACAGGATAGGCAGGTCGAACTCACGTTTAATGCGGGCTAAAACCTCTAAGCCTTTTTCCAGACCAGGGCCATCGTAATACTTAGCGCTGCTGCGGTTATCTTTTTGGAATGATGATTTATAAATCAACGGTAAACCTAAGCGTACCGATACTTCTTTTAGCTTTTCTGCCGTGCGGAGCATTATATCATCGCTCTCTATAACACATGGGCCCGAGATTAAAAACAATCCCTCGGCGCCACAGGCTATGCCTTTTACATCAACAATTTTGTTTGCCATAATATGGGTACAAAGGTACGAATTAGTAATCAGTAGTTGGTAATCAGTAGTTAGGTCTATTGCAGTATATAACTCTAGAATTGGCTGTTTGTTGTTGTAGCTGAATTAAAAAACTTAGTCTTGATTGGCTTGCAAAGCATCAATAAGGCCATTAAAAGGAAGGGAGTACCGGCGGTTTTGTAACGCACCAAGCCTCCGCTTACGGGGGTGGTAAAGCAAATAACAAACAGGATAATAGCCGAATAGGATATCAGGAACCAAAATACGGCGGGCGATCCTATTCGGCGTTGGGCATAGAAGATAAAAAAGCCAATGAGTGCTAATACCAAGAGGTTTTCTAATGTTGCCATTAGGATTAAGGGCGAAGTGGTAACCTTTAAAGGTTCTAAAAAGCTGAGTTTGATTACCTCGGGTATTTTACGGGCTACATCGGCAGGGTAGGGGGCTACCTTATCGATAAACAAGTACTCCTTAGCCTCGCCAAATATGGCCGATTTGATAGATTCGTCCCGCTTGTCGCATAAGGTATTTAGTGGGTTGTATTGTGGAGCCGCGTAAAGAATTACTACCAAACCCAGCATGATAGCTAAGAATATGTAGGCAAACTTAAAGCCAGCATTTTGTTTGCCTGCAAGGGCATACCATGTATATGCAACAATGCCAGGAGCCATAGCTAAAGCCACATAGTACTTACACAATATTATAAATAGCATAGCAAAGATAGCAACAGCGATATTGAGCCAAGCCTTTGGCTTATTGAACACCGCGAAAAAGTTGTAGATGAATGTGCCTGTAAAGAAGATTAATAACCCCTCCTTTAGTACCCCACTTTGCCAAAATATAACTCCCGGTAATAAGAATATCAGTAGGATCAATAGCTTTTCTTTCTGCTGATAAAACTGCACTAAGGCCCTGTATAATGCTATGCCGCCAATCAACCCCAGGAAGCACATAAATACTACGTGCACATAAATATTGCCTTGGGAGAATATCATTACTACAGCATTAAAACGCGTTACCAAACGATTAGAGTTGAAGTAATTGAAGTTTTTAACCTTGATTAAATTCAACCATTCCCCCGATTGTTCGTGCCAGTTTTTGGTATCTTCAAGGTAATGGGTAAGCGTTGTATCATTAGCCCCGATGCCTGTTACAAGTTTAGCATAATCAACCGGACTTTCTTTTATCACATTGTACACAACCTTGCCGTCTTCAAAATACTTGTAGATGTCCGATGTAGATTTATCAGTATAATAATAGGTGTAGACCAATGTGAGCCCTGTGCCGGCAATCAGTTTAAGTACAAAGAGCAACGCCGTTGTTTTAAAGCCCAACCCGCTGTTGCGAAAGAATGGCATACGGCTTATAAGCCATATAAACAGCGTTGCATAGAGTATGGGCAGGGCAACTATCAAAACGTTGTAAATATAGGGTGTTTATAGTAACGTATTTAATTGGCATATTTGCATATGATTGATTTAAACGAAGATTTTTGGAGCGCCCGCTACCGCGAAGGGAAGGCAGGCTGGGACTTAGGAGGCCCATCGACCCCGTTGAAAGAATACATAGACGGGCTTACTGAAAAGTCTATTAAAATATTGATACCCGGTGCAGGCAATGCGCACGAGGCTGAATACCTTTGGCAACAAGGCTTTACCAATACCCACATTATTGACCTTGCCATTGAGCCGCTGGATAACTTTAAAAACCGTGTAAATGGCTTCCCAGATGCGCAGGCTATACAAGGCGACTTTTTTGAGCATCAGGGGCAGTATGATTTAATACTGGAGCAGACATTTTTCTGCGCCATAAGCCCATCTTTACGAGGTGCTTATGCTAAACAAATGGCAGCATTACTTAAACCCGGTGGCAAATTGGTTGGGGTACTGTTTAATGCCCCGAAGAATACCGACCAACCGCCATTTGGTGGTACTGCCGAAGAATACCAAACCTATTTTGACCCATACTTTGAGTACAGTATTTACGAGGCCTGCCGCAATAGCATTAAACCCCGTAGCGGGCAGGAGTGGTTTATAGAGCTGGTTAGGAAATAGAAAGCCCCAACTTTACAGTCGGGGCTAGATTGCTTCGTCACTGTGTTCATCCCAATGACATATACTATTTTAAACAGCCAAAATGCTTTCTGTTTGGTATTCGCCGCTGGTTAGTTTGCTTCGGATAGCCTTGAAAGCCTCTATGGTGTAGTTTACATCTTCTAATGTATGAACTGCGGTTGGTATAAGGCGCAAGATAATCATACCTTTTGGAATAACAGGGTATACTACCATAGAGCAGAACACATTGTGGTTTTCGCGCAGGTCATAAATAAGGTTAGTAGCCTCGGGTATGGTACCGTTTAAGTAAACCGGGGTAACAGGTGATGATGTATCGCCAATGTTAAAGCCGGCCTCTTTTAAACCACCTTGTAGGGCGTTAACAATGGTCCACAGCCGTTCTTTAAACTCAGGGTGATTGCGCATCATATCCAAACGCTTAAGAGCACCAATAACCATAGGCATAGGCAGGGCTTTAGCGTAAATCTGGCTGCGCATATTGTAACGGAAATAATCGATAATGCCTTTATCAGAAGCTAAGAAGCCACCCACACCAGCAAACGATTTTGCAAAAGTGCCAAAGTACACATCAATCTGGTCTTGTACCCCTTGCTCTTCGCCAGTGCCAGCGCCGGTTTTACCCATAGTGCCAAGGCCGTGGGCATCGTCAACCAACAATCGGAAATTGAATTTCTTCTTAAGCTCAACAATTTCTTTTAGTTTGCCCTGATCGCCGCGCATGCCAAATACACCCTCGGTAATAACCAAAATGGCACCGCCTGTTTCTTCAACAAGTTTAGTGGCACGTTCCAGTTGTTTCTCGCAATTGGCAATATCGTTATGAGGGAAAACAAAGCGTTTGCCCATGTGCAGGCGCACCCCATCAATAATACAGGCGTGGCTTTCAGAATCGTAAACAATTACGTCGTGGCGGTCTACCAAAGCATCAATAGTAGAAACCATGGCCTGGTAACCAAAGTTTACCAATAAGGCATCTTCTTTGCCAACAAAGGCTGCTATTTCGCGCTCAAATTGCTCGTGGTAGTCTGTGTTTCCACTCATCATACGGGCACCCATTGGGTATCCCATACCGTATTTTGCAGCAGCTTCGGCATCGGTTTTACGAATTTCGGGATGGTTAGCCAAACCAAGATAGTTGTTAAGGCTCCAGTTTAAACGCTCGCGTCCACGAAACTCCATGCGTGGGCCAATTTCGCCCGATAATTTTGGGAATGTATAGTAATGGTGTGCTTCTTTGGCATGCATGCCCAGCGGGCCCATATTGGCTTTTACTTTATCAAATAAATCTTTCATCACAAATTAATTTAATGCGGTGCAAAAATACGCATTTTAAATTAATTAGCTGATTAGCGAATATTGTTCCCCTCTTCTTTGGTAGACGGATTAGGAGTTAGGCTATTGTTTCGCCTTCATTCTGTTATTCTTCGGGTTATGCTCCAGTTCGGCAAGGCCCAATTCTTCCATCAATGGTGGAATGTACATACCAAAGCGCCCTCTAAAGCCTTTTTTTAAACCGTACCATCCACCTACGGGGTTGCTTTCGCTGCGTCCCCAGGCTTCAACCGTGCCTTCTTTTGCCGGCTTTTGTTCATCGGCGCTACCAAGCTCCATCCAGTCGCCATGTTTTTTTAGCATAGCATGTAAATCGGCTAATGCCTTGTAATCGTAATGCAGGACAGTTTTACCCACGGTACAAACTATAATGTCTTTACCGTCTTTAGTGTCTTTATACATTTCGTATTCCGATGTTCCCGGAGGGGTTTTCAGTTTCCAGGGATCTTCTTTTGTTCCTTTTGCCATGGTTTTTATTGTTTTTTAAAGCTGCAAAATATGAAATTTTGGGTAGTGTTAAATGGTGTAGTATGGTCTTCAGTTATACATTCAATTCTCTCAAATTCCTTAAAAGTATTTTCCAGTTTCTCTTCGCTGTATTGGGTAATGTCTAGCCCGCTGCAACGTTTAGGACCGTTTTCTGAGAATGTACCAATAGCCATAAAACCCGTTACCGCTTTGGTAGCGGTATCAACATAGTTGGCAATTTGCTCGGGGGTGGTAAGGAAATGAAAAGCAGCCCTGTCGTGCCATACAGCGTATTGTTCTGTGGGCTTAAATTCAGTTATATCGCTCTCTATCCATTTTACACTATCGGCCTTAGCACCTAAGCGTTTCTTAGCCCTTTCCAACGCTTCACCCGATATATCAAGTACAGTGATATTGCTGTACCCTTCGTCTAATAGAAAATCTACCAGGTTGCTGTCTCCGCCACCAACATCAATAATACTTGCCGATTTATCTAAATTAAAACCTTGTACCAGTTTTAGCGATGTTGTAGGCACTTCCTGTGTCCAGCTAACCTCGTGCGGTTGTTTGGTAGTATATACATTCTCCCAATGGCTTTTTCTTTCGTCTGTCATAGTGTCAAATATGCAATTAATTACCCAATTTGCCCACTAACCCTGCTATAAACTTTTTCCGGTTTCCATGGGCGTTCTTTGCCTAGCCGCATACGTTTTGCAGTAATGGTTTCTTTATAGTTTAAGCCCAGCAAAAACTCATGCACTGTGGTATTTATTAAGGGGATAATTGTTAAACCATTTGTTTTAAGGCGGAGCTTAATAAAATTTAAGCCTACAGTAGGGTTATTGGCAACTATAGCACCTTCACCAAGGGTAGGGAAGTAGTAGCCTTCTATTGTTCCGTTCTCATCCCACACCAAAGCTTTTTCCCAGTGCTGGTTAAGGCGGGTAATACGGTCTTCGCCAAAGGTGTCCATATCAAAGGCATGAACTGCCACTTTATCTTGTTCTTCCAATGGCCTAATGTAGGTGGTATCGTATTCAAGGTCTAAGGGTTCACCTGCCAACCATACATAATTCATTTCTTCTACAAAGCCCAGCTTGCGGTATACCGGCTGCCCTAAGGGTGTTGCCACCAGGCATATGGTCTCAAAATCGGAAAGAACATTTACCAAACTTTGGGTGATAAAAGCGCCTACGCCTTTTTTTCTGTGCTCCGGGTGGGTAACAATATGCGCCAGCCAGGCTGTGTCTGCATGGCGAATGGCAGCCCCAACACCTACAATGGTATCGCCCTCTACAATTTTTATGGGTGAGCATTGCGGCGAGTTTATATAATACTCGTAATGCGGGGTAATATCTTGCCAGTCGGGTGGTTGCAGGGCTTGTAAGTATGGTAAATCTTCAGCGGTGAATGGGAGGGATTGCATTGGACTAAATTAGTCAATCAGACAATTAGATAATCAGACAATGTTAAAAGAAGATATTTTAAAATTGTTACGTTAATAAACTCATTGCCATATTGTCTTATTTACTGATTGTCTGATTATCTTTGGCACATGGCAAAACTATTAGAAGGCAAAGTAGCGCTGGTAACGGGCGCATCGCGCGGTATAGGCCGCGGTATAGCTAACAAGTTAGCAGAGCATGGCGCAACGGTATGTTTTACGTACCTGTCGTCGGTAGAGAAAGGGCAGGAACTGGAAAACGAGCTTAAGGCCCAGGGGGTAAACGCCAAGGGGTTTAGGTCTGACGCATCGGACATGAAACAGGCCGAAGAGCTTATTACCGCCATTGCTGCCGAATTTGGCACCATAGATATTGTAGTGAACAACGCCGGCATTACCCGCGATAACCTATTGATGCGCATGAGCGAGGAACAATGGGACGAAGTAATCCGCATAAACTTAAAATCGGTTTTTAACGTTACAAAGGCCGTGCAAAGGCCAATGCTAAAACAACGTTCGGGCAGTATTATCAATATCAGCTCGGTAGTGGGGCGCAGCGGTAACGCCGGGCAGGCCAACTATGCGGCAAGTAAAGCAGGCATGCTGGGCTTTACCAAAAGCATAGCGCGCGAACTTGGCAGCCGCAGTATACGTTGCAATGCGGTATGTCCCGGCTTTATTGAGACCGAAATGACGGGCGAACTGGATAGCAAAATGACCGATGCGTGGGTGGAGCAAATACCGCTTAAGCGTATGGGCACGGCTGATGATGTGGCTAATTTGGTACTGTTTTTGGCGTCGGACTTATCGGCGTATATTACAGGCCAAACCATTAACGTGGATGGCGGGATGCAGACAATATAAGAGCCTCACCCCCGGCCCCTCTCCAAAGGAGAGGGGAGCAAAGAAATTTAAAGTCCCTCTCTCCTTCGGGGAGAGGGATTTAGGGAGTGGGGCCGTTTAATTTTAAAGAAGACATATTTTGAATATAACTTTTGAATACCCCGCGTGGTTGATTATTGTGTGTGCATTGGCCGGTGTTGGCTATGCCTTTGCGTTGTACTACCGCGATAAAGCTACTGCTGCCTTTGGCACATGGGCGCAACGTGGCCTGTTTGCCCTGCGCACGGTGGCGGTGTTCTTTATATCGCTGCTGCTACTTGGCCTGCTGATTAAAACCAGCGGCAAAGAGGTGGAGAAGCCTATTATTGTTTTTGCCCAGGATAACTCACAGTCTATTGTTGGTGGGGCCGACTCTGCCTTTTACCGTAAGGAGTATGCCGATAAGCTGAAGGAGTTCTTCGAAAAGGCATCGGATAAATTCGACCTGAAGGTGCTAAGCTTTGGCGATAAGGTAAGCGATAGCGAAACCCGCACCTTTGACTATAAAGAGAAGCAAACCGACATATCGACTGTTGTTGATGAGATACAAAACCGTTACGCCAACCGCAACGTCGGGGCGGTTATATTAGCGTCTGACGGTATATTTAACCGCGGCAGCAGCCCTGTGTATGCGGCAGAGAAGCTTAACTTCCCCTTTTACACCATAGCCCTTGGCGACACAACCGTTAAAAAGGATTTGGCTATAGCATCGCTAAACTATAACCGCACGGTGTTTCTTGGCAACAGCTTCCCTATAGAGGTGGTGGTTGATGCCAAAAAGCTACGTGGTAAATCATCTATACTAACGGTTAAAAAAGGCGACCAAACGGTGTTTACATCTAACGTAACCATCCCCGCCGATGCCTATACCACTACGGTGCCTATTTTGCTGGATGCCAAGGAGAGCGGCGTAAACCGCTACCGCATTGCGGTTAGCGTGGTAGAGGGCGAAACCAATGTATACAACAACGTAGCCGATATATTTGTAAACGTGCTGGATAGCCGCGAGAAAGTGCTGATACTGGCCGCATCGCCACACCCCGATATTGCAGCCCTGAAGAACGCCATAGAGAGCAATGAGAACTATGAGGTGGAAGTAGGCCTGGGCAACGACTTTACAGGTTCTTTAGCAGGCTACAGCCTGGTGATAATGCACCAGCTACCATCAAACCAAAACATGGGCACCCGCTTTACCGATGAGCTTACGGCAAAATCATTACCGGTGCTTTATATACTGGGCGGGCAAACCAACACCATACAGTTTAACAAGCTGGGCGCGGGCGTTAGCATTACCGGCAGCCGCATAGGCTCTGTAAACGATGTGCAGCTGAGCATTGCCCCCAACTTCTCGTACTTTACCCTTAGCGACGAAACCCGCAAGGCATTGCCGCTATTCCCGCCGCTGCAATCGCCATACGGAACATACGGTATTACTACATCTGCATCGGTGTTGGGTTACCAGCAGATAGGCACCGTAAAAACCGAAAACCCCTTGGTGGTGTTTAACGAGGTGAACGGCCGCCGTACGGGTGTTATAGCCGGCGAAGGCCTGTGGCGCTGGAGGCTGGAAGACTACCAGAATAACCAAAGCCACACGTTGTTTAACGAGTTTGTGGGCAAGGTGGTGCAATACCTTTCTGTTAAAGAGGATAAGAGTTATTTCCGCGTAAGTGGCAAAACCATTTTTAACGAAAATGAGCCTATCATACTTGATGCCGAACTATACAACCAAAGCTACGAGCTGGTTAACACGCCCGATGTAGACCTTACCA
>CAMBQF010000129.1 GCA_945869825.1 Chitinophaga pinensis | reverse complement strand
TAAAAACAGCTGCATGTTTTATATAGTAAAAGGGCCTCTGCACATTGCAGGGGCTTTTTTATTTCTGCCATAGTTGCTTTACTCAATATTCAGGTTTCAGTTGTTGTTACAAAGCTCATTGCAAGGGTAGAGAGATAACAGGTGCAGGTAGTTGTTTTAGTTAATAACCCTAAACCGCTACTTGGGCAATTATATAAGTAGTTGAAAATCAACACTAAAAATAAAATTAGTTGGCTGGGGTTTGTTGTTAATAAAATTTCTCTATCTTTGCACTCCTTAATAAAGAAGTAAAAAACATTTTACAGTATAAAGATGTACTTGACAAGCGAAGTAAAAAAAGAAATTTTTAAACTACACGGTGAAACTGAAACCAACACAGGTTCTTCAGAAGGCCAGATTGCCCTTTTCTCACACCGTATCAACCACCTTACAGAGCACTTAAAGCTAAACCGTAAGGATTTTAACACCCAAAGGTCGTTAATAAACCTTGTAGGTAAGCGTCGTCGTTTACTCGACTACCTAAAAAATAATGATATTGAGCGCTACAGGGCGATTATCAAAACCCTGGGTATCCGTAAATAATTCACCAACGAAAAGAGGCAATACAAATTGCCTCTTTTCGTTTTTCATTTAAAGTATTTTAACCAATCAGACTATGTCTAAAACAGCAATTACTCAATCGTTCGATTTGGGCGATGGCCGTACAGTTACCCTTGAAACCGGTAAACTAGCAAAACAAGCCGACGGCTCGGTAGTAGTACGCATAGGCAACACCATGTTATTGGCTGCCGTTGTATCTAACCAAGACCCGGTTCCGGGGGCCGATTTTATGCCCTTAACCGTAGAATATAAAGAAAAGTATGCCGCTGCCGGTGTTTTTCCGGGTGGCTTTTTTAAACGTGAGGCACGTCCGTCAGATTACGAAATCCTTATCTGCCGCCTGGTTGACCGCGCTTTGCGCCCATTGTTTCCTGAAGATTACCATGCCGATACACAGGTTGTTATCAACCTTATATCTGCTGAGCCGGGCGTTTTGCCAGACTCTTACGCATGTTTAGCTGCATCGGCAGCTCTTGCCCTTTCTGATATTCCTTTTAAAGGCCCTATCTCTGAAGTACGTGTTTGCCGTATAAATGGCGAGTTGGTGTTAAACCCAACTATGGAGCAGATAGAAACTGCCGATATTGATATGATGGTTGCCGCTACAATGGAGAACGTTGTAATGATTGAAGGCGAAATGAAAGAAGTAGCAGAAGCTGATATGATGTCGGCTATTGCCTTTGGCCACGATGCTATCAAACGTCAGCTTACCGCTATCAATGCATTGGTTGAGGCTGCAGGTGGCAAAAAACCTGCCCGCGTTTACAACCACGAAACGAACGACGAAGACTTACGCGCTGCTGTTAAAGCCGCTACGTACGATAAAGTATACGCTGTAGCTAAAGCTGGCAACCCTAAAAAAGACGAGCGTAAAGCTGCTTTTAAAGCTGTGTTGGACGAGTACAAAGCTACTGTTAGCGAAGAAGAATTGGCTGAGAAAATTGGCCTGATTAAAAAATACTACCACGAAGTAGAATGGCAAGCCGTTCGCGATGTGATATTGAATGAGCGTATACGCTTAGACGGACGTAAAACAGACGAGATACGTAACATTTGGAGCGAGGTTGATTACCTTCCGGGTGCACACGGTTCGGCTATTTTTACCCGTGGCGATACACAATCGCTTACCACGGTTACCCTTGGCAACAAAATGGATGAACAAATGATTGACGGCGCCATTATTAAAGGTACTGCCAAATTCTTGTTGCATTACAATTTCCCTGCTTACTCAACAGGCGAAGCACGTATGAACCGCGGTACCAGCCGCCGCGAGGTAGGCCATGGTAACTTAGCGTTGCGTGCATTGAAAAACATGATTCCTACGGCTCCGGAGAATCCTTATACTATCCGTATTGTTTCTGATATCCTTGAGTCTAACGGCTCATCATCTATGGCTACGGTTTGCGCCGGTACATTGGCTTTGATGGATGCAGGCATTAAAATTAAACGTCCGGTATCAGGTATCGCTATGGGCTTAATTACTGATGGAACAGGCAAATTTGCCGTTCTTTCTGATATTCTTGGCGACGAAGACCACTTGGGCGATATGGATTTTAAGGTAACAGGTACTGAAAACGGTATCACTGCCTGCCAAATGGACATTAAAGTGGATGGCTTAACGTCGGAAATTATGACGCAGGCCCTTGACCAGGCCCGTGCTGGCCGTCTTCACATTCTAGGCGAGATTGCTAAAACAATGACCGCGCCTAATGAAGATTACAAACCACACGCGCCACGTATTGTTGAATTCCGCATACCACGCGAATACATTGGTGCCGTTATTGGCTCTGGTGGAAAGGTTATCCAGGAAATGCAACGTGAAACCAATACCATTATTACTATTGAAGAAGTTGGCCAGGAAGGTGTTATCCAGATATCATCGGCCAACAAAAACGATATTGATGCGGCATTGAATAAAATTAAGGGCATCATTACAGAACCTGAAGTTGGTACAATATATACCGGTAAAGTTAAAACAATACAGCCCTTTGGTGCGTTTGTTGAGATACTACCTGGTAAAGATGGTTTGCTGCACATTTCTGAAATTAAATGGGAGCGCCTGGAAACTATGGATGGTGTATTGAATGAAGGTGATGAGATTGAGGTTAAATTAATTGGCCTTGACCCTAAAACCGGTAAATTGAAACTATCACGTAAAGTTCTTATCGACAAGCCTGAAGGGTATGTTGAGCCGGAACCACGCGAACGCCGCGAAGGTGGTGACCGTGGCCCACGCCGCGATTTTAAAGGCGGTGGTCGTGATAACCGTGGCCCACGCCGCGACTAGTTATTGCTTATTATTATTTGTAACATATATATTCAACTATCGTATAAAAGCCCCTTTGATATAAAGGGTGTTTGCCTATGAGACAGTTAAAGATTACCAAACAAGTTACTAATCGCGAAACCGCCTCTCTTGATAAGTATTTACAAGAGATTGGAAAGGTTGAGCTTATCAACGCCGAAGAGGAAGTTGAGTTAGCACGCCGTATACGCCAGGGCGACCAGGCAGCGTTGGAGAAGCTAACCAAAGCCAACTTACGTTTCGTTGTATCGGTATCTAAACAATACCAAAACCAGGGCCTTAGCCTGCCCGACTTAATTAACGAGGGTAACCTTGGTTTGATTAAGGCTGCGCAGCGCTTTGACGAGACCCGTGGTTTTAAATTCATATCGTACGCCGTATGGTGGATCCGCCAGTCAATCCTTCAGGCATTAGCAGAACAATCGCGTATTGTACGTTTACCGCTGAACAAGATTGGTTCTATCAATAAAATCAATAAAGCATTCTCTAAACTAGAGCAGGAATATGAGCGCGAGCCAACTGCCGAAGAGATAGCCCAGATTTTGGAGATGACCGAGAACGACGTTAAGGAGTCTATTAAAAACTCGGGCCGCCATATATCTATGGATGCGCCATTGGTGCAAGGTGAGGAGAGCAATATGTACGATGTACTGCGCAGCTCTGACAGCCCAAGCCCTGAGAGTGGTTTGATTAACGATTCGTTACGTAAAGAGATTGAGCGCGCATTGTCTACACTTACCCCCCGCGAGGCTGATGTTATTAAGTTATACTTTGGTTTGAACGGTGAGCATGCAATGACATTGGAAGAGATAGGTGAGAAGTTTGACCTTACACGCGAGCGTGTACGACAGATTAAAGAGAAAGCGATTCGTCGTTTGAAACACACATCACGTAGCAAAATCCTTAAAACATACCTTGGATAATAAACCTTTACTTATAAAAAAAGCCTCAACGGAAACGTTGGGGCTTTTTTGTTTTTATCAGTAAATATAACCGCGGTTATTTTTTAAATTTATTTTTGAGAAATAGCTTGCTGTAGCTCTTATAGCCGCAGTTATTTTAAATATTTTTAAACAGAATAATCAGATTATTTAAACAAAGAAAGTCGGGGTATTGTTTGTTATTCTACTATATGTATAAGAATAATTCAGTATGAAATTAGCATTTATCATAATTACAATTATCACAGTATTATTAGTTTCCTCTCAGGTATATTTTATAATGGCAAATACAGAAACTCAACCGTACGTAGTGATAAAAACAGAAGAAGATTTTGAGATACGCTTATATCCTCCGGCTACAATGGCAAGTATTTCGATGGATGTAAAAACATACAAAGAACTATCTTCTCCAGGATTTAGAAAGTTGGCTTCATTTATTTTTGGTAGTAATAAGGCCAATAAGAAAATTGCCATGACAACGCCAGTGCATATGGACATTAATGATTCTCTTTCTTCTATGAGTTTTGTTATGCCAGGTGACTATACCAAAGATAATTTACCTATGCCAAACGATGCGTCTGTAAGCATTAAAACCACTGCACAGGAGTATGTTGCAGCTATTCGGTTTGGAGGATATGCAAATGACGAGAAAATAAAAGTTAATGCTGATAAATTAGAAGGTATATTAAGGAAAAATGGAATTGAGTATTATGGAAATTTCCGCTTTCTAGGTTATAATGCCCCATATCAATTTTTAGGTCGAAAAAATGAAATCATTGTTAGCATTATCTGGAACGGAAAGTAATTAGTAAAATTTAAAGAAAAACTCTTTCGATTAATTAGACAGGGCTTTTTTCCTGCCACTGGCGGCAAGTTTTACTATGCGGATGTAGTTTGGCTCAAGCAACCCTTTTTCAAAGAAGCCACGCTCTTTAATCATGCTGTGCATGCGGCGCAGGTTGTAGGGTGGCACTGTCATAAGCAAATGGTGTTCGGCATGGTAGTTTACATAGTGTGGGGCAAAGAGCATACGCTCTAAAAAATTGGCATACGTAGTGCGCGAGTTTGCGTGGTTATCGGTAGAGTTGGCCACTATGCTATGCTCAGCAATAGACCGCACGCGCAGGCAAAAGTTGTAGGTGGTAAAGTATGCGCCCACCCAAAGTAAATAAAGCCATGGTGCCCCGCAAAGCCATAGTATGCCCAGCATAATAGCGTTTACCGTAACAGCACCCCACATATTTTTAAATGTAGTGGTAAATACGTTTGCTATTGTGCGGCCTTTTTGGTCAATTTTGATGATCATACCCCCCAGGTGGTATTGCAAGAAGCCCATATGCATGGCGGTAAGGCCAATATTAGCTTTTACGCCGGTAAGCCCGGTAAGGTCGCGGCTAAATTTGCGGGTAAGGCCTGCTTTGTTTGTAGGGTAGCCTTTGGTAAGGGGTAAGTCAGGGTCGGCAGTGGTGCCGGTGGTAACGTGGTGCTTAAGGTGGTAGGGGCGGTAGCGCACCAAATCGTGAAAAATGGGGTATGCCCCAAACCACGAGCCTATCACCTCGTTCTGCTTGCGGGTTTGGAACAGGGCATGGTGCGATGCATCGTGCATTATAATGGCGCAGGCAAGCTGTTTACCACCTAAAATAAACAGAGCAACTATAATGGTAAAAACATTAGGAAATATACCGGCAATGGCAAAAGCAAAAGCTATCCAAAACCAGGTATCAAATACCTCCCATGCAGCTTTCCAGTTGCTTTTTTTTAGCAACCCCTTTATTTCTTCCTTACTCAGGTAGGTATAAACATCAACATCCATTACTACAAAAATAACTAAAAAGTCCCGTACAACATAGGTTATACGGGACTTCTACAGATATATTTTATGCCCTCTGTTTTAGAGAGTGGTGAGGTGCTTAGTTGCCCGGTGCAGGGGTTATTGTGCTATCACTTGGAACAGTGTTAGGCACATTCATATCAGCGGGAACAACAACGTCTTTCAGTTCTTTTAGCTCCATGGCATCTTTTGCCTTGGTGTTGTCTGGGTCGAAAGTTAAAATTTTGGTATAGGCAGCTTTTGCCGCTACATAATCTTTAGTAACGGTAAGGTAGTATGAACCTAAGTAGCTGTAAGCCTCGGCAAGGGTTTTCTTATTCTTGTCAACTTCGGCAGGCTTAATTTTAGAAATATAGGTTTCGTAGAACGGCTTAGCCAACCCTTTTTTAGAATCAGGGTCCATTTTGCTGTTAGCCTGTGCACGTTTTAAGTATACAATAGCTGCATCGGGCTGCAATACGGCTGCTTTAGCGTAGGCACTATCGGCTTTGCCAAACTGGGCGGTTTGGTAGTAGGCAAGGCCAAGGTTAATCCAGTCGGCAGTAATAACATCTTTAGGCTGTGATACTTTTATTGTAAAGTACCTGATAGCC
Source organism: Chitinophaga pinensis (assembly GCA_945869825.1). Lineage (GTDB taxonomy): Bacteria > Bacteroidota > Bacteroidia > CAMBQF01 > CAMBQF01 > CAMBQF01. Next base: position 2,192 of record CAMBQF010000129.1, on the reverse strand, counting down.
TCGCTGTAGTTCTTTGTTTTAAGGTATGCACCTGCAATATCACCGCTAAGCTCTTTCAGGGTAGTATCGGCATTGTACACATCAAGCAATACTTTTAGGGCTAAAGAGTCCTGGTTGTTTTTAAGCAACAGCTTGCCATAGTATTCATAGTCTTTAGATATCAGCTTTTCTTTAGGCTGCAAGGCAAAAAACCTGTTTATGGTTTTTAAACCATCTTCGTACTTACGTACCTCATATTGCGAGTATGCCTTTAAGCGCTTAAGCACGGCAATGTTGCTATCGGTTTGAGAGATTAGGTCAATCTCGGTAATAGCATCGTTATACTGCTTGGCAAGGAATAAAAACTTGGCGTAGCGTATACGGGCTTTAAAGTTGTTTTTAGCCAGCGACAGGTACTTTTTGTACTGCTCTTTAGCCAAACCGTATTTGTTGAACAAGAAGTAAAACTCGCCTTTTTCTCGGTAAGCAGGGGCAAAGGTAGAGTCTGTTTTTATAGCATCGTTATACGATTTTAATGCCGACTCGAAGTTGCGTGCACGTAACCAAAGCTGTCCCTGGCGCAGGTAAGCGTGTACGTTTGCTTTATCTAACAAAAGGGCTTTTTCGTAGTTGTTCATGGCATCGCCGCCTTTGTTAGCCTCTAAAAACACATCGCCCAAAGCTATGTACAGGTTAGCGTTTTTAGGCTTTTTGTCTTTACCTAAATCCAACTCGCGGGCTTTAGATAAAATCTTCATGGCCTGCGCGGTGTCTTTTATAGGGGCATTGATTAAGCCATAGGCAGCCTCTATAGATATGGCAATGTTTTTATTGTCATTCCATTGCACACCTTTATCAATAAGAGCCATACCCTCTGTTTTGTTGCCCTGGTAAAGCGCTACGGAACCTAAGCCAATATGGTTTAAAGGGTTTGTAGGAGCTTTGTCTGTACCCAGCTTAAAGATAATTTTAGCTGAGTCAAGGTCTTCTGTACTGATAAAGTTTTTACCGTAGTAGTAATACACATCGCCATTGGCAGGCTCTGATGCTAATAGTTTTTTAAAAGTCACATCGGCCTTGTCGTACTGCTCATTTTCAGAGAATTTAATGGCATCTTTTAGTGTTTGGCCCTGTGCTGATGCTGCAAAAAACATTGCTAACACTGCGGCCGATACTGTTTTAAGAATTTTCATGAGTGTTGTTAGGATATTCGGGTGGGGTTATACTTATTCTTTTACTTTAAGGCTTTGCTGTTTTACCTTAATGGCGGTATTGGCAGGCAATAAGCCCATTAGTTTTATTATGCGTTGTCCCTTTTCATAATAACAGAAGTTTACAAAGCCTGTGCCAAGTCCGTTATAGGGCTCACGCTTAATAAGATACACTTCGCGCGATAAGGGGTAATCTTTGGTTGCAACATAGCCGGCCAGTGGAGGAAAAAACTCGTGGTTGAATGATGTATCCTGATTTTCGCTGACATTGACAACCTTAATACTGTTTAAAAAGCTCATAGATGTAGAGTCGTCGCGGTCACTAATCCAGTTAACACCAATTACGCCAATGGCATTTGGGTGCTCCTCAACATACTTAATAACATTGGGGTTAGATTCTGCGGCCTGGCAGTTTGCCGGAAAATTTTTCAGTTGGAACTTTTCTAACAAATAGCGAGCATTGCTCGACCCATTATTATCAAATACTACCTGCAAATCGCCCAGTTTAGATGTTTTATTAAGTTGGTTCCATTTGGTAACCTTACCATCAAGAATATACCTAAGGTGGCCAAGGGATAGGTTGGTATCGGGGTTGTTTTTGTTTACAATAAGAGCAACGGCATCCCAGGCAATGGTGGTAACGTGGGGGGTAATTTTAATAGAATCAAAATGGGCCAGTTCGGCCGCGGTAAGCTGGCGGTTAACCATAATAACCCTTGCCGAATCTTTTATAAAATCGGCAAAAACGCTGGTTTCGTCGCCATAGGTTGGGGTGATAACGGCATCAGGGTTTAATGCCACAAAGGTATTTATTTGGGTATCGGCCAAAAACTGGTAGTTTTCATCAACCGATATTTTGATTTTGCCCGACGTAGCATCGTCGGTATGCGATGCGCCTTCTTGGCCACACGCTGCCAGCAGTATTATAGCGCTTGCTATAACAGTTGCAAAAATGTTTTTAGCCATTGTTACTGTTTGCTGATTTGAATTTTTGATACGCGC
>CAMBQF010000128.1 GCA_945869825.1 Chitinophaga pinensis | reverse complement strand
TATTTTCAGGATAATTTTACCATTTCTCCTGAAGATTGTAGGCTGTTAAAAGGCTCTTACTTTATTTTCTCGTATAAATATAATTACAATGGAGATGTATATGAGCCAACATTGGTGCTTGAACACCACGCTAAAAAGTTTTTATTAAACAGGCTAAAACAAAAGGCAGCATTAGACCGCATCAAAGCATCGGTATATGCCAATATTAAAAATATGCCGAAAGGAGAGACTACGGCCTTTAAAGGCAGAGAAGTTGTGCGGTTGTACATAAACGATTTTAGCCAGTATAAAGACACAGGATCAACCCTTGTTATAAATGATAATAAACGTAAAAAATATGTGACTGAGGTAACATGGGTTCCTGCTGATAGTATATCCTACGAAAAGTACCAACTGTGGCTCGATTCACTAAGCAAGGTGGCGGCTATCCGCCACGATTCGCTTATGAAGACGGATGCTGATTATTATATGATGAACACTGGCAAGTTGGGCTGGATTAATTGCGACCGCTTTTATAACCCGGGGCGCACGACTAATGTTGTTGTTGATGCAGGCGCGAAAGGCAATGATGTAACGGTGAAAATTATTTTTAAAGACATATTAAGCATAATGCCTGCTATCCGAAGCTACGAGGCATTGGAGGGAGACTATACCGCATCGGGGATACCAAGAGACAGAAAGGTGAAAGTGATGGTTGTAGACAAGCGGCCCGATGGCAGTGTTTACTATGCAATAAAAGAATATGAAACCGGAGGGGGTGTTGTATCGGGCTTTGAATTTAAACCCATGACATTTGATGCGGTGCGAAAAGAGCTGGACAACCTATAACCAGGTTTGTGGAAATAAGCAACGGTATTCATCCTATAGTTAAACCAAACCATCCAATTAAAATGAAAGCTATAGTAGGAATAATAAAGAAAGAGCGCCTGTGGGGCCCTATACTTTGGGTGCTTTTACTGGTGTGCATTTTACTGGCCGGCAATAATTAAAAACCATGAAGCTGCTGATACTAAAATACAAGCTGGCTGCGTTACTTATGCGTATTAAGCTGGTGAAGGCCAAAATGCTGTTTGCTGGAAGGATGGGGCGTGCAGCGCTATGCCTAACATTATTAGCATTAAATGTACAATTAGCAAAACAAGCGGTGCCTTACTATGTGCATATGGCTAAGAGGAAAGTAAAGATTATGGCTCAACAAATGAGCTAAAAGAGTCTGCGAGGCCTGTGAGAGGGGCTTTTCAGTTTGTTGTGTGTGTATAAAAAGGGCAAGAGCAATCTTGCCCTTTTTGTTTATAGCTTAATTGTATAATGTTGGTTATCATTAGAGTTATAGAATAGTTTACGGGATGGGTTTAAAACATTCAACATAAGGTTATATATTTGCCCTGCTAAGGTTTCTAATCGCGTTGATTGGAATTAAAAGGGAACGGTGTGAAAATCGCCGACACTACCCGGTGCTGTAAGTCCTTTACAAGTTGTTTGCACAATGCCACTGTTGGTTTATCCATCACGGGAAGGCGCAAAGAATGGGACGAGTCAGAAGACCTGCCACTAGCATAAATCAATATTAGCTTTCGGGAAGAAAGGCTATTTGATACCATGACGGTTAAACACAACATACTACTGTTGCTATGTACCTTATGTACATGCATTGTGCTTGCCCAGGCACCCAAGGATACTGTGCCCCTGCTTAAGGCTGCGCAAGATCTTAGCTCGGTTGAGGTGCGTACCTATATTACCAGTTCCCCTTCAGCCAGGTTTACCAGTTTATCAGAGGTAGCCATGCGCCACAAGGGCAATACCCTAACCGAACTTATACAAGAGAACACCGGCATCTACCTGAAAAACTACGGGCCGGGCATGCTGTCTACCATTGCCTTTAGGGGCACAGGTGCAGAACATACCGCTTTGGTGTGGAACTATATTACTATAAACTACCCAGTGCTTGGGTTGGCCGATTTTTCTACCATACCCGCCAATGGCTTTAGGGGCATTACCATTCAACATGGTTCATCAAGTACCAACTTTGGCTCGTCGGCTATTGGGGGCGCGGTTATGCTTGGCAATTCTATCAGTTACGTTTCGGGTTTCGGGTTTATTAATAATGATACCCTACAGACATCGGCAACGTTTGAGGCGGGTAGCTATGGCCGCTATTTTGGGTCGGTATTTAATACGGTGGGGAATAGTAAATTCAACAGCCGCACCACAGCGCAATGGCTTACAGCCAACAACAACTTCAACTACCTTAACACTTTTAAGCTGGGAAAACCCGAGGAAAGGCAGGTAAACAGCGTCATACAGCAACGTGCCTTTATGCAGGATTTTGACTTTTTTGCCGGAGCATCAACCATAGGTATAAAAGCATGGTATAACTATACCGATAGGGAAATACCCCCAACGCTAACCAGTAACGATACCAAGGCAAGGCAGGTAGATGAAAGTATGCGCTTATTGGCCGACTGGAAGTTTAAGAACCTGATAGTGCGCGGTGCTTATGTGCACGATTATATAGGCTATAACGACAACTACCTGGTATCGAACTCTAAAATGTCGACCAGTACGTTGCAGGCTGAGCATACCTTCTGGTTCCGCAACCACATGTACCTGAAAGTAGGAGGGGAGGGCCAGTTTTTTACGGCTGATATTGTAGATTATAACGGATACAAAACAGAGTGGAGGGCATCGGCACTGGCAATATTCCGCTACGAGCCTATAAAGCGCTACTCGCTGATGGCGGGCTACAGGCATATTTTTGTACAAGGCTTTAAAACGGCGGCAGCGCCATCGTTTGGGGCTACGTATATGTTGGTTAAGCATAACCTGATGGCTAAGCTTAGTGTGTCGCGCAGCTTTAGGGTACCAACGCTTAACGAGCGTTACTGGGTGCCGGGCGGCAACACCGACCTTAAAGCTGAAGGCGGCTGGAACTACGAAGCAGGCCTTGTATACACTGGCAAAAAGGAAGGCTGGACTTTTAAAAGTGAAGTAACAGGCTTTGCCATGCAGGTAAACAACTGGCTGCAGTGGCAACCTACTGGGTTTGGCTACTGGCAGGCACAAAACCTAAAACAGGTACTTAGCCGCGGGGCAGAGGTTACGGGCAGTGCAGCTTATATCAACCGGTCATTCAACCTAAAGGTAGATGCGGCGTATGCGCTATCGGTAGCTACTAATAAACAAACTTATATCAACCTGCCGGTTATTATTGGCAAAGACCTGATATATACCCCACGCAATGTAGCATCGGGTGGGGTAATGGTGGGTTATAAAGGGTTTGCCTTGTTTGCCAATTTGCAGTACACTGGCTTACGCTATACCACCAGCGATAATATACAATCTATAGACCCCTACTGGTTGCTGAATACAAGGCTTTCAAAGTCTATCAGCCTAAAGAATATAAGCCTGGATGTTTGGTTGCAGGCCTACAACATTACCAACAACAGCTACTTTAATTTGCCCTACCGCCCTATGCCGCTGCGCAACTACAGGGTCGGGGTAACCATCGGTTTTAACAAAAAACTAAAACAATAAATAAAAATGAAAATTAAAACACTTGTACGCCTTTTAACTTTTAGCGCATTGGCTATGTCTGTTACGCTTCAATCTTGTAAGGATGACGAGGTAGATAACACACCCGGCGCAAAGAACTACACCAACGGGTTGTTTATCACCAACGAGGGCCCTTTTCAGTCGGGTAATGGTAGCGTAGCCTTTTGGAGCCGCGACAACCAAACCAAAGACACCGATATATACAACGCCGTAAACGGTGTTCCGCTGGGCAATATAGTACAGTCTATAAGCGTTAGCTACGGTAAGGCCTATGTAGTGGTAAACAATGCCAACAAAGTGGTTGTGGCCGATGCTAAAACTTTTGAAGCTAAAGGCACTATAGACAACCTGGCATTGCCCCGTTATTTTGTGGGCGTTAGCGAAACCAAAGGATACATTAGCGAGTGGGTAGGCTTTAGCGGCCAGGGCCGTGTATCGGTAGTAGACTTAACTACCAACACCGTTACCAGCACTATTACTGTTGGCGTATTGCCCGAGAAGATGGTATACCTGGGCAACAAGCTTTTTGTGACCAACTCTAACGACTCTACCGTATCGGTTATTAATACCCAAACCGACCAACTGGAAAGCACCATTACCGTTGGCGACTGGCCAAGTGGAATAGAGGCCGACCAAAACGGTAACCTATGGGTGCTTTGCGGTGGCGTTCCATCGTGGACGGGCAGCACGGCTACATCGCCGGAGTTGGTTAAGTTTAACCCGGCATCGCCAACCTTCCAAACTACGTTTAGCTTTAACTCGCCTGATAACAATCCATCGCGCCTTACTATTAATGGTACGCGCAATAAGTTGTACTACCTATACAGTGGTGGCGTGTATGAGTTTTCAATCAACGCATCGGCCCTTAGCAGCAGCCCTGTTATCAACCGTTACTTCTACGGTGTTGGTGTAGACCCTGTGGATGGCAGCATTTACGGTGCCGATGCACGCAACTTTACATCAGTTGGCAAGGTGGTTAAATACAATACCTCTTTTAGCCCGGTAGACTCTTTTGATACCGACGTTGCACCCAGCGACTTTTGGTTTGTTAACTAGTTGCCAGTTGGCAGTTGCCGGTTGACAGTAAAAAAGCCCTGATGGAATCCATCAGGGCTTTTTTTATTCCCGTAGTTCCCTCCCCTTTGGAGAGGGTTAGGGTGAGGCTCTTTAGTGAGAAGCTAAGTAATCAGCAACACCACCATGGGTAGCGTTCATAGCGTCTTCGCCTTTAGACCAGTTTGCAGGGCAAACCTCGCCTTTTTCTTCTAAGTGCTGCAGGGCATCAACAATACGGATAGCCTCGCCTACGTTACGGCCCAGTGGTAGGTCGTTAACCAGTTGGTGGCGTACAATACCTTCTTTGTCGATAAGGAATAAACCACGGTAAGCAACCATCTCGGCCGATGCTACCAATTGGTCGTCCTCATCTAATTCGTAAGAGCCGTTAAGCACGTCGAAGTTGTGAGAGATGGTTTTGTTTGTATCAGCAATAATAGGGTAAGTAACACCTTCAATACCGCCTTTGTCTTTAGGTAGTTGTAACCAACCCCAATGCGCATGCTCATTATCGGTAGAGCAGCCTACAACCGCTACGTTGCGTGCCTCAAACTCAGGCAAAGCAGCCTGGAAAGCGTGCAATTCTGTAGGGCAAACAAAAGTAAAATCTTTTGGATAGAAGAACAAAATAACGTGCTTCTTGCCTATAAATTGGTCTAACGAATAGTTATCTACAATCTCTTCGCCGTTAATTACGGCCTTAGCTTTAAACGATGGGGCTTTTTTGCCTACTAATACTGCCATTGTATGTTGTTTTTAAGTGTTTACTGTTTGATTAATTGAAATTGTGGTGCAAAATTACTCAACTTTGCGGAGGTATTGAAACAAGTGTAGGTTATTATTTGTTAATACTTCATTGATAGTATCTATACACTCATCGATTTCATCTATATGGCACAAAAAACAGCATTACTATTGGGCGCTACGGGCTTAACCGGCGGCTTTTTACTTACCGAGCTTATAAACAGCGGGGCATACAGCAAAATAATTGTGCCCGCCCGCAGGCATTTAGCTACCGACAACCCCATAGTAGACCAGGTAGTAACCGACTTTAAAAACCTGGATGCCATAAAAGACCGCCTGGTGGCTGACGATGTGTATTGCTGCCTTGGTACTACCATTGCCGTTGCCAAAACCAAAGAGGCATTCCGTTTTGTTGATTATGAGCTGCCGCTGGCATTTGCCAAAATTGCCAAAGAACAAGGGGCTAAATCGTTCAACTTAATGTCGAGCATTGGGGCTAAGGTAGATACCGGCACCTTTTACCTGAAGACCAAAGGCGAGGTAGAGCGCGATATTGAATTGATTGGTTTTGCCAACGTAAACATCTTTCGCCCCGGTATGCTGCTGGGCCCGCGCAAAGAACACCGCCAGGGCGAGAGCATAGCCAAAGTGGTAATGGGGGGCCTGGGCTTTTTATGGAACGGCCCGCTAAAAAAATACAAACCAATAGAAAGTGCAACTGTAGCTAAAGCCATGGCTAAAGTTGGCGCCACCGGCGATGGGCAAGGGGTGAAGATTTTTGAAAGTGGGGAGATAGAGCTTTTAGCGTAAAGCGTGCAGCGTTTAGTTTTTAATTCGCAATTACAAGAAATATATAATAACATAGCCCACGATTTCAATCGTGGGAAACGAATGAAAATGTATATTTGGTAGATGGGTGCTAAATGGAACTATACCTTGCTTGCGCTGTTGGCTTTTATCTGTGTAAAAGCGCAAGTTAATTTAGTGCCTAACCCAAGTTTTGAGGAATATTACCAAATACCATGTAACACAGGTCCAACTATAAATTATTGTAAAAACTGGTTTAGTGCTACAAGTGGAGGTGCAAGCCCCGATTATTATAGTAGGTTTATTGATAATGGTTGTTATAACGGAATACCACAAAATGATTTTGGATATGAAGAGCCTAAAGACGGGGATTTTTATGCAGGGATATATACTTATCAAACTAATATTTTAAACGCAGTCGAATATATAGAATGTAAGTTAACATCTGTTTTATTACCCAAGCGTTATTGTGTAAATTATTATGTGAGCCTTGCAGATAGCGCAAGTAGTTATACTGTAAATAACATTGGATTGTTTTTCTCAAATGATTCTATATTTTTTGATTCCCCTAGATTATCTAAGTGTCAGCCGCAATTTGTGAATAGTTCTAATTTTCTAACCAATAAAATTGGTTGGACAAAAATATCAGGATCGTTTGTTGCCCAAGGAGGGGAAAAATATATGATTATAGGAAACTTCAATGAGATTTCAAACGATGATACGTTGCATGTTGAAGGTGTTGGAAATAATTGGGTGATGCCCAAAAGCGCCTATATATATATTGATAGTGTATCTGTAACTTTGTGTGATGATGTTGGAGTGGAAGAAAATAAGTTAGATAAGATCAATATTCACCCCAACCCCGCGCAAGATTTTGTAAGTATAGATTTGCCTAAAAACATAAACCAAGCCCAGCTAGGCATTTACAACCTAATAGGGCAGTTAGTATCTCAAAAGCAGATAGCGCAGGCTAATCAAACTGTACCTATTACAGAATTGGGTAATGGGGTTTATGTATTTGTTGTAGAGAGTGGGGGTGAGGTTGTTGGGAGGAGGAGGGTGGTGGTAGCGAGGTAGCTGTCCTCTCCCGTCTTCACGCTGTCGCGTGAATCCACCCTCTCCAAAGAGGGATATTTTAATAATTACTAACAATTATTATTTTTTACTTGACTTTTGGTGTTGGGTTGTTGTATCTTTGTGGTGTTCTTTTGCGCAAAAGACAGCCTCACCCCCAACCCCTCTCCGAAGGAGAGGGGAGTAAAACAAATTAGCAGTAGCTACTGCAACTTTTAACTAAAAACTAAAAGTAATAACTAAAAATTTGAACGAAAACCATTGCCTTGAGTGACAGTCTTGTCAATGTTTACAATTAGCGCGGCGTAAAGAAGTCGCCCGTTGGGAATGAAAAATGAACAACGAGAAATTATAAATGAATAGTAAAGAATAGTTAAGTAGCCCCATCCACAACTCCGCAACTCCCAAAAGGAGCGAAAGACTATTTCACCCCTCCCTAAATCCCTCCCCCAAGGTGGAGGGACTTTAAATAAGCACCCAGGTTTTGACAAATCCCCACTTGTCGAGGCTTGGGTTTTTATTGTTAGTACCCTCACCCCTTGTCACTTACTACGTTCGTGACGTTCCCCTCTCCACGCGTGGAGAGGGGTGGCTGAACCCAATGCAATTGGGTGAAGTCGGGGAGAGGGTGAGGGGGGCGAAATGGTGAAATTTTGCTACAATAGAAGGGGTTTGATAGTTATTAATCCCTCCCCTCTGACTAAGGTCAGAGGTACTCCCTTTAAAAGGGAGAGTGGTTTCCTGTGTAGTTACTTTTTAGTTCTTCGAAATGATGAAAATTTATTACAACAGCAAGGGTTTGAGAGGGTTTTAGTTTGGAGAAATACTAAGGCCCAAAACCAACCGTTAATATATTCATAACAAGAACCAACTATATGGACAGTAAAAGGAATTTGCTCGTGGTATTCATCAGCGCTGTGCTGGGTACTATCATGTTTCATAACCAGTCGCCGGGGCTAAATGTGTTGGTGTTTGAGGTAGCTACCTTTGTTTACCTGTTGGCTACCGGGCAGTTTAGCTTTAAGGGCAAAAACCAAATTACGGTTGGGTTGGCGCTGTTGGTTACGGCATTTGCAACGGTGCTTACCCATTCTAAATACAGCATGTGGGTAAACCTGCTGGTGTTTTTTGCTTTTATTGGGGTGGTTATTTATCCGCAGGCAAAATCGTTAACTACGGCGTTGGGTTTAGCGGGAGCAAACGTGGCCCGCGCGCAGCAACGGTTTTTTAATACCTTGTCCGATTCGCGCTTAAGTGGCAAGAGCCTTAATGCCCGCTTCA
>CAMBQF010000127.1 GCA_945869825.1 Chitinophaga pinensis | reverse complement strand
GAAAGCCTTAACCAACAAAGATGGTTACCTGCGTGTGCAGGTGATAGACCGTTTTGGCAAGGTGTATTACAACGGCTTTTACCAGAATATTCTGGGCGGGTATATGTTTGAATTAAACCTTGATATTAACTATGTGCCCTATGGTTACTGCTATTTGTATGTAGAAACCAACGACGGGTTTAAAGTGAAACCGTTTATAAAATTCCGTCCGTAACAATCTAACATCTAACAACTGAAATCTGAAAGTTTAAAAATTTCAGATGTCAAATTTCAGATATAAAACTATCAACTAATTATGTACAAAATTGGTACCGGCAAAGCCGAAATTAAATGCTTTAAACCCGGAGTAGGAATGATGGGGTATGGCATGCCCCACCACAAAGCTGTGGAGCAGGAGAGTATTGTTTATGCCCGTGCATTTGTTGTTGAACACCCTGATACGGATAGCAAGTTTGTTTTTGTAAATACCGAGAGTGCTTTTGTTACCATAGCTATGAAAGAGGCCGTGCTAAAAAGGCTTAACGATAATTTCCCCCAGTGGGGCTATAACCATAGCAACGCTATGTTTACCGCGCAGCATACGCACAGCGCACCCGGTGGCTACTCGCACTATGCCATATACAATATGAGCATACCGGGGTTTCAGCCTTTGGTGTTTAATGCCAATGTTGATGCTATTTACGATGCTGTTGTGGCAGCCGAAGGGAACAAGAAAGAAGGGGATTTACGTATAGGTTCGGGTAAGTTTGAAGAAGATTGGGATGTGGCTTTTAACCGGTCGGTTGATGCGTATAACCAAAACCCCGATGTAGAGAAATGCGCCCCAAACCAAACGCACCTGGCTATGGAAAGGCAGATGAACCTTATCCGCTTTGACGGAGCAGATGGTAAGCCTATGGGGCAGGCCAACTTTTTTGGTGTGCACACCACCAGTCTGCCAAACAACCGCCTGAAAATATCGGGCGATAACAAGGGCTGGGCGGCTACCTATTTTGAAGAGTATTATAAAAACGCAGGTAACCCCGATGCTATTGCCATATTTGCCCAAGAGGCCTGTGGCGACATATCGCCAAACTTCCATGGTAAAGGCAAAAACTGGAAACGTGGTAAGTTTAAAGATGATTTAAAAAGCTGCCAGTTTACGGGCGAGCTTCAGCATAAAAAGGCAGTAGAGATATTTGAAGCGGCCCAGGCTACGGCTCCTCTTAGCGGGGCTATTGACTGCGAAACCGTATTTGCCGATTTGGGCAACACCCTGGCCGACCCTGTTTTTGCCCGTGGCGAAAGCAACGCCAAAACTGCCCCGCCTGCTATGGGCCTTGCCTTTATAAAAGGTACCCCTGTTGATGGTAAAGGCATACCCGACTGGCTGGCCCGAATTACCACAGGCGTAGTAGCCAACAGCAAAAAGAAAATGCTGAAACGCGCCAAAGCCGAAGGGGAGGATGTATACAAGCACCGCCTGGAGGTTTTTGAGGCACAGGGCAACAAAGAGATTGTGAATGAGAATGGCGAGCGCCGTGTGCTGGGTTATAGCGATGTGAGCAAGCTTTTTGTACCATCGTTTGCCGACCCGCTGATTAAAGAAATGAAAAAGCAGTACCGTGCCGGCAGCCTGCGCGAGCATACGTGGACTCCACAGATACTGCCCCTGCAAATTATAGTAGTTGGGCAGCTGGCTATTGTTGGTTTCCCTGGCGAGATTACTACCGTGGCTTTCCGCCGCCTGCGTGCACAGTTGTTAGAAACACTGGGCAAGCGCGGTGTTACCAACGTAATTGTTGCCACCTATGCCAATTGCTATTTTGGCTACTGCACCACGCGAGAGGAATATGATATCCAGTTGTATGAAGGTGGGCATACCCCCTTTGGTAAATGGACATGTGCTGCTTTTCAAACGCATTTTCAATACATAGCTACCGAAATGCTAAAGCCTGCTGCCGAGCGTAAACTGGATAAAAGCACCAGACCGCCAGAGTTTTCTGAGAAAGAATTATCGCTACGCACTTACCATTAGGCCAATATTTAATTTAAAATATAAATTTATATTCGGGCGTTTTGGCCTTGCAAAAAATTACCGAACCGGTAATTTTTTGCATTTTAGTACAATATAAATCTGGTTAATTGAAGAAACATTACAAATACTTAATACTACTGTTATTGTGTTGCAGGTTTGTTGTTATGCAAGCCCAAAACACATCACCTTACATAGTTTACAACGCCTTAAACGGCCTTAAAACAAATTCGGTATACGGTATAACACAAGATAACAAGGGCTTTTTGTGGTTAGGTACTGATAATGGTTTGGTAAGATTTGATGGTTTTGATTTTAAACTCTACACCAATACCGCAATGGCCGGTAGTGCTATTACCAGCCCCCAAGAAGATGCTTTTGGCCGCATTTGGTGCATGAACTTTTATAACCAGGTTTTTTATATTGATAATGATACACTTGAAATATTGCCCGGGGTTGTAAATAACAGCAGTGGCTATTTTGAGTTTAATGATAAAAAAGACAAGCTGTATTTAGCGCAAAGCGTAGGTGGGCCATTAGAGCTTGATTTGAAAACGCTTGAGCACAAAAAAATTCCTACCCCAAAATATTTTAACACCAGAACCTGTTTTTATTTTAAAAATAATCTTTACCTGTTTGATAATCTGGGTAACATAATCCGCTATACAAATGGTAGGTTTTATACGTTGAATACTGATATAATAAAACAACTTAAGAGGCTCGGCTATAACCTTTTACCCCTGGTAATAAATGATAAGCTATATGCTTACGAAAACAGTATTTATGAGTTTTATTGTTTAGATAATGATATTGCAACCAGTGCTAATTACCTACTGAAAAATTACGATTTACGGCAGTATACAAACGGTAAGCAATTTGCGGTAAACAAAACATACATGTCTACCAATACAGGGTATTACCTGTTCGATAAGTCTTACACCATTACTGGGCCTTATTTTCAAGATTACCGTGTATCATTTGTTTTTGAAGACCGCGAGGGGCAGCAATGGGTTGGAACCCTTGATAACGGACTTATTAAAGTATCTAACCCAGATTTAGTGCAACTCTATAGTGTAGGGGTTGGCGATAATGGAGTGGTTTGCTACGCTACAGGGCTTAATAACACACTATGGCTGGGCTTTAGCAATGGGGTGGTTAAAGAGTTTGAAATGCCTGCATGTAGGCTTTTAAATACCTATTTACTACCCGAAAAGCGAGAGGTTAACCAACTGCTTTTTGATAAGCAGAATAACCGCATGCTGGCTTTTCAAAACAACAGTTATTTTCTAAGCAATGGGGTTTGTAATAAAATAGGTTTTACCCTTACTAAAAACGCTGTTTTAGATAGCGATAACAGTATTTTGTACACAGCCTGTTCTGATGGTATTAAGCAAATTTATTTTAAGCCTGGTTCAGAGTTTGGGAAAATACCCGCCGGTAAAGAAATTAAAGGAGCTTACGAGATTAATTTTTTTGAAAAATTTGTAGATAATAACATACTTACTATTGTGGCAAATACCCGTGGCAGATGCGTGGGGTTTGACAGTACGGCCGCCATATTTTATGCAGGCAACGCTTCGGGGCTGGTTTATTTTAGTTCAAAACAGGCTGTTACACCTTTTACCGATAATGGTAAGCCCATATACGCAACACGCCTGCTTTACAACAAGGGCAAAACATGGGTGGCAACTGTAAGCAGTGGTGTTTATGTGCTGCAAAACAACAAAATTGTAAACCACTACACTACAGCCAACGGGTTAACAGGTAACAGTGTGGAGGCGCTTTTGCCTTATGGAAACCAAATGTGGCTGGCAGGTGTGGGTTTTATAAATAAGGTTAGTATTTCAACATCGGCAGTTACAACTATAAGCGCCAGCACGGGTTTAACGGCCAACAAGGCCATAGGTATTTTGCCACTGGCAGGCAATAGCTTTTTGTTTATTAATACTGTCGGGGTTTATTTAGTTAATAATAATACCATGTCGCGCAGCATGCCTGCCCCACGGCTGTATATAAAGCAGGTATACCTAAACGATAAGCCTATTGATTTAAGCACTGGCAACACCTTTAAATACAACCAAAACAACCTCCGGTTTGATTTTACTGCCCTGCAGCTATCAGACCCCGAAGGGCTTGTTTTTTACTATCGGTTAGATGATGGCGAATGGGTGGCCTTGCCAGGCGGGCAACGCAGCTTATCGCTTACATCATTAAACAACGGAGCCTACAACCTGCAAATAAAGGCTGTAAATAGCGGGGGCACACAATCAAACATAGTATCGCTGCCATTTACCATAAACCCACCGTTTTGGCGCGCGGGCTGGTTTTTAATTTTTTTGGCGTTGCTATTACTGGCTGGCGTATACCTGGTGTTCCGCTACAACATAAACCGCATAAACAAACGCAACAAGCTGCTTAACGAAAAGGCAGGTTTAGAAGCCGATGTAAGGGCATCGCAACTGTCGGCCCTTAAAGTGCAAATGAACCCGCATTTTATATTCAATGCCTTAAATTCTATACAGGAGTTTATTTTAACCAACGAAAAAAAACTGGCCAACACCTACCTCGGCAAGTTTAGCGATCTGATGCGCATCACCCTTGACTTAAGTCAGGAAGAGCATGTGCCGCTAAACGAAGAACTAAAAGCACTTAACCTTTACCTTGAGCTGGAAAATCTGCGCTTTTCTAACGATATTGAGTATGCTATTGATACAGCCAATATCCCTTCTACTGCCAAAATATTAATACCGCCCATGCTGTTGCAGCCTTTTGTAGAAAATGCCATTAAGCATGGCTTGCTTCATAAACGGGGCGAAAAGAAACTTTTTATATCGCTAAACAACGAACCTGAAACTAAGCTGCTGCATTGCATTATTGCCGATAATGGTATTGGCCGCAAAAAATCGGGCGAACTAAAGAAATTCCACCCGCAAAAACATAAGTCGTTTGCTATAAGCGCTACCGCCAAACGCCTTGAGCTGCTGAGTACCGGCAATAAGATGAAGATTAAGGTAGAGTATACCGATTTGCAGCTGCCTTCGGGCGAAGTCATAGGTACACGGGTAGAACTTAGCATACCTTACTTAGATAACTAATAAGCACAGTTGCCGTTTACTAACCCAAACCTGCCATATACCAATTGCTTAAGCCCAAATAATAGTATTTTTACCCATCTTTAGTACTTTATATGAAAGCCCTTATTGTTGATGATGAAGCCAAAGCCCGCAGCGTTTTAAAAGAACTGCTTGCAGAGTTTAGCCCTGCTGTAGAGGTGGTGGCGCAGGCTGTTGATATCCCATCGGCAGTAAAAGCCATACATCAATATAAGCCTGATGTGGTTTTTCTGGATATTGAAATGCCTGGCTACAATGGCTTTCAGTTGCTTGAGTTTTTTGATAAGGTTGACTTTAAAATAGTGTTTACTACCGCCTACAGCGAGTACGCCGTGCAGGCCTTTGCCATATCGGCGGTAGATTACCTGCTAAAGCCCATACAAATAACACAGTTGGAGCGTACTATTGCCAAACTGCAAAGCCTGCAGCCTTTGGCCGATGTGGATAGTAAGCAAATGGAAGTGCTAAAGCAGGCGGTATCGGGCAAAAGGGTATCAAAAGTTGCTCTGCCGGCGGGCAATAGCATTTTGTTTGCCGATATACAAAACATACTATACCTGGAGGCTGATGGTTCGTACACACGTTTCCACTTCACGGTAGGCGAGAGTGTATTGGTGTCAAAAGTAATGAAGGAATATGAGCCAGCCCTGGTTAACAACGGTAACTTTTACAGGGTGCACCGTAGCTATATTGTTAATACTGATAAGGTTAAAAAAATTGTGCGTAATGATGGCGGCTACCTGGTTATGGAGAACGACCAGCAAATACCTATTAGCCGAGAACAGCGAGACAATGTATATACATTGCTGGTAGGTTAATTTCCTAATATCATTTTAATATTGCAATCCATCGACGAAAAATTACTGGTTATCGAAATTGGTAATAGCTCCCTTAGTAAGCTGGTACTTTTGCTATTGTTCCCCAAGTTGTAACTATATATGGCTGCTAAGATATTTTTGTTAAAGTTGATTTCCGTTATTAAGCTTTTGGCAGGCTTTGTTATCAATGTTTTCAAGTTTTTGTTTTTATTCCTGTTGGGCTTGGTAGCATTAATCATATTTTCTTTGGTAGCTATTTTTGATAAAGCTTACTACCGCAGCGGTTTCGACAGGGTAGTGTGACCTTTAGCATTCAAAAGCCCAACTCATTAAAATCTTAGTATCTTTGTCTTTGTATGAGGACAATCCAATTTCGTGAAGCCTTGCGTGAGGCTTTAAGTGAAGAAATGCGACGCGACCCAAACGTTTTCCTTATGGGCGAAGAGGTTGCAGAATATAACGGCGCGTATAAAGTTAGCCATGGCATGCTCGATGAGTTTGGAGATAAACGCGTGATAGACACCCCCATTGCCGAGCTTGGTTTTGCCGGTATTGGCGTTGGCGCTGCTATGAACGGCTTAAGGCCCGTAATAGAATTTATGACCTTCAACTTCTCGCTGGTGGCTATAGACCAGGTTATCAACTCGGCAGCTAAAATGCTGAGCATGAGTGGCGGGCAGTACAAAATACCCATGGTGTTCCGTGGGCCTACAGCTTCGGCAGGGCAGCTGGGTGCACAACACTCACAAGCGTTTGAAAACTGGTATGCCAACACTCCTGGTTTAAAGGTTATTGTACCATCAAACCCATACGATGCCAAAGGCTTGTTGAAAGCCGCCATCCGCGATGATGACCCTGTTATTTTTATGGAGAGCGAGCAGATGTATGGCGACAAAGGCGAGGTGCCTGATGGCGAATACCTTTTGCCTATTGGCGTGGCCGATGTTAAGCGCAAAGGTACCCACGTTACCATCGTATCATTCGGTAAAATAATGAAGGCATGCTTTGCCGCTGCCGATGAGTTGGCTAAAGAAGGCATAGAGGCTGAGATTGTAGACCTGCGTACTGTTCGCCCTATTGATTATGCAACGGTTATAGAATCGGTTAAAAAAACCAACCGCCTGGTGGTGGTAGAAGAGGCATGGCCACTGGCCAGCATAAGCACCGAGATTACCTATATGGTGCAGAAAAACGCGTTCGACTACCTTGATGCCCCCATACGCCGCATTACCACTGCCGATGTGCCGTTGGCTTACGCACCCACACTGGTAGAAGAGTTTATGCCAAATGCCGCCAAAATAATCAAGGTGGTAAAAGAGGTAATGTATAAATAGCTTATGGCTTATAGCGTTTAGATTTTTTTATGAAAGACTTAGTTAAAGTTGTTTTACTAATAACAGTAGTAGCCCTAACGGGCTGTTTTCGTGTGCCTTTTACACAAACCTTCAAAACTTCGGCTATAAAAACCGATAGTGCCGCTATAGAAAAGATACAGTTTTACATAGGCAACACCATTGTGTTAGAGCGCACATCTGTTATACCTATAGACACTGCCTTAGTGGGCAAGGTAAGCTTTGAAAATGGCATCTATAAGCAGGTAATACACATACGTAAAGGCACCAATGCCATTTGCCGCAACATTAATACCGGCCGCCAGTTAGCCATTGTAGGCCCCGGCCCGGGCGAGGAAATTGTTTTTGACAATAACGCCGGCTACTACATGTTTAGCACTATAAACAAAAAGGTAAAGTACAACGGACAGGAATTTACCATTGCCAAAGGCGCCGGTGCAAGGCTAATGGTGAGCAAGAAAACCGTTAAGCCCCAAAAAAGCGTTACCTACGTCCAGGGAATGAAGCTGAAGGTTGATAAGGCCAAGGATATAGAAGACGAGTAGTTTATATCGAAAGCCCCGCAAGGGGCTTTTTTGTTGGATAATTCGCTGTTAAGCTGCTAAAAACACACTGGCAGGTATACCTAACTCATTACAAAAAAGCTTAGCAATTTCTAATGTCAATGGTTTGCGCTTGTTCAATATGGCAGATACGTAGCTTTTGCTACCTAATTTACCAACCCAATCTTGGTTTTTCATGCCTTGTTCGGCCATTTTTAGTTTCACCGCTTCAATAGGGTCAGGCGCGGGTATGGGGTAGTGCTCATTTTCATATTGCTGTATTAGCAATAGTGCTATTTCAAGCTTATCACCCGCAGGGGTATTAGGCTTTACTTTCAGGTCAAATTGTTTATCAACCCAATTAAGCAGCGCCTCATAATCTTTATTTGTTTTTATGGGTTTGAGTGTCATTTCTTTTTAAATTTTACTGTTTCTACATTTGTTTTATCATACTCTTTATGCGTGCCAAACCATTTTATCTGTATGGCCTTAAAATCAAATACTATCCTTACAACAAGGCGGTATTTGTTGCCCATAATATTAAACACAACTCTGTCATCGCTTACTAAACTGGCATTGCCATACACCTGTTTTAGTTGGTTAAAGTTTTTAAAATTAGCATTATGCATCTCATAATACCACTCCTTTAAAGCATTGGCAGCTTCTGGGTATTGTTGGCAATACTGCAACAGCGTTTTTCTGGTTATAATATTAAACACATACAAATATACTTAAAAGTTTACTATTAGTCAACTTTTTTTGTTTTTTATTTACATATAGTTCATTACCTTTATACCATAAGTTATACCAATCCTAATGAAACCTTTTTTAATTGCCTGCCTGCTATTCATTGCCCTGGGTGCTAACGCCCAAAGTAACCTTCCCCATCCTTTCCCTACCGATAG
>CAMBQF010000126.1 GCA_945869825.1 Chitinophaga pinensis | reverse complement strand
CTTATGAAAATTTCAGGAATATTTTTTTTATTAATCGTATTAATAGTGCCAATAATTTCAGGATGTAAGAATGATGAAAATACACCTGTTGGAGGTAAAGGGACTGTTACTTTTAATATAGCAAATGAAGTTGGAGCTACCCCACTTCAGATGGGTTCGTTAAATTATACTAATGCAGCTGGTAATAATTATCAGGTTGACTTATTGAAATACTATGTATCTAATTTTACGCTGGTAAAAGATGATAATACAGAATATGCCATTGGCAACCACGATTTGATAGATGCTGCAGACCCTGCCAGTGCTAACATTATAGCTACAGATGTGCCTAATGGCACCTATACTAAGCTACGATTTATTCTTGGTATAGATAGCGTACATAACCACACAGGAGACCAGGCCGGCGACTTAGACCCTATTAATGGTATGATATGGTCGTGGAACACCGGATACATCTTTTTTAAGCATGAAGGTGTTTATAAAGACTCTTTACAACAAACAAAAGGGCTATTGTACCACTATGGTACAGATAAAGCACGTACAACAATAGAATTAACATTGCAACCATTGATTATTAATGATAACAGCAAAAAGGTAAACCTGACGTTTGACTTAAATAGCTTATACAATACGCCTAACCAATTAGACTTTAATGTAAATAATGTTCACCAATCAACCAGTCCGGGCGATGTAATCTGGATTCAAAAATTGAGGACAAATTTTAGCCAGGCATTTAGTTTTAAGAGTGTAGAGTAATATGAAGAAGGTTGTAATTGCCCTATCGGTATTACTATGGCTTTGCCTGTTTTTTTTAAATGCCTGTAAAAAAGATGATACTACAACCGGTCCAACCCCATACAACTTAGTAATTCCGCCGGGTTTACCCCCCATGCCAATACCCACTAACAACCCTTTAACAGTAGAAGGAGTTTTGTTAGGGAGAAAACTATTTTACGATCCTATCTTATCAGGAAACAACACTCAGTCTTGTGGTAGTTGTCATAAACAAAAATTTGCTTTTGTTGATAGTAGCTTGCAATATAGCGTTGGTATAGATAACCTGCCAGGCACACGCAACGCAATGCCCCTTTTTAATTTAGGGTGGAATACTAAAGGCTTATTTTGGGATGGAGGAGCAACAAACCTGGAAAGCCAGGTTATTGCCCCTATACTAAACCCTTTAGAAATGCATGATTTGTTGCCAAATGTTATTAATAAACTTAGGGCGCATAGCGAATACCCAGCTTTGTTTAAAGCTGCTTTTGGTACTGATAGTATAACCGTGCCCCTGCTTATGAAAGCTATTGCACAGTTTGAGCGTACATTAATTTCAGGCAACTCTAAATACGACCGTTATTTGATAGGCAAAGAAAGCCTTACTCCACAAGAGCTAAGTGGCCTCAGCCTGTATACAGATATGAGTAAAGGCGATTGTAACCATTGCCATGTATTAGGTAGCACCTTTACAGATTTTGAATATCGAAATACAGGTTTAGACAGTGTTGCTGTAGACATAGGCCGTGGTTTGATAACATTAAACCCAACAGATAATGGTAAATTTAAAACCCCAACTCTGCGCAATATTGCACTAACAGCACCCTACATGCACGATGGCCGTTTTAGCAATTTAAACCAGGTATTAAACTTTTACAATACCGGGTTCCATTATGCCCAAAACTTAGATGTAAACTTGCAAACAGCTGTTAAAGGAAGGCTTAGCACACAAGATATGCTGGATATTATTGCCTTTTTAAATACATTGACAGATACTGAATTTATTACTAATTCAAGTTTTAGTAAACCTTAGTCGCTTGTATTTTTAATGTTCTTTTTGCTGGTACCTAGCAGAAATACAAGCCCTGCATTGAAATAAGATGTATTAGCTTTACTCTGATCATCAGTAAAAACCTGGTATTTATTAAAGTACAAGCTGCGGTAATCAAATTGCTGGAATATCATTTTATAGGAGAACTTAAGCCCAAGGGCTACTCTATCGCCTGTAAAAAAGTAAAAGCGCACCATAGGTTCAATAGACAGGGCATTGGTGTTATAACCTGTAGGGGTAAAAGAAGTATCGCTAAACACATTGGTAAACCGGTTGAGCGAGTAGCCCACCTGTACCGAGCCTGTAAAAAGCCCATTATCGCCCAAGTAGTTTTGGTAACCAATGTCTACCCCGGGTGTTACAATAAACATACGGGTATTAAAATTAGCATAAGTAAGGCTATCTACCGTAAAATGGGTAAAGCTAAGCGCAGGACCAATAGTAAGCTTTTTAGCCACAGTAAATTGGTAGGATGTATTGATATCTATAATCTCTGAAAAGCTCTGACGCAAAGCATAGTTGCCCGTTATAACAGGAATACAAAAATCGGCCCTGAAGTTAGAACGGATAGGCTTTTGCGCCATGGCCTGTGTGGTATACAGTATTGGAACAAGAAGTGATAAGAGTATATAACGTAAGCCTGATTTCAAATCTTAAGGGTTTTATATAACCTTTTACAATAAAAAGTCAAAAAGGTTTACTTACTGCCAAACTTTTCAATAACCACCTGGCTTATGCCTGTGCTAGAGAAACCACCATCGTGGTAAAGGTTTTGCATGGTAACCATGCGGGTAAGATTAGAAAAAAGCATTACGCAGTAGTTAGCACAATCTTCGGCTGATGCGTTGCCTAGTGGCGACATTTGGTCGGCGTAATCAAAAAAGGCATCAAACCCACCTACCCCGGTACCGGCGGTTGTTTTGGTTGGCGATTGTGAAATAGTATTAACCCTAACCTTGCTTTTAACCCCATAGTGGTAGCCAAAGCTGCGTGCAATACTCTCCAGCATGGCTTTAGCCTCTGCCATATCTCCATAATCAGGAAAAGTGCGTTGGCCAGCTATATAGGTCAACGATACTACAGAGCCCCATTCAGAAATAGCATCGAGCTTATAGGCTGCCTGCAACGTGCGGTGCAGCGACATGGCCGATATATCGAGTGTTTTATGGTAAAAGTCGTAGTTGATATCAGTATAAGGCTTGCCCTTGCGCACGTTTGGCGACATGCCTATAGAGTGTAGCACAAAATCTATTTTGCCACCAAGCACTTCCATTGCCTGTTTAAAAAGGTTTTCCAGGTCCTCGTTAATTGTTGCATCGGCCCCAATAAGGGTTGAACCTGTAGCCTCGGCCAGCTTGTTAATTTCGCCCATGCGCAACGCCACCGGGGCATTGGTCAAAACAAAGGTAGCACCTTCGGCATGTGCTTGTTCTGCTACTTTCCATGCAATAGAGTTACTATCAAGCGCACCGAAAATGATGCCGCGTTTGCCTTTTAACAAGTTGTAAGCCATAATAAATAAGTTTTGTATCGGGAGTAAAATTAGAAAATAGGATTAAATAGATGCTGCTAACTGAATTTACTTTTCAACTATTGATTCAATTATACCCAACTATTTATTCTCCCAAGCTGCACCTATCTCTTCAAGGTCGTTGTACCATTGCTGCCCATAGCGGCGTATTAGCGGCTCGCGCAAAAATTTATACACCGGCACATCAAGCTTAGCGCCACACTCGCAGGCCGGCATGCAAATATGCCAGCGGTGGTAATTTAGGGCATCATATTCGGGCAATTTTTGCACCCGTATGGGGTACAGGTGGCACGATATAGGCTTTTTAAACTGCACAGCACCTGCATTGTAAGCCTTTTCTATAGCACAAGCGGCAATGCCATTATCAAATACCACATACGCACAACGGCCACCCTCGCTAACCAACGGGGTAACATAGTCGCCATCGGAATCCACCTCATATTTCCCAATACGTTCAACTGCCTGAATGCCGTCAAACTCCATAAAGGGTTTAACATCTTCATAAATATCATCCAAAATGGCGGTTTCATCGTCTTCTAAAGGTGCACCCGCATCGCCTTCTATACAACAGGCGCCTTTACAGGCGTTTAAGTCGCATACAAACTTGCGTTCTAAAATCTCTTCAGATATTAGTATTTCTCTCACAGCTAACATATAATGCAAAGATACAAAAGGATAATGGTGTGAGTAGGCTACACAGTGCTTTATAAATCTTATATATTTGCTTATGCGCTACATAACACCCCTAACCATACTATTTTTCCTTTTGCTTACTGTTGAAATAATAGCCGATACATTAGGCTACTATATGGTAGGCTGGATAACAAAACCATTTTTAATGCCCGTGCTATTGGCGTTGTTTTTAGCCAACAGCCAAGAGAATAACAAGGCAGAACGTACATTATTTCCGTTGGCGCTTTTATTCTCATTAGCAGGTGATGTTTTGCTGATGCTACATAAAGACAACCTTTTTGTATTTGGCCTGGGCGCGTTTTTAATTGCCCACTTGTGTTTTATAGCCAGCTTTTGGAGCCGTATAAAAGGGCGTGAGCTTGCACTTACCACCTATATGTTATGGCTGTTACCATTTATACTTTTTGTTGGGAGCTTTTTATTGGTGCTAATACCCAGCTTACAAGCAAAAGAACTTACAGAACCACTGGTGATACCTGTAACGGTGTATGCTTGTGTAATAGGTTTTATGGGCTTTAGCGCGCTGATGCGACGCGGAGGTGTTTCTGCCAGCGGGTTTAGCCTTGTATTTTTTGGGGCGCTGGTTTTTATTGCATCAGACTCTTGCATAGCACTAAACCACTTTATAACCCCAATTCCCCAGCCTACCTTACTGATTATGGCTACTTACGGTATAGCACAATACATGCTTACAGTAGGCACAGCAAAAAGGTAAAAACAAAAGCCGTATCTTAATGCAGGGCCTTGGTAATCTAAGCAAGTTTGATTAAGATTTTTTACTTAGCTATGCGTCGGATAGTAACAATATCAATAAATACAAATTAAAACCTGTCGCCATTTCCGTACACTGGTTATTATTGATTTTGAAGGAGTGGAAGTGGAAATTTTTCGATTGATAAAAATTCAGGTATAAGTTTAATTCTTGTTACTATAAATATCCCAAAAATTTACAAACATCTAACCGAGTATTTTTTTATTATTTTTTTGACTTTATCAATCAGCAGACATATACTTTTAAATCTCTAATAATGAATAAGAAAAAAACACACTAGTTAGTTATAAAAAAACAGCAAATCAAAACAAAATATATTTATAAATGTTTAGAAATTTCCAAATGTAGGTTTGGTAATATTTTTTTTTACAACGAGGGTTTTCGTTAATTCGAAAACCCTCTGTTTTTTATGTATATTGATTGTAAAAAACAAATTTTATAGTTTTCACAATGTAATATATACTCTATATATTTTTATAGTTTGAATGATAGCATATTCCTCTTTTGCCGGATATTAAAATTAAACTAATGTTATAAACCTTATACAATGAAGCTGTTACAGCTGTAGTTTAACCGCTGGCAACCTGCCGTTTTTGTTTAAGTACGTGGCTTCCTTAATCTTTTATCATAATATTACTAAATACCAACTACCCTGTTACCTCCTTTACAGCATGTAAAACCTCCGCAGGGCTTTCAATCTGTGGGTAATGGCCTGTTGCAGGCAGTTCAACAATATCAGGATTGTTAACAATTGCCCTGTAACCATCAGCCAGATGCTTACCCGATACTGGATCTAGTGAGCCATTAATCAGCCTAACGGTCATTGGTGGGTTTATAATTGCATTTACCCAGCGAGTTTGGTTAGTTCTCCTATCGGCAATGTAATGCAGCAGCTTATGTATTATTGCCTGCCCGTTATTGAATTTAATCAGCTCCCAAAAATCGTGCATCGATTTAGCATCAGGCATTTTATCGGGTGCAAATACCTGCCCAAATGATTTCGCAAAACGTTTTTCATTAAATAACCTACCTAATAGTGGCCCTACAGGGCTTAACAAAAGTTTCTGCATTAATACAGGGCGGTGCAATGCAGGTATCAATCCGCCGTTTAACAGGCATACCGAATGTATTTTATACCCCGCAGTATTATCAATTTGCCTGCTAATAAGCTCTTGCGCAACAGATACTGCATAATCGTGCGCCACTAAGTGAAACGCACTTACCCCAAGGTTAGCCAGTAATGCCTCAACCATATCGGTTTGCAGGTGTATTGAATAATTTAAACTTTTAGGCTTATCAGAAAATCCAAAGCCAATAAAATCGGGCGCTATCAGGCGGTGGTTTCCAACCAGGCCATCCCAAACAGCTGCCCAATCGTACCCTGCGGTGGGATAGCCATGCAGAAGCACTATGGGGTTTCCGCTACCCTGGTCAACATAAAAAACCATATTGTCCTGGTAGTTAAAATATTTACCTGCCTGTTGCCAACTATTGTATGTATACATATAATAGCAATTTAACGCAAAATAATGAGTTATATCATTTCTTTTTTAAACCTAATAAGCTTAAATTTGTCTATATTCAAATTTAAGTTGATGAAACTAATAGTAAAGGGATTATTAATTGCGTTAGCTTTTTCCGCACTTTTTCAGTCGTGCAAGCCTACTGATGAGCAGCCAAAAACAGGCACATTAACCGTTAATTTTAACGCAACCGCCAATGGCCAGCCGCTTGTTTTAGGCGATAAATATACCAGTGTAAAAGGGCTACCTTACAAACTTACTTTATTCAAATTTTACATATCAAACTTACGCCTTTACAGCGCAAACGAGCCTGATACCATATTAGATGCAGACCTTATTAACTTTAGTACTGATGCCGCCATACGCCATACATCATTCAGCATAAATGTAGAACCGGGAACATACAGCGGCTTTAGCTTTGGTTTAGGGTTAGACTCTATGCAAAACCGTTACGACCCCACATCGTTCCCCAGCACATCACCCTACAGCGCGTCGGCAGGCACCCATTGGGGCATGTTTTTTATGTACCGCTTTATGCTTATTGAAGGGGCTATTGATACTACAGATAATGGTTTAGAAAATTATGTATTACCAGTTGTAATACATACGGGTTTTGATTCATTATACATGACCAGGGATTTTACTGACCATACAATGGAAATAAAAGCAGGCCAAACTACTACATTGAACATTAATTTTGACTTTAACAAGTTGTTTTATAGTGGAAATGACACCATAAACCTGCTAACTAACAATATTACCCATACTAGCGATAATTACCCGTTGGCATACTGGGTTACCCGTAATTTTAAAAACGCGTTTGAAGTTGGCAAC
Organism: Chitinophaga pinensis; assembly: GCA_945869825.1. Taxonomy (GTDB): domain Bacteria; phylum Bacteroidota; class Bacteroidia; order CAMBQF01; family CAMBQF01; genus CAMBQF01. The sequence continues at coordinate 1,579 of CAMBQF010000126.1, read as the reverse complement.
TAACCGGATAAAAATAGCTTTTGCAAGTGCAGCAACCCTTATTTTGGGAAGTGCTATGCTTAATGGTTGTGGTAAAGAAATAACAGACCCGCCTGAGCCAACACCATATACCCTTGCCATACCTGCTGGCTTACCCCAAATGGACCAGCCTGCGGATAATGGATTGACTGTAGAGGGAATTGCATTAGGCAGGCGTTTGTTTTATGATAAGATACTATCAGGCAACCAAACTCAATCGTGCGCATCGTGCCACAAGCAAGAAAAAGCTTTTGCCGACGGTTTAAGGTTTAGTACTGGTATAGATGGCATTCAGGGCAACCGTAATGCTATGGCCATTATTAATCTGGGCTATAACAGAGACCTGTTTTGGAACGGACGTTCTAAAACACTTGAAGCACAGGCATTAGAGCCTGTACCTAACCCAATAGAAATGCACCTTAGCTGGCCTGAAGCCGTAACCCGATTGCAAGGCGATGCCAACTACCCCGCATTATTTAAAAAAGCCTTTGGAACTGAAACTGTTGACTCTACCCTTGTAGCTAAAGCGCTTAGCCAGTTTATGCGCACTATAGTGGCAGGCAATTCTAAGTTTCATAAATATTTGCGTAACGAAACACAGTTAAACCAATCGGAACTTAATGGCTACCTGTTGTTTAGAAACGAACTGAAAGGTGACTGCCAACATTGCCACGAACTGGGTAGCAAACTACTTACTGATAACCACTTTTTAGATATTGCCCAGCGTTTTCATAATAACGGGCTGGATAGTATTTACCCAAATTTTTTGGGACTGGCTGAAGTTACACTTGACCCTAACGATAATGGCAAGTTTAAAACCCCTACCCTGCTTAATATTGGTATGACTGCACCCTATATGCACGATGGCCGTTTTAACACTTTACAAGAAGTTATAGAGCACTACGACCATGGGGTTAAAGTATCGCCATCGCTGGACTTTTTTATGACTAAAAACTATCCGGATTTGCAGGTGGGCGACCGACGTGAACTGGGACTTACCCCGCAAGAAAAAGCCGATTTATTAGCATTTTTGCTTACCCTTACTGATTCTACTATTATTACCAACCCGGCCTTTTCAAGCCCGTTTTAATTACCCACGCCATACTTCTTTAATAAGTCGAAGTATTCGTCTTTAGTAATCTCGTGATTTGGCCTGCCATCACCATAAATAATGTAGCCGTAGTATTTTAGGTTTTCATCGTACCCGTATACAGCGGCAGTATATAGTACAATACGGGTACCTGTGCTGCTGTTTTCTAGGTCTTTCTTCATTTTCTCCATAGCCTCAAAACGCGCTTTTTCCAATGCTTCTTTTTTCAGCTTCTCCTCAAGTTCTTTCTTTGCTTTCTCTTCAGCTTCAAATTTGGCTTTGGCTTCCCTATCCAAACGGTCTTTCTCCTCCGCTTCTTTCTTTGCTTTCTCTTCCAGTTCCAGCTTGGCTTTGGCCTCCCTATCCAGGCGGTCTTTCTCCTCCGCTTCTTTCTTCGCTTTCTCTTCTGCTTCAAATTTGGCTTTGGCTTCCCTATCCAAACGGTCTTTCTCCTCCGCTTCTTTCTTCGCT
>CAMBQF010000125.1 GCA_945869825.1 Chitinophaga pinensis | reverse complement strand
GTTTGTAGGCGATGTTGGCCGCCCCGACCTTACGGTTAAAGGCAGCAATTTAACACTAGAAGAATTAGCAGGAATGTTGTACTACAGCATTGACCGTTTGAAACAACTGCCCGACGATTTAACAATATATCCGGCCCACGGTGCAGGCTCATCGTGCGGAAAGAATATTGGCAAAGAAACCTGGAGCACCATAGGCCAGCAAAAGGCAACTAACTACGCCATGCTGCAACCTACAAAAGAGGCATTTATTGCTGCGGTAACCGATGGGATTTCGGCACCTCCGGCATACTTCTTTCACGATGCGATGGTGAATATGAATGGCTACGAAGCAGTAGATACCGTGGTAGCCCGTGGTAACACGGCACTTAACGCCGATGCTGTTGAACTATTGGTTAATGAAGGCGTAACGGTGCTTGACACCCGCACAGTATTGGAGTTTGAGAAAGGCTTTATCCCCAATGCACTTAACATTGGTTTAGATGGTCAATATGCCATTTGGGTAGGCACTATTCTGAAGCCCGAAACCCCATTGGTTTTGGTTGCTGAAAATGGTAAGGAAGAAGAAGCGGTGCTTCGGCTGGCCCGCGTGGGTTACGAGAATGTGAAGGGTTACTTAGCGGGTGGCATTGCCGCATGGACAGCCGCTGGCAAAAAAGTTGATGTGGTTAACTCAGTATCGGCCGAAGAATTTGCATTGCACTACACAGAAAGCAAGGTGCTAGACGTGCGCCGCCGCGGCGAACAGGAGACAACAGGCGTGGTGCCTGATGCTAACCTAATATGCCTTGAAACATTGGAAAACAATCTTGCCGAACTTGATAAAAGCGCCCACTACTATGTGCATTGTGCAGGTGGATATAGGTCGGTTATTGCAACATCGTTACTAAAACGCCACGGCTTTGATAACCTTACCAATGTTTACGGTGGTATTGGTGCTATTAAAAACACAGGCATACCTTTGGTACAGCCTGAAGTGGCTGTTTAATACGCCAGTATTATAAGGATTAAAAGCCCCATATGGGGCTTTTAGCTTTTTTTGATCTTACTGTCAGGATGGTTAGTTGCTAACAATTATTAATTCGGAGAGAATGCCACTATAGCCTTGATGTCTGAAAACACACCACTTGTCTCGGCACTACTATGCACCGAGCGTATTGTATAAAATTGCCCTGCAACCAATGGTACACTTGTTTGCGAAGAGGCAAATACAGATGAGCCATTGCCTGTATGGGGCACTGTTACGCTTAAACCTGTAGAGGTAGAGGTGGTAAAATTATACAAATCGAATGTATAGGTTGTGGTTGCCGGTAGGGCATTGCTATTATCGCGTATAGAAATCCATAATTTGGTAGCATTGCCATCTATAGGGCAAAACCATATATTATCAGAGCTAACTGCTGTTGGAATAGCAGTTGCATTATCTTCGGGAGTCATAATACTAACGCCTGCCCAATTAACTCCAGCATCTGCCGGGTCTGACGACCATAAATACCTTGTTAGGCTTGAACTACCGGGAGAAAGGCTTCCGCCTACCCAGTTTAAAAACATAGCAGCCCCGCTTGAACCGGGAGTTCCAGCCAGGCCTTGTGGTCCCGTTATACCTTGTATGCCTTGTGACCCTGTAGCACCAGTTGCCCCTGTTATACCTTGTGCGCCTGTAGCGCCCGTAGCGCCTGTTATACCTTGTATGCCTTGTGACCCTGTAGCACCAGTAATGCCCTGTATGCCTTGAATACCTTGTGCGCCTGTAGCGCCCGTAGCTCCTGTTACACCCTGTAAGCCTTGAATACCTTGTGCGCCTGTAGCGCCCGTAGCGCCTGTTACACCTTGTATGCCTTGAATACCTTGTGCGCCTGTAGTGCCTGTTACACCTTGTATGCCTTGAATACCACTAGCTCCGGTAGCACCAGTCGCACCTTGTATGCCCTGCAAACCGGTTGTACCTTGGGCACCCGTATTGCCTGTTGGCCCGGTAGGGCCTGATAACTGGCATAACGAAAGCCATACAATACCATTAAAATAAAAGTAACAATTTACAGTACTGTCATACACCAATAAGCCCATGGCAGGGTTAACAATAGCCAACCTTTCTTGGGTTGTCATACGCGGGGGCAAAAACCCCTTGTCGTTAGCTGTTAAATCTAATAATGATGATGCATCGGGACTGGTTGTTCCTATGCCTACATTGTTTTGTGCGATGCCCTTAAATGTACAAATAGTAAAAAGTACTATTGCCATTATGCGTAGTAATTTCATGAAATAAAAGTATGTATATTTTTTAAAAAAAAGCTATATAGTGCTGATTTATATTTATATACAACACCATTTTAAGTTGGATGATGAGCAAATGCGTTAAATGAATTGCTCTTGTTTAAGTCTTTTTTAGTGACAGCGTATCAGAAGTTCTACAAGGCAGGAATTATTGAATATAGGGTATATCTAATTAACTTGTTAAGGAATCATATGATTACTACTCAAGCTTGAAAAAAATATTCTGATGTCGTTTTTCCACTTATCACTGTCGTGGTTAAGGTAGCTTTCGTGCTTAGAGTTTGGATAGGTAGCCAATTGTTTTGGACCAGCCAAATTGGTATAAACGGCATCAATTTCTTCACGGTTTACCTTGTCGTCTTTTTCGCCCCAAAGTACGAGGGTGGGCAATTTTACTTTTTGGGCATAATTAGCCGGGCTATGGGTAAACAGGTTACCACCCGTTTGTACGCAGCCCCAAAACATAAGTAGCTTAGCCATGGGGAAAGATGGTACACCCATAAGCTTAAAGCGGTTATTTACAGCCTGTGTCATACTGCCAAATGGGCATTCCAGTATTAGCGATTGTACAGGCAATGGTTCGGTATCCATAGCTTTTAGAATAGATGCCGCACCCATAGATGTACCAAACAGGCAGATGTTTTTATCGCCGCGCTTTACAAGGTAGTCTACGCAGGTTTTAACCTGTGCCCCTTCTAAAAGGCCTATGGTAGTTGTGTTACCTTCCGATCCTCCGCTACCCATAAAATCGGCCAAAAGTAGGTTATAACCTAGGCTGTGGAGGTAATAGCCACGTTGCAGCATGCTGCTTTTACTGCCGCCATAACCATGAAAAAGAGCAACAGTACCTATAGCACTATCGGCTTTTATATACCAGCACTCAAGGGTTTTGTTGCTTTGCAGGGTGATGGTTTCGTAGGGTAGTATAGGTAGGGAATCGTTAACAGGGCGTGGCATATCAACCCCTAAAAACAAGGAGCTAAGCTTTTGCCCTGCCGACTTTTCATAACCGTTTACCCGCTTAGTAGCGTTAGGGTTAAAGTGAGAAAAATTCCATGCATGGAAAAAGGCTATGGCATTCATAAACACAAAAAGGCAGGCAAACCCAACAAGCAGGTACTTAATAATTTTCTTTTGGTTGGGTTTTAGTGCTGCCATTTTTTATTGTTATAGTGTTGTGTTATTCCGCTGCTGCAGACTTATTCAGTACCCTTGCATAAATAGCTTCGTATTGTGGTAGTATATTATTAATATCAAATTCCAGGGCCTTGTTGTAGGCATTTTCTCTAAACTGAGAATGGGTAATAGGGTCGGTAAGTATTTTCAGGGCATTAGCAGCCATATCATCAATATCGCCAACGTTGCTTGTAAAGCCTGTTACCCCGCTTATGTTTACTTCGGGCAAACCACCAGTATTGCTAGATATTACCGGCACTTTAGATGCCATAGCTTCTAGGGCCGATAAGCCAAAACTCTCACTTTCTGATGTTAGTAAAAAAAGGTCAGATACTGCCAGTACTTTTTCTACCGTTTTCAGTTTACCCAAAAAGCGCACATCACTCCAAAGGCCAAGCTCGCGGCAAAGGCTCTCTATATGGTTACGCTCGGGGCCATCGCCTACCAGCAGCAGTTTAGTTGGCATACTCTGGCGCACTTTGGCAAATACCCTTACCACATCCTCAACGCGTTTCACCTTGCGGAAGTTAGAAACGTGGGTAATAATATGCTCATTATCCAAGGCGTAAAACGGCCTAAAACAAGGGTCGGTAATATGCTCGTAGTGGGTAATGTCTATAAAGTTGTGTACTACATCAATATCTTTAGTAACAGGGAAAAGTCGGTAAGTATCCGCTTTAAGGTCGGCCGATACTGCTGTTACGGCATCGCTTTGGTTTATAGAGAAGGTAATTACCGGGCCGAACGAGCTGTCTTTGCCCACCAGCGTAATATCTGTACCGTGCAGGGTAGTTATGTAGGGTACGTGTATCCCTTCCGATGCTAATATCTGCTTAGCCATATACGCCGCCGATGCGTGGGGAATGGCATAGTGTACATGCAATAAATCCAGCTTCTCATATTTTACCACATCTACCAGTTTGCCCGTAAGTGCAAGCTCGTAGGGTTTATAGTCGAATAAGGGGTAGTCTGATATGTCTACCTCATGGTAAAATATATTCTCGCTAAAAAAGTCTAACCTAAAGGGCTGCGAGTACGATATGAAATGTATCTCGTGGCCTTTAAGGGCTAACGCTTTTCCCAGTTCAGTAGCTACAACGCCGCTACCTCCGTAGGTTGGATAGCATACAATGCCAATTTTCATCTATCAGTTATTAGTTCGTTGTTCGTAGTTGTTAGTCAACTATTCACTATTAAATATTTTTATAATATTGCCTAGCACCTAAAACCTAGAAGCTAGCACCTATTAATTGTCAGCTAACAAATAGTACCGTAACATGTTTAATGCCGTTAATGTGGCACGGCTTACAAACCGCTCCCTTATATCTTTCAGCATAAACTCTTTGGCCTTGGTACCCTCGGGGCCTGCAACAGCTATCCACACCAAACCCACGGGCTTGCTGGTATTGTCGCTGGTAGGGCCTGCAATACCGGTAACCGATATGGCATAGTCAGTACCTAACAACTTCTTCACCCCTTCGGCCATTTGTATGGCTACCGTTTCGCTTACCGCACCGGCGCCACCATAGGCTAAATCTGCCGCATTTACCCCCAGCTGATTAATTTTTACGGCATTATCGTACGATACTACCGAACCTATAAAATAATCGCTGCTGCCCGGTACCAGGGTTATGTGGTGCGATATATTGCCACCCGTACAACTCTCGGCAATACTCAATGTAGCCTTACGCTTACGCAGCATATTGCCTATTACCGACTCTAAAGTTTCTTTACCGTACCCATATATTTTAGTGCCCAGCAAAGCCTCCAGTTGGACGCCCTGCGCTTCCACCTCCTGTTGCAACACATCGGCATTATCTCCAATAGCCGATATACGCAAACGCACTGCCCCCGGCGATGGCAGGTAGGCCAGCTTCATGTGCTTAGGCAATGCATCTTCCCAGGCTTCAATTATCTCGGCAATCATACTCTCGCCATAGCCCTGCGTTAAAAATGTTTTGTGGATTATCACAGGCAACTCAAACCGCTGCTTCAGTCTGGGTAGCGCCTCGTTCTCCACAATGTCCTTCATTTCGTAAGGCACACCGGGCATCGATATAAATATCTTTCCATCCTGCTCAAACCACATACCCGCCGCAGTGCCCACATTGTTTTTCAGCGGGGTACAGTTGGCCGGCAAATCGGCCTGGCGCAGGTTCACTTCCGATGGTTCCCTTTTAAACCGCGATACAAACAGGTGACGAATATGCTCCTCAATCTCGGGGTGGGGTATAAGCGTAGTATTAAAATACTCGCACAGCGTATGCTTGGTAATATCGTCTTTAGTAGGGCCAAGGCCACCGGTAATCAGTATAATGTCTACCCTGTTCTTAGCCTCGGCAAGGGCCGCCAAAATATGGGCTTTGTCGTCAGATACTGATGTTATCTGCTTAACACGGATACCCGCGCCGCTAAGCTGTTCGCCAATCCAGGCGCTGTTGGTGTCTACCACCTGGCCTATCAATAATTCATCGCCAATGGTAATAACCTCGGCTAATACTGTTTGCATAGTGTAAAAGTACTTTTACTTATAGTAACCTGCAAACAACAATAGTATTAGTAATTCGTTATGCCCGCTACTGCTTTTGAAAACACTTGTTTAGCGGCAATACAATGATTACCATGACGTGCAACTAAACACCTGCCCACTCTTTATTCCTTCACAATCATAACCCTATTGCGCGGGTCGTTGTTACCAATAATAGTTAAAAACGGCTTTTTGCCCTGCCATTGCGGCACAATAGTTTGCGCCAACCCCGATGGTTCTACAAAACTAATTTGTTGCTTATCCTTATCAAACGTCCAGTTAGCCGTAGTATCTGCCGTGCCCATAGGGTTAGCCATAATTACATAGCCACCTTTATCAAACGTTATGGTAAGCACACTGCCCTTTAAAAAAGATGCTTTGGCATCGGCCTTAGCACCGGTGGTATCCACACCCGGGTTTTTAGCCAGGTACCCGTTCATTTGTTGCAGGTACAAATCAGTAAACGCCTTTTCGCTGCTATAGTCTACTATCAGTGTATTATCTACCGCAATCTTCACAATGGTATACTTGCCAACAATATCTGCCTGGGTAAACTTTTGGCTATAGGCTTGTTGTGCTACCAGCATCAATATAAAAGGTATCAGTCTTTTCATGTAGGTTCAAATGTAGGCAAAAAAAATCCCCCTGCCTTTGGCGGGGGGATTTTTGAAATTCATCTAAAAACAGGTACTACTTAGCCAAACCGCTTACAAAACGGGTAAGTTTTGATTTAAGGTTTGAAGACTTGTTTTTGTGTATGATATTGCGCTTAGCCAATTTATCCAACATTGAAATAATGCGTGGAAGCATAGCTTGTGCGTCTTTTTGGCTTTTTGTTGCACGTAGGGTGCGGACTGCGTTACGGGCAGTTTTGTGCTGGTAACGGTTTAAAATACGCTTAGCGTCGTTAGAGCGGATGCGTTTTATAGACGATTTGTGATTTGCCATTTCTTATATACTTTCTTAAAAAGGAGTGCAAATATACAGCAATTTTTTAAACATACTACACTTGGTAACATTTTTTCGCCCAAAAAGTGTAAAAATGTTAGTTGCCCCCTTTCAATACTGCCTGATTAACAATATTTTAATATATTTACTAATCATGAAAAAAAATAGCGATAGTTGTAACGATTCAAATAGAGTATGCGTGTAGGCAAAATAGGCTGAAAATCTTATAGTTACGGGTTTTGATTGTAAAATTATGGCTGAAAGCGTTATTGTAACTATATATTCTAACAGTATTATTATAAATTTGAACCAAAAATAATCTTGCTGCGGGGCTTATACATTGTCTGTTTACAAACCAAATTAGGCTCTGCGGTACTAAAATACCTATTGAATGAAGAAACTAATACTTGTACTACTATCCTTGTTTTCTGCTAATCTGTATGCAACCCATATTGTAGGCGGAGAAATGAACTATGAGTACATTGGTAACGACCAATACATTATAAGGCTTACCGTTTACCGCGATTGCCTGAACGGTGCCGCAGATTATGATGACCCTGCTTTTGTAGGTATTTTTAACGACCAAGGGGTGCTTATTCAAGACCTTCAACTGGCCTTTACCGGTTCTACCGTTTTGGTACCCAACTTTAATGTACCCTGCGGAACAGCCCCCTCTAACGTTTGTGTAGAAACTACTACCTATACCACAACTGTTACGCTGCCGCCTATTGCAGGTGGTTACCGCATTTCATACCAGCGCTGCTGCCGTAACAATAGCATCATTAATATTGTTGACCCGGGCGATACCGGCGCTACCTACAGCGGCTTTGTGCCCGACATTACGTTTGCCGCCAACAGCAACCCTGTTATTACCAACCCGCCGCCGGTATATGCTTGTGCTAACCTTCCCTTGTCGTTAGATTTTTCTGCTACTGATAAAGAAGGCGACTCGTTAGTTTATAACCTTTGTGTTCCCAGCGACGGTGCGGGTAGCGGTTTACCGCAACCCAATCCGGGTTCGTTTACCGACCCTAACCCCGTGGTTTGGAATACCGGTTACAACCTTGGTAATATTATGGGCAGCACCCCGCCACTGGCAATTAATAGTCAAACAGGCCTTGTTACCGGTACCCCGCAAAATATTGGCCAGTATGTATTTTCTGTTTGTGTTGATGAGTACCGCAATGGCGTGCTTATTAGCACCACCACGCGCGATATGCAGCTGAACGTTGTTGATTGCCAGATAACTGTAATATCAGCCTTTACAACACCACAAGGTACCTGCGGAAACGATGTTAGCTTTAGCAACGGTAGTTCGGGTGCCACATCATACCACTGGGATTTTGGTGTTTCATCGCTTACTAACGATACGTCAAACCTTTTCCAGCCTACTTACACCTTCCCCGGGCCAGGCACTTACACTGTTACCCTTATAGCCCAAGACCCTAACGGTGCTGCTTGTAACGATACGCTTGAAGTAGACATTACCATACAGCCACCGTATGTGGTTAACGCCGGCCCCGATGTTTCGTTTTGTGCAGGCATTGGTGCAGTTATAGGCCCACAAGGCTCTTTTCCCGGAACAACTTTTTCTTGGAGCCCTGGTACAGATTTAACCAGCACCACAGTGCAAAACCCACAGGCATCGCCCAGCCAAACCACTACCTATGTGCTTACGGCAACCAATGCCCAGGGATGTATAGATACCGACAGTGTAACTGTTTTTATAGGCCAGTTTCCACCATCGGTGGTAGATACTTCATTAGCTGCCGATTGTAATGGCTGGACACTGACCCTTAGCACCCCAACGCTTGATACATCAAGCTACGATGTTACATGGGTGTTTACCTTCGACTCTACATCTGCAACAGGCCCACTGGTGGTGCGCAACTTTAACTTTGGCGATACTACCAGCGTTACCGTGTACCTGATAGACCCTAACGGTGGTTGCAG
>CAMBQF010000124.1 GCA_945869825.1 Chitinophaga pinensis | reverse complement strand
CTCTCCGACCTTACGTATAAATACAAGATTAAGCTTTGGGGACTTAACCAATGGCAAACGTATGACAACCTGGATTTAGCTAAACTCTCTAAGTTAAACCTGTTGTTTGCTCGCACCGGGTATGTTGATAAAGATGATGTAGCAGCTTCGGCTATCAATAAACGTTGCCGCGATAAATACAAAACCGATGCCTCTGAATACTTTTACCAGGGATACGATGCAATGACATATTATGCTGGTATGCTTAAAAAATATGGCCGCAACCTAAGCCCATGCCTGCTTTGCGAGGGCAAATCAAAGGGTGTATACACCAACTTTCAATATGGCCAAAGCAACACGAAAAACGGGCTGGAAAATACCGCCATCAGCATTATGCAATACAAAAGTAACGGTATTGTAAAGGTTAATTAATATTCTAGGCTATATATTTAGTTGTTTATCTAGATAGATGGTTTTCTCCACGCTGTAAGCCCTGCACGCTTCACGCTACTTACCCTCTGCAGTGGCAATAGAGTCATTCGCTTTCTTCAAAAAGCCTTTTATCAAGTCGTCTTCCGATACGCCTGAATTTAATATCCCAATAGTAGCCTGTGCATCTTTAGCCAGCGGGTGGTTGGGGAATTTAGTTATAAATGCCTGGTAGGCTTTCTTAGCATTTTCAACATCGTGCAACTGGGTATCGTATACAAACCCCTTGTTAAACATGGCCTGCCCTGCGTTTTTGCTGTCAGAGTATTTTGCTATGTATTTATCTAATGTTGCAATAGCGTCTTTAGGTTTATTCATACCTATATATAGACCCGCGGCTTTAAATAAGTAATCTTCTGATTTGTTATCCTCCGGAAATTTATCCGCATAAGCAATTTGCACGGTAGCCAGCTGGGCACGTACCTTATCATCAAACGTAAACGATGCTGAATCTTTAACCACCTTGCCCTCCAACTCTTGTATGTGGTTACGCATTTTTAAACGCTCGTTATCGCAGGCGGTAAACAATACTGTAATAGCAGCTAAGGCAATAAATATCTTATTCATAAACGGTTTTTAAGTTCCGCAAAGATACTACTGTTTTTTCTTGGTAGTATCCGTTGGCATCCCCGGCGGTACAATCTTAGGTGTGCTGGTGCTATCAACAGGTGCAGCCGGTGGCAATGCTTTTTTCTTGCTGACAAATAAATCCCTGAAGCTGTTAAACTCCCTGCGGTACGATAAACCAACCCCTTGCGTATAGGGCACGTCGTTGGTTAATATGTTATTTTGGTTCGATCGGTTAAAGGCTTTAAAACGGAACCTGCCATCCTGATTAAGTTTCACCTCCATATTAAAATCGCTAACAATATTACTAGCCCCGTTGGTAGGTGTTGCACTTCCCGTTGTTGTTGTACCCGATGATTGTCCCGAGTTACTTACGCTCACATCAATAGTAACACGCTCACCAATAGAAGTACTGGTTGCCACATCAATCAATTGCTGACCGTTATCTCCCTGTCGGTAATTTATATTTATATCAAACCGGTCGCTTATTTGCGATACCCATCGGCTCAGCTGGCTCGATAATAACTCAAAGCCTGTATTGCCAGCACCTGCACCATAGTCTGTACCTGCCCCGCTTTGCGATGGGGGTAAAAATGCGTTTAGTATCAACAGGGCAAAAGCCTGTTTGGTCAACTCTTCCTGATTGTTTTGTATGGTGGCTATGGCTGTCCTGGCTTTGTCATCATCAGTATTTACAACAATGCCAAACGATAAATCAGGCGACAATAGTTTATTTTTCATTATCAGTTGCAACTTAACAGGCATTTTGCGTTTATACAATTCCAATTCCGCATCGCCAGTTGTGTATGGTTCCATAATTGGTTTTAACGATGCATTTAAATCATAAATGGCTGTTAGATCAACCCGAGCATTATAAGGGCTACCAGTCCAAACAATGGTTCCTCCTTTTTCAACTTTAAACTTCTTATTAACAAGGTTTTCCAACGTAAACAAATACTCCCCCGATTCTATGGTAAACGTCCCCGCCATAGTAAACGACCCGCGTGTGTTTATATTCATTTTCAAATCTCCCCTGCCTTTACCAGTAATAATGTCGCCTACTTTTTCATCAAATATTATTTTCACTTCGGCATCGGGTGTTACCTCCAGGTCCATATCTAATATTATTCCTGTGCTGCCTGTTGTTGGTCGGCTTACCATTAGCGCCTTGGGGTTCTTCTCAACAAAAGTTATAAAATCACTACTGCTTGCCTCCGATGGGTTACTCAACGGTATGTTAAAGAATGTACCCTTATTTGTTTTAATAGCTGCTTTAATTAAAGTATTGCTTGGGTCGCCGCTAATTTTTATAGGCCCGGTTACATAGGCTATACCAAAATACAATGAGTTTTGACCTTCTGTGGTGTTTAGTACTAAAAAGTTGTTGGCATTAAGTGTCAGGTTATACTTCCAGTCTTTAAAACCTTTATGGGTTATTTCTCCGTTAATGCTGGCATTGCCTTTAGCTGCCACACTATTGTTTAGCAGTAGGTCACGTATTACAATGCGGTCCTCATCCAGATTAAATACAAAGTCTTTTTCAAAGTTGTAGGTTGTATTTAAATAGTCTATAGTAGCCACCGCGCGGCGTATGGTTATCAGCCCGGTCAATTTTGGGTTTTTAGTATCGCCCCGAAGCTTAATCATAGCTTTTACGTCGCCTTTTGACAGTGTCACATTGCCCTTTAAATAAGGGTTCAACGCGCTAAGCATTATCTTATTTAATGATATGTCAAAATCCAGATAGTCTGTTTTCTTTTCCGGGTCAAAATGGCCATCAATAGAAATGGTTTTAACTGTATCGTTGCGCGTTAGCAAGCTGTGTATATTAATCTGATGTTTAGCCCTGTCCCACTCGCTGGTTACATTACCATCGCCCAACCATACGTCGTTTACATGCAGGTTTTTCAATTTCAAATTACTCCTAAAAAATGGCTTATCAAGTAAGCTGCTCAACGATATGCTTCCATCTAAGGTTCCTTTAACCTTAACTATATTATCAGGCACAAAGCGGTCTACTCCAGCCAGATTAAATTTTGTAAAAACCAGATTCAGCTGGTCATCTGGGTTTTTACTTATTCTGCCAAATGCCCTGAAACTTTCACTTCCGTTATCAAACACCAGTTTGTTTACCTCCAGCTTATTCTTGTCAAAGGTTATAAGGTTATCAGGATTCACCTTCCAGTGGTAATTAAATGCTTCAAAATCAGCTTTAGAAAAATTCAGACGTATTTTATCTTTATCAAAAAACTTGGCGGTAGCATATATATCGCCAGTATTCATGGTGCTGTCCGTGTTTTGGTTTTCAAATGTTATGGTTGTGTATACGCTATCATTTCGTGTGGTAGTGTTTACAAACACGTTGGTTAAATACAGGCTGTCTATAGGCTCTATGCTGTCTAGCGTAACATCAAATTTCAGGCTGTTTCCTCTCGAGTCTGCTGTTAGGTTGGTTCCTGCCATCCCAATGCCCGATATCTCCATATTTGGTATTGAACCGGATAATAGTATGTCATCAGTAGCAGACTTGTAGCTGCCTTGCAACCTTGCACCAGGTTGTATAGAAAGGATTGGTAAAAAAACATCTGTAACCGCTGTAGTATTTTTTATGAAAGCAGTAAATCTGAAATCTTGTGCGGTAGCAGCTGCAAGCTTTGCATTTTTTTTATTGGGCTTTTCTGCTTTTGTTGGTATTACAAGGTACGATGGTAAAAATGTGTTTATTGTGCGCATTGCCGCCTTTGGCAGCGATTGCAAATGGTAGTTGCCTATTATGTTTACATCGGCAATGTCTGATACCAGACGTAATTGCTTGGGGCTGCTTGCTACATCAGAATATACAGATACATCGCCCAAAGCATAGGCAGTGTCACCATAGGCCATGTTCAAATTAGTAATTTCTATATTGCCATTTAGCGTTTCTATGGTATTACCTGTAATGTTAGATGTTATTTTGGCCGATAAAACAAGATTATTAGTGTCTTTATAAAAATTAAGTGCCGTTAAATCTATTCGGGCAATATCAGCATCAAAATTATAGGTAGGTATGTCTTTGCTAAAGTTAACAGTTCCGTCGAATGCCAACAGCATGTTGGGGTCTTTAGAGTTCACACCGCCAATAAATTCTGTTTTAACCAACCTTCCGTCAAAATCAATATTCTGGTATCGGTAGGAGTTATAATCAAAGGCGGTAATATGCCCGTCTAGTTTCGTATCTATACTCTTTAGGTCAAATCCTTTACCTTCAACATTAGCATTCAGGCTTACAACACCAAGCCCCATACCTGACAACATATTACCGAGCTTAAAATTATCAGTACTTATATTACCATTATACGCCAGTTCTTTTTGACCTGGTATAGTAGATAGTTGCAAGTCGGTTGTAGCAGTGCCCAGTGCGGTGTTAAACTTACCGTTAGCCACAAAATCTGTAAAAAAGCCGGTGTAAAACCCCGCAAAGCTTACTTTACCTAGTGCATAAGCCTCTTGCGGTATTTCTATATATTTCTTTTGATTATAAGGTGGTATTTGTATGGTGGCTATATCGCTTGCTGTGGTTTGCAGCCCGTTTATTTTAGCGTCTAAAAAAGTTTCGGCAGCGTTTGGTAACCCGGCAACAGTCACATCGCCATAAAACTTAGTGTCTTTACCATACTGTATTTTTACCTCTTTGCCTTTTAGTTTGCCTAGCCTACCGGTAAATTTACCTTCTATATCAGCTTTTAGGTTTACCCCGCGCAACATTGGTGAAAAAAACGCCAGGTCTGCCAGTTGCAATTGGGTTTTTACCAGGTCAAAGTTTACCCTAACACTATCAAACAGGTAGGCAAAGGCACCTAAATTATTAAACCCAAAGCCTACTTTTCCGTTTACTTTACTGGCATTGCTTTCCAGTGCCAGCTTATCAAATGTCATCTCATGTGTGCTAAAAGTAAACTTAGAGCTTAAGGATTTTAGCTGCAGCCCGCTCTTTTCAATAGCGCTTAGGTAATTAATATTAGCTTCTATTGTGTCGCCATGCACTACAAGATCTCCAAAATCGCCGCTTATATGTCTGGCTACAATATTAGAAGGGTCAAACCCCCACTCTGGAGGCTTTTTGCCTACTATCTGGTAACTAAAATTGTTATTTACCATTGTAAGCTGTTTGCAGGTTAGTAGCAATGGCTTACTCTCTGTAGTTTTCTTTTTATCGCTTTTAAAGGCATCTGCTATAAACTGAAAATTCAGGCCGTTTTCGCCAGGATACTTCTTCAGTTCAGCATTGTTGTTTAACAACTTTATTTCAGATAAGGATATCTTATTATTATTTAAATCAAGCTTGCTAATACCTACAAAAAGCTTTTGAGTGTATAGGAGGGTGTCTTTATGCTTATCTTCAATATATAATCCCTCTAAAATTACGGTATCAAAAAACTGTATATTTACCCCTTCTATCTCTACCCGTGTTTCCAGTTTGTCTGATAGGTAACCCGCAACACGGCGGGCTATCCAAGTTTGTACGGTTGGTATTTGTATAACAAAATATAGCAGCACTATCAAAAAGAAAATGCTGCCAAATACCCAGGCTACTATTTTTAAAAATCGCTTAATGGCTCAAAGTTACGGATTACAAATGTTTAGCTTACAAATTTCAAGCCTAAACTGATAAGGTTTATTTCTGCGACAAGGTTTTGATTAACTTTGCAATGTTGAAAGAGCCATTGATTTTAGCCATAGAAAGTTCGTGCGATGACACCTCGGCAGCAATTGCCCGAGGAACTGATATTTTGAGCAACCTAACAGCATCGCAGGCTATACATGAACAATACGGAGGCGTAGTGCCTGAGTTAGCGTCGCGTGCCCACGAGCGTAACATTGTACCCGTGGTTGATGCTGCTATTAATGCGGCTGGTATTTCGGTTAATGATGTTGATGCTGTTGCCTTTACACGCGGCCCCGGGCTTATTGGCTCCCTATTGGTGGGTGCGTCTTTTGCCAAATCGTTTGCCCTGGTGCGTAAGCTGCCGCTACTTGAGGTTAATCACATGCAGGCTCATATCCTGGCCCATTTTATTACTGCCGACCCTGTTATCACACGCGATACTGGAGGCTTTTTTCAAAACAAACCCCAATTCCCCTTTTTATGCCTTACCGTTTCTGGTGGGCACACGCAATTGGTAGTGGTTAAAAACTACTTCAACTTTGAAATTGTTGGTGAAACCTTAGATGATGCCGCCGGCGAAGCCTTTGATAAAACAGCAAAACTACTAGGCCTGCCCTATCCCGGCGGACCATTAGTGGATAAATATGCTGAGTTAGGCGACCCTTCAAAGTTCAGTTTTTCTAAAGCCCGTGTGCCTAACCTTAATTATAGTTTCAGCGGGTTGAAAACATTTGTACTCTATTTTTTACAGGCCGAGGTTAAGAAGAACCCCAACTTTGTAGCCGAAAACCTGAACGATTTATGCGCGGCTATCCGCAAGGCTATTGTTGATATGCTAATTGAAAAACTTAACAAGGCTGCAACTGAATTAAACATCAAACACCTGGCTATATCGGGCGGGGTATCGGCTAACAAAGGCTTACGTTCAGCATTAATTAATCTATCACAAACAAAAGGCTATCAAGTATTTATACCGCCTATTGAGTATTGTACAGACAATGCTGCAATGATAGCTATTACAGGGTATTATAAATATATAAATGGCTTATATGCCAATCAAACAATTACCCCCATTGCACGTTATCCACTTTCGTAAAACCTAACGCAGGCTAAATCGTTATACATTTGCTTTTAAACTTATGCTATCATATATAAAAATACTACGCTTACCCAACCTGTTGCTTTTAGCTTTGGCTATGTATTGCGTCCGCTTTTTTTTAATCGGCACCTGGATTCACCAGGCCGACTTGTATTTTAAAACCATAAATACAGCCCGGCCCATTGCATTTGCAATGAGTAACCAACTATTTGCCCTCCTGGTTACTTCGTCTGTGCTTATAGCAGCAGCAGGCTACATCATCAACGATTATTTCGACCTTAAAAGCGACCATGTAAACCGTCCGGGAAGTAACAAAATTGGCAAGGGCGTAACGCGTCGCATGGCTATGCTACTGCACATTGTATTAAATGTAGCCGCGCTGGCTATTGGGCTATACCTGGCATACAAATGCCGTACATGGCGCCTTATTGGTATTCAGTTATTTACTATTACTGCCCTCTGGTTCTATTCATCATACCTTAAAAAAAGTACAGGCTTTGGCGAGTTGGTATTGTCTTTTATCATGGCTCTTATACCTGTTAGTGTTTTTTTGTATGAGTATTACTTCGGTTTCGCCGAACTAGCTAAAGAGCTCAATACTATTTTAGACTCGTCAATCCTGCCTCCTACTGCAAGGTTAGGTATTTTGCCTATGGTGGTTTTGGGGTACTCATTCCTTGCCTTTTTAACAGATTTTATCCGTCAGAATTTTAAAGACCTGGAAAATATGGAGGGCGACAGGTTGATTAAAAACCATACACTGGCTGTTACCTGGGGCACCACCAATACCCGTTACTTAGCACTTACATTGTGCATAATAGTATTTAGCATTATAGCCCTGTTTGAATATGTAATGTGGAACTGGGGTTTAAACTACACCCTTTGGTATGCTATGGTTTTTGTGCAATTGCCTTTGATGGCAGCCATAGTTATAACCTTGCGTGCTAGAGAAAAGAAGCAATACATAATACTTAGCCGTTTACTCTATTCTATAATGATTGCTGGCGTATTGTCTATGCCTGTTTTGTATTTTGATATTAAATTGTAGCCTCTATGCAGAACATTAACGTAAAATGCCCCAATTGTGGACACGAATTTGATCCTGATGTTGCTTTGTCTGCCCAGATAGAAGAGCATCTCAGAAAAGAATATGCCCAAAAACAAATAGAAAAAGAAAAAGAGTTTAAAAAGCGTGAAGAGGAAAACAGGCTTGCGATGGGTAACCGCGAAAAGCAATTGCAAGAACAGATGAAAGAACTGGAACGACAAAAGTCAATGGCCGATGATACTATTAAAAGACGTCTGGAAGAGGAACGTGAGCGCATAATACAAGAAGAACGTAAAATATTACAGGAAAAATCGGGCGCCTACCTTAAACAGGTGGAAGAGGAAAAGAAAGTACTTTTTGAGGAAAAACTGAAGCGTGAAGCTGATGCCCGTGAAAAGGAAATGGAGCTTATTAAACTTAAAGATGCTGTTGCAAACCAACGGCAGGCTATTGAACTGGAGTTAATGCAAAAATTTCAGGCAGATAAAGGGCAATTAGAAGAGAATATTCGCAAAAGCGAGCAAGAACGTGTAAACATGATGCTTGCCGAAAAGGAAAAGCAGCTGGACGACCAAAAGAAACTAATTGCTGAAATGCAACGCAAAGCCGAACAAGGCTCTATGCAAATGCAGGGCGAGGTACTGGAACTTGCTTTAGAAGATTTATTAAAAGAGGCTTTTCCGTTTGATATAATTGAAGAAGTAGGTAAAGGGGTGCGCGGGGCTGATGTAATACAAACAGTACGTAATAAATACAGCCACGAATGCGGTAAAATCATCTACGAGACAAAGCGTACCAAAAACTTTGAACACGGTTGGATTGAGAAGCTGAAACACGATATGGTAGGCCAAAAAGCCAGTGTTGCCGTATTGGTTACCGAAGCCTACCCCAAAGAGCTGGACCGCTTTGGCATAATTGATGGTGTATGGATTTGCAAATTTGCCGATATTAAACCATTGGTAATGCTATTGCGCGATACCATGGAGAAAATTTACACAGCCAACTCAGCCCAGGAAAACAAAGGCGAAAAAATGCAGCTTCTTTATAGTTACTTAACAGGCAACGAGTTCCGTTTGCAAATTGAAGCTATAGTGGAAGGTTTTAAAGCGATGGAAGATGGCCTTAGCAGTGAGAAAAAAGCCATGCAGCGCATATGGAAAGAGCGCGAAAAGCAACTGGAAAAGGTACTAACCAATACCATCGATTTTTATGGTTCGGTGCGTGGCATAGCCGGTTCATCAGTGCCCGAAATAAAAATGTTAGAACTTGGTAACGACGATAAACTTTTGGACGAATGATAAAATTCCCGTTTCCTAAAGAGGGTGAATACCCACCTTATTTTGCCAACTATTACAAAGTTATTGGCAATGCCAACCTCGGCGATTTATTAGTTAGCCGCTTAGAAAGCAGCCCTAAACTATGGCGCACCATTCCAGAAGAT
>CAMBQF010000123.1 GCA_945869825.1 Chitinophaga pinensis | reverse complement strand
GGGTTTTTATTTCTTCCCCTTATCAAAATCGCCTTTAGATTTGTTGAAACCGTAGGGGCAATGGCGGCAGCCGTTTTTGCAGCAATAGCCGCGGCGCAGCAAATATTGTTCTGTAAATACTACATAGCCCTCTTCTGTTTTGTAATAGTCGCCCGGTTGTAGTTTATCCAGGCGCGAAAAGCCGCTCATATCGTCGCTCATGGTGCAAAGATAAGCAATAGAGGGCCAGGTGTAGAAATTAGCTACTTTTGATCTGCTGTGAATTTTAACACCCGTATAGACAAGATTACCGACCCGCTGATTACCTCAACCGGAGTTGAACTGTCTGTTAAGCGCGATGATTTAATCCACCCCTATGTTTCGGGCAATAAGTTGTATAAGCTTATTTATAATGTGCACGAGGCTAAAAAGCTGGGCCACAATACCATTTTAACCTTTGGCGGGGCCTGGAGTAACCATTTGGTGGCAACGGCTGCCTATTGTAAAGAAAATGGCCTGAAGAGCATTGGCATTATCAGGGGAGATGAGCTTGCAAGCAGAGTCCTTTCGCCGGCGCTAAAATTCTGCCAAGAGCAAGGCATGCAACTGCATTTTGTTAATCGGGAGGAGTATAAATTAAAGACAGAAGTGGCTTTTATTAGTCGGCTAAATGAGTTGTTTGGCCCGTTCTTTTTGGTGCCCGAAGGGGGCGCCAATGCCCTTGGTGTTAAAGGCGCTGCGGAGATATTAAATAGCGTTAATGGTTACGATTATGTTGCCTGTGCCTGCGGCACGGGAACTACGTTAGCGGGACTTATAACGGCTGCGCTGCCCAATACAACCTATATGGGTTTTTCTGTTTTAAAAGGAGAAGACACACTTACGGCCGAAGTAGAAAAATACGTGGGCCATACAAATGGGTGGAGCATAAATACCGATTACCACTGCGGAGGATACGCTAAAACCACACCCGAGCTGCTGGCCTTTAAAGAACAGTTTGAAAAAATCAACCAAATACCCTTAGACAGTGTGTACACCGCTAAACTTTTTTTAGGGCTTTATAGCTTGATAAACAAGGGTTTATTTCCTTCGGGAACAAAAATTTTAGCCATCCATACCGGGGGTTATGCATTTTCTTAAACATTATTGTTAACTTAGCGTTAAGAATTAATTAACATTAATTTAACACAGGCCGTGCGGGTTACCCTTTTTTCCTTCCTTTGTATGATTTCTTTGGCTGCTAAAAGCCAGGGCATGCAAAACATGTCTGATATTACCGGGGTATGGAAAGGGGCGTTTTACCAGGAAAATTTTGTTACCCCCGGCGACTCAGATTTAGTGTTTCAAGCCGTTATGACCATTGAACAGCACGAGGGCAAAATTACAGGCCATTGCTATATTTTTTGGTTTGATGATGAGAACTACTTTGGTAACTGGCAGATGGAAGGTGTATACGATGGGCTGAACTTTAACTATAGCGAAAACACAGTAAACAGCAGCAATTGCAAACCGGGTTTTACATGGTGCTATAAAAACGTAGCATCGTTTATAACCTACAACCCCACAATGGGCCGGTGGATGATGAATGGCACCTTTAATGCCCATACCGACTATTCTGGCTGTGCACCGGGCAGGCTGCTTTTCTTTAAAGAGGGGGATGTTTAGCGGTTAGTTCTAACCCCTTTTCTTTTTATATTTGCTTAAATATATTTTTGTATGAATATGCTGGCTGAGAAAATGGATTTAATGCGTTGGCTAATGGACATTGATGATGAGCAAACCATTAAATCGTTAAAAAAATTACAAGCAGATATTATTGAACATAACTATACTAAAACTTTGGCCTATAAAGGCTCGAAAGGCGTTGTTTCTGCAGCAAAAGACGCAGAGGCACGTTATAGCAAAAAGCAAGGCGTTAATCAAAAAGAACTGGAAAAAAGATTACGCTAATGCCTCTGAAAAACATTATTTGGGACGAGGCTGCACTATACGATTTAGATTTAATTTTCCTTTACTACCAAGCCTTATCGACAACTGCTGCCAAAAAAATTCAGAAGGAGATATTAAAACGTACCCGTCAATTAGCAAAGTATCCTCTTAGCGGGCTAGCTGACTATGATGCTAATACTTTAGGTGATATACGATATATCATTTACCTACACTGGCGGATTTATTACAAATTAATGGGCAACGACGACGTTTTAATTTTCAAGATTTTTGACATGCGTCAAAACCCAAACAGAAAGTTGTCTGATATTAAGCTAACGTAATATTCTTTAGCTTCCCACTTTCAATAAGCCTGTATAAATGGGGGCTTTGCCTGGCCATTCCTAATGCTTTTACGTGGCCGGTTTTGTGGGTATCAGTGCCTATAAAACTTACCAACCCTTCGTCAATAAGCCTTTCTGCAATAGCCTTAGCCCCCGGTGAATAATAGCCGGTAAGCGAGTTTGTGTTGAGTTGGAGCAAGGCACCACGGTCTACAATTTCTTTGTATACCTCAAACTTATCGTAAAAGTATGGGTAACGCTCGGGGTGGGCCAATATGGGTTTATACCCTGCTGATATTAGGTCGAAGATAACACGGCTCATACTATCTGGCCTGTTTAGGTATGATAGCTCGAACAACAGGTAATTCTCTTTACCAAACGATAGCAGCTTCTCTTCCTTTATCTTCTTCTCAAACCCTCCGTCAAGGTAATACTCAGCAGCGGCATGTATGGTAACACCAAGGCCCTGCTTCGCAATTTCTTCGCGCACCAGGTCTAGTCCCGGCAAAATGGTTTCAGGCTTGTTGCGGTAAAAATCGCTCATAATATGGGGTGTCGTTATCAGCGTGGTAAAACCCAGCTCTTTTAACCCCTTTATA
The DNA here is from genome assembly GCA_945869825.1 of Chitinophaga pinensis. Taxonomy (GTDB): domain Bacteria; phylum Bacteroidota; class Bacteroidia; order CAMBQF01; family CAMBQF01; genus CAMBQF01. Next base: position 6,541 of record CAMBQF010000123.1, on the reverse strand, counting down.
AGCTCTATACTCTCTTCTAAGGTCTGTGCCCCGTCATCTATTCCCGGAATTAAATGCGAGTGCATATCGACCTTAATAAGGCCATAATCTGCCGGAGGCAAAACCTCTTCTTTTTTCTTACTTCCGAATATGTTGGAGAATAGGCCCATCTAATAATTATCTAAAAATTGTTGTGCCAGTTTTGGCGGCGCTACGGTACAATAGGCGGTAGTTAAGGCATCAACCAGCATTTCCTTTTTCACCCTGGCAAGGTTAATCAATGTCCACCCCTGCTTGCCCCATTTGTTGGGCACAGGGAAAATAACTGCACTATCAAACGTGCAAAAAACGTTTTGGTCGATCTCGTTAAACTTAACGCAACACCTGTTTTCATTAGCGTTTAGGGTTGCAAACACCTTCTTTTTAACCTTAAATGCCGTTATACCCTCGCTTTGGTGTTTGCCCTCTTCCGTTTCCGGAAAAGACAGTGCAATATCTATAAACTTAGCAAGGGTTACCATACTGTAATACTACAACAAATAAGCGTAGAAAGCAACAAACTCGCGGGTTACGGCATAAAAATCGCGCCACTCAAAATAATCGGGGGCTGCACTATCTACCACTAATCCCGAGCCTTTTAGCATTTGCTTAGTGCGCGTTATATGAAACCACTGCGACACCACCGTAACCGATTTGTAGCCTTTGGCTTTGCAAATAACCTGCGTGTTAATGGCTGTTTTTAAGGTGTTGTCGCCTTTGTTGTCAACTATAATAACACTATCGGGCACACCTTGCTCAACAAGGTATTCCTTCATTTTATCGGCTTCGTAAAAGCCCTCTTTGCCGTGGCCACCGCTTACAATTATGTTGCTTGTATTACCTTTTTGAAATAATTCCATCGACGCATCAAGCCGGGCCTTAAGCCGGGGCGATGGTTGCCCATTGGGCTCTACTTTGTTGCCCAGCACAACAGCTACGTCAGACTTGCCTACAGGGCTTTTAAAGCCATCAACCAATAAATAGCCGCAATGGATAAAGAACCACGCAGCCAATGTAGCCACGGTGTATATTGCCCAGCGCTTCAATGTATAGTTAGGTTATTTCTTGTTGGATTTAAACCAGTCGAGTGTTTTCTTAAGCCCCTCGCCTACTTTTATTTGCGGGTTATATCCCATCAGCTCCCGCGCCTTAGAAATATCCGCTAATGAATCGCGAATGTCTCCTTCCCTGTCGTCGCGGTGGTTGGCTTTAAGCGTAGAGCCTGCCAGGCTGGCCAGTTCGTCAAATAAAAAGTTAATGGTAATCCTGTCGCCAACGGCAATATTGTATACCTGACCAACAGCATTAGGGTTGGTGGCAAACATGGCCCTAATGTTGGCCTGTACAGCATTCTCTACAAAGGTAAAGTCGCGGGTTTGCTCGCCGTCACCATTAATGTAAGGGGCTTCGTTGTCAAATATCCCCTGGATAAACAATGGTATAACCGCAGCATAAGCGCCTTTAGGGCTTTGCTTAGGGCCAAAAATATTGAAGTAGCGCAGTCCTATTACTTCCATGCCATAGCATTTGTGAAATACATCGGCATACAACTCATTTACATATTTAGACACCGCGTAAGGAGAAAGTGGCTTGCCTGTGTTTTGCTCCAGCTTGGGCAGTGCCGGGCTGTCGCCGTATACTGATGATGAGCTGGCGTAAACAAAGCGTTTAACATTGGCATCGCGGGCGGCAATAAGCATATTCAAAAAACCATCAACATTGGCCGCGTTGGTTTTTTCGGGTGTTTTTATTGAACGGGGTACCGAGCCTAAAGCAGCCTGGTGGGTTACGTAATCTATTCCATCACACGCGTTGCGGCAATCATCAAGGTTGGTAATATCGCCCTCCATAAATTCAAAAGCAGGGTTGCCGTTAAACTCCTCCAGGTTTTCTATATACCCCTGCGAAAGGTTATCCAGCACACGCACTTTTTTAGCGCCCTGTTTAAGAAGGTACTCTACAATATTGCAGCCAACAAAGCCAGCGCCACCTGTTACAAGAAAAGATAGTTTACTTAAATCGTTGGTATGGTATGGGGTGGTATACATTAACGTTTGTGGTATTGGGTTTCGTAATATTTAAGGTAATCGCCGCTGGTAACATGGTGCAGCCAGGTTTCATTGGCAAGGTACCATTCAACGGTTTTTTCCAGGCCTTCTTCAAACTGTAACGATGGCACCCAACCCAACTCGCGCTGAAGTTTAGATGAATCGATAGCATAGCGAAGGTCGTGCCCGGCGCGGTCTTTAACAAAGGTTATCAGCCTGGCCGATGTCCCTTCGGGGCGGCCCAGCTTGGTATCCATTATTTTACACAACAGATGGATTAGGTCAATGTTTTTCCACTCGTTATGGCCACCAATATTGTAGGTTTCGCCATTTACGCCTTTATGGAAAATAACATCAATGGCACGCGCATGGTCTTCTACAAAAAGCCAGTCGCGCACATTCTCGCCTTTGCCATAAACCGGTATAGGGAAATTGTTTTTTATGTTGTGTATGGCCAGCGGTATAAGCTTTTCAGGGAAATGGTACGAACCGTAGTTGTTAGAGCAGTTTGATATAACAACAGGCAGCTTATAGGTGTGGTAAAAGGCCCTCACAAAATGGTCGGACGAGGCTTTTGATGCCGAATAAGGGCTGCGGGGGTCGTATGGGGTTTCTTCTGTAAACAATCCTTCGTCGCCTAACGAACCATACACCTCATCAGTAGAAACATGGTAAAAACGGTTTTCAATGCCATTTACCATCGGGTTATGCGCCCAATAATTCTTTGCCACATTTAGCAAGTTTACGGTGCCTATAACGTTTGTTAGGGCAAATTGCGTTGGCCCGTGTATAGACCTATCCACATGCGACTCTGCCGCCAGATGGATAATGCCATCAAAACCATGTTTGGCAAACAAATCTTCCAGCGCTGCAGCATCTGTAATGTCAGCCTTTAAAAACCGGTAATTAGGTTTGCTTTCTACATCACGCAGGTTTTCTAAATTGCCTGCATAGGTAAGCGCATCAAGGTTGTATATGGTATAATTGGGGTAGCTTTTTACAAACAACCTAACCACATGCGAACCTATAAAGCCCGCTCCGCCGGTAATTAATATTTTACGCGCCGTTTCCATTAGTTTTTGTCTTGTGTTTGGGCAAGGCCCTGTTGCCATTTCCAGGCAGAGCCCATCATGTCGTTTAGCCCCAGTTCCGCTTTCCAGCCCAGCTCATTATTTGCCAGAGTGGTATCGGCATACAGTGATTCTGTATCGCCCTTTCTGCGGGGGGCAAATTCATAGTTAAGTTTAAGGCCGTTTACGCTTTCAAAAGCATTTACCACCTGCAAAACAGTATAGCCAATACCGGTGCCTATGTTAAATATTTCAAACTGCTCTTTCTGCTTGCCACCAGCCATGCGGGTAAGGGCTGTAACGTGGGCTTTGGCAAGGTCTACCACATGTATATAATCGCGAATGGCAGTACCATCGGGTGTATTATAATCGTTGCCATATATGCTTAACTTTTGGCGAAGACCTGCGGCGGTTTGGGTAATGTACGGCACCAGGTTGTTGGGTATTCCGCGTGGCAATTCGCCTAACAAGGCAGAGTTATGTGCTCCGCAGGGGTTAAAATAGCGTAGGCAAATGCCGTGTAAGTTAGTTGCCTTGGTTACATCGCGAATAATTTCTTCGGCTATTTTTTTTGTGTTGCCATAGGGCGACTCTGGCGCTATAACAGGGCTTTGCTCTGTTACAGGCAACACCTCGGCCTGGCCGTACACGGTAGCCGATGATGAGAAAAGAAAGTTGCCTACTCCAAATTTATCGGCACACTCTAACAGGTTAAATAGCGACACCAAATTGTTTTGGTAGTAACGCAATGGCTGCAAACCCGATTCGCCAACAGCTTTTAGCGCAGCAAAGTGGATAATTGCCGCTATGTCTTTTTCTTTTTCAAAGAAAGAAAAAAGGGCGGTTTTATCTGTTAAATCAAGCTCTTTAAAAGAAAAGGTTTTGCCTGATACCTTGCGGATGTTGTCAAGAATAAAAGGTTCTGAGTTTACAAAGTTGTCTACTATAGCAACCTCGTACCCGGCAGCCAATAACTCGACTACGGTGTGAGAACCAATATATCCTGCCCCGCCGGCAACCAGAACTTTCATTTATAAGCTCATGTATTGCAGCTCATTTATTTTGCCGCGGTAGATTCCTTTAATATCAAACAGCAACGCTTTATCTGCTGTTATACTTTTAAAATATGCCTCGTCTAAGTCCAAGTATTGCTTGTGGTTAACAGCAACAACAACAGCATCGTAACCTGTACCGGGTTGCTCTAACAAAGGGAACCCATATTCGTGTTGCAATTCATCACTATCGGCAAACGCATCAACAACCTCAACATTTACGCTGAATGATTTTAACTCGGCAATAACATCAGCAACCTTGGAGTTACGAATGTCGCTAACGTTTTCTTTAAACGTTGCGCCCATTACCAAAACGCGTGTTACGTGTGGGTCTTTGCCTGCCGCAATCATTTTTTTAACTACCAGGTTAGCAATGTATGCCCCCATGCTGTCGTTAATAGCGCGGCCAGAGTTTATAACCTGGCTGTGGTAGCCCATTTCTTTGGCTTTATAGGTTAGGTAGTATGGGTCTACACCAATGCAATGCCCACCAACAAGGCCCGGAACGAATTTTAAGAAGTTCCATTTGGTACCTGCTGCTTCTAATACATCAAAAGTGTTAATACCCGATTTCTGGAAGATGATAGACAATTCGTTCATTAGTGCGATGTTAACGTCGCGCTGGGTGTTTTCAATAATTTTTGCGGCCTCGGCTACTTTTATAGATGCGGCTTTAAATACACCCACTTCTACAACCAATTCGTACACTTTGGCTATGAGGTCCAGCGATTCTTCATCGCAACCCGAAACCACTTTGGTAATTTTAGCCAGGGTATGCTCTTTATCGCCGGGGTTAATTCGCTCTGGCGAGTAACCTACTTTAAAATCGGTCATGTATTTAAGACCAGAAACCTGCTCCAATACCGGAATGCAATCTTCCTCTGTACAACCGGGGTAAACGGTAGATTCGTATACTACTACATCGCCGGGCTTAAGGGCCTGTGCTACCGATTTTGACGCCCCTAACAACGGTTTCAAATCGGGCAGGTTGTGCTCGTCTATCGGGGTTGGTACCGCCACAATAAAAAATGTAGCTTTCTTCAGCTCTTCTATTGATGATGTGAACGTAATATCACAGCCCTCAAAATCGCTTTTTTCAAGCTCTTCACTAGGGTCAATGCCATTACGCATCATTTCCAGGCGTTTCTCATTAATATCAAAGCCAATAACCGATACTTTGCGCGCAAATGCCAGGGCAATAGGAAGGCCAACGTAACCCAAACCTATAAGGGCTACTTTTGTGTCTTTATTCAATAACTTTTGGTACATAAATATTATTTCTTTAAGCTGTATATCCGTTCTATAATTTCAACAACCTTAAGGCCCTCAAGGGCGTTTGTGGTTGCTGTTGTGTTACCTTGCAGGGTTTCTACCACATTTTCAATTACAAAATGGTGGTTAGCCGCAGAGCCTTTGTAGGGGCCATAATCGTTGGGCGGGTTGGTTTCTTCCAACTCGGGCATTGTGTAATCTTTTATGTGACAATATTCTACCTCGTTCATATACTGTCCGCCAAGCTTTATGCTGCCTTTGCTGCCAATAATGGTGATGCTGCTTTCCAGGTTTTTATCCCAAACAGCGGTAGAATAGTTAATACTACCCATGCCCCCGTTTACAAAGTTAAAATTGATAAAGCCTGAATCTTCAAACTCGGTTATGCCTTTGTGGGTAAAGTCGTTAAAGCGGGCATTAATATCGCTAATATCACCAAACAGCCAATACATTATATCAATAAAATGGCTAAATTGGGTAAAAAGGGTGCCACCGTCAAGGTTTTTGGTACCTTTCCAGTTGCCTGGCTTATAGTAGCGCTCATCACGGTTCCAATAACAGTTTACCTGCACCATAAAAATATCGCCCAGCAGCTTTTGGTCTACTACCTCTTTAATCCATTTTGATGGTGGCGAATAACGGTTTTGCATAACACAAAACACGTGGCGCGACACCTGCAGCGATTTAAATATTACCTGTTCGCACTCGGCTTTAGTAAGGCCCATAGGCTTTTCGCACACTACATGCTTGTGGGCTTCCAGCGCTTTTATCGATTGCTCAGCATGCAGGCCATTTGGGGTACAAATACACACGACGTCAATATCAATACCTGCGCCAAGCATTTCTTCAATTGAAGAGAAAAATGGCACATTGTAACTATCAATACCCAAATCCTGTTTAGGCCTCACATCGGCCAGGGCCACCAGTTGGGCGTTTGGGTTGCGCATAGCCATTTCGGCATGGCGCTTACCAATGTGCCCACAGCCAACAACAGCAAATTTTATTTTTTCTTCAGTACCCACTTATTTTATCCGGCTGACGCTGCCGCTCTCTAATTTATATTCCTGTTTGCTTTCGGGAC
>CAMBQF010000122.1 GCA_945869825.1 Chitinophaga pinensis | reverse complement strand
GCAAGCAATAAAACAGAGGTGTCGGCAACTGTTTGGCAAAAATAAGCCACCGCGTTTTTATAACGGTCTATATAGGGCAACGTCTCATCGTGCAACCGTGTAACAAACCCTGCCGACCGGGCTATCTTATCGGTAATATAGAGGGCCACAATCTCATCGCGAGACTTGAAATACTTATACAGCGTAGCCTTGCTTATGCCAATAACTTCTGCCATATCATCCATACTAAAGTTTTTTATCCCTTTATCTCGAAAGTGTGGTGAAAGTAAAGCAATCCACTCAGCCTGGCGCTCCGGGTCTATATTGCGTGTCTTATTAGTCGATCGTCTTCCCATAAAAATGCACGCAATTATACGCATTATTTAGGGGAAGCTAAAAAAAGTAAACTATTATTTGTTTTTTAGTTTACATTGAATATATTTGTATATTAGATTCAAGTTTGTAATTATGAAATTAAGGGCTTTAAAATATTTAACAGTGTTTACTGCTGTTGCAACGGGTTTAATATCAATAACACAGCATGGTTGGCTAACATTTGCCACTCCGCTGTACGCGTTTTTCCTTGTTCCTTTGTTTGAGTTGTTTGTTCCGGTTGATGAAAAGAACCTTTCTGCTGCCGAGGAGGAAATGATAAAAAACGACCCTATCTACGATTTCTTGGTATATGCCATAGTACCCTTGCAATGGAGCATGATTATTCTATACCTGTTTACGATACAAGACCCAACCCTTACTACACTTGAAATTGTTGGGCGCACCTTATCGTTAGGCGTAGGCTGCGGCGCATTGGGTATAAACGTTGCTCACGAGCTTGGTCACAGGGTTAATAAAAGTGAACAGTTGATGGCTAAGATACTATTACTGTCATCGCTGTATATGCACTTTTTTATAGAGCATAACCGTGGCCACCATAAAAATGTAAGTACTGATGAAGACCCTGCATCATCGCGCTACGGCGAAAGCCTTTACGCCTTTATTCCCCGCTCTATGATTATGGGCTATATATCAGCCTGGAAAATAGAAGCTAAACAAATGCGCAAAGAGGGCCGCAGCGTGCTTTCTATCCACAACGAGATGATACAATACCAGCTTATACAAGCCAGTTTGCTTATTGCCATATTTCTTATTTTTGGGTTGATGCCTATGCTCTATTTTTGGATAGCAGCTACCATAGGGGCTATATCGCTGGAGATTGTAAACTACATTGAGCACTATGGCCTGCGACGCAAAAAAACAGGCGAAAACAGCTACGAGCGTACCATGCCCATCCACTCTTGGAACAGCAGCCATGTGGTAGGCAGGCTTATGTTATTTGAACTATCGCGCCACAGCGACCACCACTACAAAGCCAGCCGCAAATACCAGGTACTAAAGCACTACGAAGAAGCACCCCAAATGCCAACAGGCTACCCTGGCATGATGCTGCTTTCTACCATACCGCCACTATGGTTCTATATAATGCACAAACGCATTGCCAAGCTAAAAGCTGAAGGTAAAGAAGGGTTAGCCTTGGCGTAGTGCAGAATGTCATTCATGCGAAAGCAGGAATCTCACCATGCGGTTGTAGAAAACATCCCCTCTTGAGAGGGGTGCCGAGCGAAGCGAAGGCGGGGTGTGTTATTGGGTAGACATTTAAAGCGTTCTCACCAACTCCGTAATAAGCTTGGTCAGTTTACCTGCTGCAGTGTTAGCCGCTTGTAGTACCTCTTCGTGACTTACCTTATGCACCTGGCCTTCAACGCCAAGGTCGGTAATAACAGAAACCGCAAAGCACTCTACCCCCATGTGGCGGGCAACAATAACTTCGGGCACGGTACTCATACCAACAGCATCGGCACCAATGCGCCAAAACCAGCGGTATTCTGCAGGGGTTTCAAACGTAGGGCCGGTAACAGACGCATAAACACCTTTCTGTACTTTAATGCCAATAGTAGCCGCTACTTTCTCAGCTTTCTCTATAAGGGCATGGCTGTATGGCTCGCTCATATCAGGAAAGCGAGGACCCAGTTCTTTATTATTAGGTCCAATCAGCGGGTTGGGTTGTAGGTTAAGGTGGTCGTTAATCAGCATTAAGTCGCCAATTTCAAACGCCGGGTTCATACCACCTGCGGCGTTAGACACAAACAGCGTTTCAACCCCAATATATTTTAGCACCCGCACAGGAAAAACCACCTGCTCCATAGCATAGCCCTCATAAAAATGAAAGCGCCCCTGCATGGCTACCACCAGCTTGCCGCCAAGGTAACCAAATATCAGGTTGCCACTGTGACCCTCTACGGTAGATACAGGAAAATTAGGTATTTCGGTATAGGGTATTTTATGCAGCGTTTCAATCTCATCTACCAATCCGCCCAGGCCGCTGCCCAGTATAATGCCGTATTTAGGGGTAAGGCCGGTGCGTTGTTTTAAATACTCGGCCGTTTGCTTAATAGTTTCTAACATAATCGTTTACCAGTTTATCAAATGCTTCTTTGTCGTTACCATGAAAAGCCACCTCAACAGGCAAATAAAACAGCGGCAAACCCGCCAGTTTAGGCTGCAAACTAGCAGCCCTTAGCCTCACCGCGTCCTTTTCGGTAGTAACAATCAATTTGTTTTTCCCCGCAATAGTAGAAAATTTTTGGGTAAGCTTCTCTATATCTCCTTCAGTAAACTGGTAATGGTCCTTAAATTCCATGTGGTGCACCTCGCGCAACAACGTTTCAGCAAGGTAGTCTTTCATATACTCAGCATTGGCAATGCCGGTTAGCAGCAATATATTGTGGTTGCTGTCTTTATTAAGTTTGGTATTAGTAGCCAGCGTTGCCTCGTTCTCTGCAAATGGAACCAAAGCACCGTAGTTGTAGTACGAGAAAAAAACAGGTTTATCAGGCCCCGCTTTTAGCTTCTGGATGATGCCCTCACGCTCTAGCGGAGAAAAGTATTTAGATGTTTTGGTAACTACTATGGCATCGGCACGGCGCAGGGCCGTTAATGGCTCGCGCAAATTTCCCGATGGTAACAAATAATCATTGTTGGGCAAGCTGTGGTAATCAGCTAACACAATAGCTAAGCCTGGCTTTACATAGCGGTGCTGAAAGGCATCGTCTAACAACAAAGTATTTATATATGGGCGCTCCTCTAAAATTTGGTTTATGCCCTTTACCCTATCCTCACAAACAGCTACATCAAGCGTTGTAAATTTCTGTTTTAGCTGTAACGGCTCATCGCCATACTCTGTTGGCAGGCCATCGCCTTTTACCCATAAAAAGCCTTTGCTTTTGCGGCCATAGCCTCGGCTAAGGGTTGCAATATCGCGTGTTACACTAAGTAGTTTAACCAGATACTCTACATGTGGGGTTTTGCCGGTACCCCCCGTGCTAATGTTGCCTACCACAATTACAGGCTTATCAAAACCCGTTTGCTTAAGCACACCCCATACAAACAGCTTATTGCGCAACCATATACCCACACCATACAGTGCGGCAACAGGAAACAGCAATATGCGTAGTATGGGCTGCATTATTGTAAAGATAAGTAATTCAATTGTTCTTAGGTTATTTACCCGTTAACAATCTGTTACCTATGTAATTAATAAAGAGGAATTGGATAGAGAACTTGATCAATCCTTTATTAAGAGACGGAAATCACCTTCCCTGATTTGCAAACTATCTGATTAGAGCGAATACTCCCTGATAAACCCGATAGAGCTATGCATGTTGGGATACATCAGGCGGTCTTCCTCAACAAAAGGCACCACTTTGCGGTATTCGGTTACCAGGGTTTCTATGGCAGGCGATGATTTGAGCGGCCTTCGGAATTCCAATGCCTGTGCGGCGTTGCAAAGCTCAATAGCTAATATGCTTTCTAAATTATTAACCACTTTAAGCGCTTTGGTAGCGGCGTTTGCGCCCATACTTACATGGTCTTCCTGCCCGTTTGATGATACAATACTATCTACTGATGCCGGCGAAGCCAATTGTTTGTTTTGGCTTACAATAGATGCTGCGGTGTACTGCGGTATCATAAAGCCTGAGTTTAAGCCGGGCTTAGAAACAAGGAATGGTGGCAGGCCCCGTAAACCTGCTATTAGCTGGTAGGTGCGGCGTTCTGATATGCTGCCCAACTCTGCAACGGCAATAGCCAAATGGTCTAACGCCAAAGCTAACGGCTGCCCGTGGAAGTTACCTGCTGATATAATCAGGTCCTCATCAGGAAACAACGTGGGGTTATCGGTAACCGAGTTAACCTCTGTGGTAAATATGTTTTCGGCATACTCAATCGCATCCTTCGATGCGCCATGCACCTGCGGTATGCAGCGGAAAGAATAAGGGTCTTGCACATGCTTTTTAGGCTGTGCCAGCAATTCGCTCCCTTCTAAAATAGCCCTGATAGCACGGGCAGTTTGTAATTGCCCCTTATGTGCGCGGATAAGGTGTACCGCATCTACAAAAGGCTCGGGGCGACCATCAAAGGCATCCAGCGATATAGCTGCTATGGTATCGGCCCAATTAGCTAAACGCTGCGACTTTAGCAGGCAGGCCACTCCGTAGGCACTCATAAACTGGGTGCCGTTTAGCAGCGCCAGCCCTTCTTTGCTTTGCAGTTCAATAGGATGCCAGCCAAGCAGGGTAAGCACCTCTGCACTAAGCATACGTTCGCCTTTGTAGTTAACCTCGCCAAGGCCAAGCAATGGCAGCGAGAGGTGGGCCAGGGGGGCTAAATCGCCCGAAGCACCCAATGAACCCTGCTCGTAAACAACAGGCAGCACATCGTTATTATAAAAATCGATGAGGCGCTGCACAGTAATAAGTTGTACACCAGAGTTACCATAAGCCAGCGATTGCACCTTTAGCAACAGCATTAGCTTTACTATATGTTGCGGCACCTCGGCACCCATGCCGCATGCATGCGACATTACCAGGTTTTTTTGCAGCAATGCCAAATCAGCATCGGCTACTTTAACATTATACAATGCGCCAAAGCCTGTGTTAATGCCATAAATAGGGGTATCGCTACCTGCCATTTTACGGTCTAAATATTCGCGGCATTTTATAATTAACCCTTTTGCTTCGTCAGACAGCTCAATACGTAAGTCATTATTTACAATCCTGTTTATATCCGCAAGCGTAAGTTGCCCGGGCGAAATATGATGAATATCCATAATCAAATCCTAAAGCCAATTACCTAACTATTAGCTTGGCGTAATATGTTTTATTCAGGCAGTTTAATGATAGCAGGTACATACCCGCGCTGTAATTACTAATATTTATAGGGCCAACAAAACCGCTGCCGCTGTAATACAACGTGGCTTTTTGTAGTATACGCCCGCTTATATCATTTACCATTACTGTTATGTTTTGGCATACACTATTACCTAGGTCTACAAAGTATTGTCCTTGCTCAGCCCCAGGTATTACCTTAACTGCCTGTGCAGGGTTTTCATTTATTGCTGTTTTAGCCACATAAACATTTTGGGTAATGGTATCGCTACCACAATCATTAGTAGCTATAAGGGTAACGTTATAGTTACCATCGCTGGGGTATTGGTGTGTAGGGTTGGCTTCGGTTGATGTGCCGTTATCGCCAAAATTCCAGCTATAGCTAGTACCGTTGGTTGAGTTATTAGTAAATGAAGCATCGTACCCACCTAAATCAGTAAACACAAAACCTGCAGTTGGTGGCAGGCCACCAATAATTTGCACGGGTATAGTAAATGTACCGGGGCAGGTACCCACAAACACGGTTTGTGGCGGGTTAGCTGTAAATTGTAAGGCTTGGCCTGTACCTATAACCGAACCTCCGTTAGCCGTATCAAGCCATGTAATGGTATAGCCGTTGGGTAATGTGCCTAAAATATCAGCAAATAACGTAGCCTGCTGGCCTGTGCAGGCAGTATCGCCCTCTGCAGTTAAGTCAAACACAGTAAGTGTGTTTGTTGATACACCCTGAAAACCGCGTGTTGCGCCCTGAGGAGGAAATTCAAATACTGCCGCCGATGATGAAGTACCATTAGCACCGCCTAAAACATTAACGCTATATGTGCCAGGGCTTGTAGCTACGCGGCCTGCGCCGCCGCCGCCGCCTGTGCCATACACATCAACACCAAAAAGCTGCACCAGGTTACCCCCTTTGCCACCATTGGCGTTAAAGGTAAGGTTAGTCATTTGTTGGGCCGATTGGAAGATGATAGTACCACCACCGCCGCCGCCACCAGCACCGTCTTTGCCTGTATTAAAGCCACCGCCAGAGTTACCACCGTCAGCCCCGTTAGCTTCTACAATGCCGCCACCGGTTACAACACCGTACGACATCACGTAGATAAAGCCGCCACCGTTGCCACCATCACCTGCCGTACCATCATTTTGATCGCCGGCACCACCGCCACCGCCCAAAAAAGCACGTGTGGTAATCTGCGGGCTAACAGGCCTTCCGCCTAAGCCGCCCATATTGTGGCGCCAATCGCCACCCCAGGCCGATGTATATAAGGGTGTAGTGAGAGCATTTTGGTCGTTGGCAGAAAATGAATAGCCGCCTTTACCACCACCATGCGATGATGAAGTAGAAAACCCGGTACCTTCCAGTTCCCACGCTTGTGCCCAGTTTGCGTTGGAGTTATCTGGCAGACCAGTGCCTGTCCATTGCTCTATCTCTCCCCCATTGGCACCACCACCGCCGCCGCAGTTATGGCCATTACCGCCGCCGCCGCCGTTGGCAGGTGCTCCCCTACCATAACGTCCGTTTAAGCCATCATAGTCTAATACACTACCTGCAATACCCTCACCCTTTTCAGCACCTCCGGGTGCATCAGGTGTACGGTAATTCAATACACCATAGGTCGATTCATTTTCGTTTGATTTGCCGCTACGGAACCCTTTTCCTGTTGCCGTTATTTTACCGTTAGAATTTATAGTAGTAGTGCCTAATACCTCTATTGCAATAACACCACCGCTAGTACCGTTCCATGAGGGGCAGGTAATATCAGCATTAGCATTTACAGTAAGTGTGTTATAGCGCGGAATACGCACTACCTGCACCTTGCCCGTGTCGGTATAGCTAAACTGTAAGGCACAATCCAAATTTATCCCGTTGCTGCCCGATACAGATTTAACCTGAACAAGCTCGTAATTGCCAGCATTGTTTAATGCTGTTATAGCACCATATGTTATATCGTCTGACACTGCATTTATACTCGCCCCCTGTGCTTGTATTATCATCACCAAATCGCCTGCGGCAAGGTTGGCTGTAAAGCGGTTGTTGGCGTTTAGGCCATTGTTGGCAACAGTTATAGTGGTTTGCCCTGCTGCTGCATCGGCAGTAAGTATGGTATACTCATTAACTATAATACCTGCGGCTGATATTGTTTTATTGCCATCTTTACCCCTTTGGGCAAATACGGTGGCAACAATTAATAATAAGGCCGACAGAAGGGTTGTTTTTTTCATCTTGCTTAAATAATAAGTTCTCAAAAGTACAAATTTGAAATTTCTCAACGCAACTATCGCTAGAGTAAAGCGGTTAGCTCTAATATCATTTTAATATTTCTTACTCGTTCAATAATGAAGAAAAAATAAAAATAAAATACAATACACTGATTTACAGCAATTTAAAATAATACTAAAAATTAATATTGGTTGGTATTTAACATTTGAAAAATGATAACTGTAAAACTAATTTCTGCCAAACAGTAAAATTTGTTGAATTATGTATCAAAGTTTGAAAATAAAAAATATTTTTGTGAAGTTTATGATTATTACCAACCATAGCCTATGAACAAAATTATACGATTTAAGAGTGTCCTGTTAATGACTAGCCTGTGGCTAATTGTTGCTACAGCAAGTGTTTCTGCCCAAAACAATGTGGGCATTGGTACCACAACGCCCGACCCAAGCGCGTTGTTAGACTTATCATCTAAGGTTAAGGGTACCCTTATTACCCGAATGAACACAAATGAAATGAATGGTATTGCAGCGCCTGCAACCGGTTTATTAGTGTTCAATACCGATTCGTTATCGTTTTGCTACTTTAACGCTACCCAGTGGGTATGCGGTTTAGGTGGCGCTAACAATAGCACCCCTGGCCCAACAGGTCCGCAAGGCCCTGCCGGTATTGATGGTGTAAATGGTGTTAACGGAGCCCCCGGCCCAACAGGCCCTGCGGGTGTCGATGGTCCTACTGGCCCTGCTGGTCCTGCGGGTCCACAAGGCATACAAGGTATTGATGGCCCAACTGGCCCAGCTGGGCCTGCCGGAGCTCAAGGCCCAACTGGCGACCCAGGCGCTAATGGCCCTACTGGTAGTGTTGGCCCTACTGGCCCTGCCGGTGCTCAAGGCCCTGCTGGCCCATCAGGACCTGCTGGTCCGTCGGGTGCGCAAGGCCCTGCTGGTGCTAATGGTGCTACAGGCCCAACCGGACCTACTGGTTTAGGTGGCAACAAATATTTTGTACGCGGCACTACTGATGTAAACACTGCTTCCAGCACGTACACTGATATACCACAAATGACTGTTACTTACACCCCGCAAAGCGCTACCAGCTATGTAACTTTTGCAGCTTCGGGTACTTATGTCGGCACTGTTTTCTCGGCTATGTGGGCACAATTCAGGGTTGTTGTAAACGGTACGCCTGTTGTAACTTCTAACGCAACTGTTGGCGAAGGAGATGATATTGACGGTTTCTTTAATGGTTGGAATCATTCGTTAACTGTTCCTATATCAGTTACCCCAGGTACTCCTACCACCGTTACTATACAATGGGAGTTTTTCCCACAAACAAATCAGGTGTTATATAACTACCCAAGTATAGAAGCCCATTACCGTACATTAACTGTTTTAGACTAATTGTTTATGCTGAAACATATAATTACAATAGCGGCATTGCTTTTTACCTTAGGCTTATGCGCCCAGGTAAATGTGCAAAAGGTTGCGTCTAAAAACCAAGCTGTTTTTACTGCCCAGCCTACCCGTATTTTGGTAGAGGGTAATAACCCACAAACTACTAAAGGTTCTTTCACCAGCCCTGCAATAACTCATATGCCTGGCAATTCTGCAAAGCAAACACCACGTAGTACAGAGGTGTTTGGTGTTGAGCCACGCCGGACCAAGCCAACCAAATAAGGTTTATACAACTTACTATAAAAGCCCCTGGTGATTAACGGGGGCTTTTTTGTGCCTTGGAATTTAGGCATGGTAAAGCAGCTTAGGCAATGGCTAAATAGCGCGTAACCCAACAAAAAAGGGCCGCCCGTTATTGGCAGCCCTTTATAATATAAAAAGCTAACTGACTAGATGTCGATTTTAGCGTATTTAGCGTGTTTCTCAATAAACTCTCGGCGTGGCGGAACATCATCACCCATAAGCATAGAGAATATACGGTCTGCCTCGGCAGCACTATCAATAGTTACACGGCGTAACGTACGGAATTCAGGGTTAAGGGTTGT
>CAMBQF010000121.1 GCA_945869825.1 Chitinophaga pinensis | reverse complement strand
TAAAGCTATTGATGCGTTAGACGAGGCAGGTTCTCGCGTACACATTACCAATATCAATGTACCTCAAACTATTATAGACATTGAGCAGAAGATAGAGGACATTAAAGACGAGAAAAACAAGGTTGTTAAAAGCCAGCGTTACGAGGAGGCTGCCCGCCTCCGCGATACCGAACGCCAGTTGCTTGAGCAATTAGAGGTAGCAAAAAAAGCCTGGGAAGAAGAAACCCGCACCCACCGCCAAACTGTTACTGAAGATAATGTTGCCGAAGTGGTAGCCATGATGACAGGCATACCTGTGCAACGTGTAGCCCAAAACGAAGGCAACCGCTTGGTTAAAATGATGGATAACCTTACGGGCAAAGTTATTGGCCAGGAAGATGCCATTAAAAAGATTGTACGTTCTATACAACGTAACCGTGCCGGCCTTAAAGACCCTAACCGTCCTATCGGCTCATTCATATTCCTTGGCCCTACAGGTGTTGGTAAAACCCAATTGGCTAAAGAACTATCCAAATACTTGTTTGATAATGACGATTCGCTAATCCGTATCGATATGAGTGAGTACATGGAGAAATTTGCTATCTCTCGTTTAATTGGCGCCCCTCCGGGATATGTAGGTTACGAAGAAGGTGGCCAGCTTACCGAGAAAGTACGCCGTAAGCCATATGCTGTGGTTTTGCTTGATGAGATTGAGAAAGCCCACCCTGATGTATTTAACTTATTGTTACAGGCATTAGATGATGGCCAGATGACTGACAGCCTTGGCCGCAAGGTTGACTTTAAAAACACTATCATCATCATGACCTCTAATATTGGCTCTCGTCAGCTTAAAGATTTTGGACAAGGTGTAGGTTTCTCTACCCACGCCAAAACCTCAACCTCTAACGAACATAGCAAAGGTGTGGTTGAAAGTGCCTTAAAGCGCGCTTTTGCCCCTGAGTTCTTAAACAGGATAGACGATGTTATCATGTTTAACTCGTTAACCAAAGAAGATATATACCAGATAATTGATATTGAGTTATCACACCTATATAAACGTATTGAAGAGCTAGGCTACAAAATAACGTTAGAAACCGGTGCTAAAGATTTTCTGGTTGATAAAGGCTACGACGAAAATTTTGGAGCCCGTCCGCTTAAACGTGCTATACAGAAATACATTGAAGACCCGTTGGCCGAGCAAATTTTAAGCTCTAATTTAGCCGAAGGCGATACCATTTCTGTAGACTATGATAAAGATAAGGAAGATATCAAAATTGAAATCATAAAACCAGGCAGCGGTGGAGCTTCCCCATCTAAAAAGAAAAAGAAAACCGAGGAATAACCCCTCGGTTGCCAATAAAAAAAGCCCCTGACAATATTAAAATTGGCAGGGGCTTTTGATTTATAAAAGCTAAGCTTATGGGGTAATTATAATTTCTTTCGTTACCTCATCGCTGTTTTCATCATTATCATTAAACACCGTAAGAGTTATGGTATAAGTGCCGGCAGTGGTATACGCCTTATCTACAGTATGGTAAGTAAATGTTGAACCATCCCCCATGTTCCACTCAAGCCTATCGGCATTATCAGAGCAACTGGTAAAACGTATAGATGTGTTTACAGGAACCTGAATAAAATCGGAGCTAATACAGGCGGCAGGCGCTTGTTTGCACGACGATAGAAAAAGTGTAGGCACCGCCAGTAATAATAAGAATAGAGTAAAAGTATGTTTCATTGACACTAATTAGCTGCGCAATATAACAATTATGTTAAAATATTGCTTCCGTAATCTCAATAAAATTAAATGTGGGAACATCGTTATAGGTTATCAGCATTGTTTTGAAGGCTTTTTATTTTAAAGTATATTTGCAGCTTATATCAAACAAAACGATGAAATTTTTTATAGATACTGCCAATTTATCACAGATAAAAGAAGCACAAGACCTTGGTGTTCTTGATGGGGTTACAACCAACCCATCGCTAATGGCCAAAGAAGGCATTAGCGGCACCGATGCTGTTTACAAGCATTATGTTGATATTTGTGAACTGGTTGATGGTGACGTTTCGGCCGAGGTTATAGCTACCGATTTTGATGGCATCATCAAAGAGGGCGAAATGCTGGCTTCTCTTCACCCTCAAATTGTAGTTAAGGTACCTATGGTAAAAGACGGTATCAAGGCCATCAAATATTTTTCAAACAAAGGTATACGCACCAATTGCACCCTTATATTTTCTGCAGGCCAAGCTTTGTTGGCCGCTAAAGCAGGCGCAACCTATGTATCGCCTTTCTTGGGCCGTTTAGATGATATTAGCTTTGATGGCATGGAACTGATTGACCAAATTCGCCTGATATTTGATAACTACGGTTTCGAAACACAAATTCTGGCTGCCTCTATCCGTGGGCCTTTACATATTATTAAGTGTGCCGAAGTAGGTGCCGATGTGGCTACCTGCCCGTTAGATGCTATTACAGCCTTGCTTAAACACCCGTTGACTGATATTGGCCTGGAAAAATTCCTTGCCGACCATGCAAAAGCAAACAAACAAGGCGTTTAAGCTGACCTCGGTCATTTATTAATGGGCAAGGTATAATTTACCTTAGCCTAAAAATTAAAAGAAATGGAAAGTATATTTAATCCCGAAGCGCTAAGCGACGCGACAGTTGAACGTCTTAAAACCTTCTTTAACCAATCAACACCATACCGCCACTTTTATTTTGACGGTATTTTAAAGGAGGACTTTGCCAACTACCTATACGACAAGTTTCCAGCGCCTACTGATATGACGCGCACCTACAACGGGCTTAACGAAAAAAAGGCTGAGGGGACCAACTTTGCCACATTCGACCCTGCTTTTCAAAAGCTTAAAGACGGCCTAAACAGCCCCGAATTAAGGGAGTGGCTTAGCAAAATTACAGGTATTAAAGATGTTTTCAGCACTGATGATGCCTTAGGCGCTGGTGTACACCAGGGTGAAAACGGAAGCTACCTTGATATTCATATTGATTTTAATATCCATCCAAACCTAAACGTACACCGCCGTTTAAACCTGTTGGTTTTTTTAAATAAAAACTGGAAAGAAGAGTACGGTGGCAAATTTGAACTTTGGAACGAAGATGTAAGTGTATTAGGCAACTCATACCTTCCATCGTGGAACCGTTGTGTAGTTTTCGAAACCTCAGAAATATCTTACCACGGCTATGCCACTATCCATGTTCCTCCCGGTGAAACCCGCAAGTCATTCTTTACTTATTATTATACCAAAGAGCGCGAAGGGTTGAATAAATACCACGATACAGTTTTCAAAGCCCGCCCTGAAGAGGGATTGGCTAAAAAAATAAAAACCGACGTTAAAGAAGGTTTGAAAAACAACATCAAACGCGTGCTTAAAAAAGTAGGTGTAAAGTTGTAATTAGAAGTTATGAATTATGAGTTATGAGAAGTCTGACTCGCAATGCAGAGTTAAATTTTTCGTTTTTCATTTTTAGTTTTTCGTTAAATAAATGGGAATATATACTACCGAAACATCGGTGCTTTTTGATACCGACAATGTAATTCGACAACGCCAAAGCTTTGCTTACGAACAAGCCGCTACTATGATTAATGGTGGCCACTTGTTAGAGCTTGGCGTAGGCATTGGCCGTGGCATGAAGATTATGTGCGACAAAGCAGATAAGGTTACCGCCATTGATAAGAACGAAGAACTTATTGCCGGCTTAAAAAAAGAAAACCCAGCCTGGGAACTTATTGCCATGCACATGCCGCCACTAGCTGGCTTGCCCGATAATACCTATGATTATGTAGTGCTTTTTCAGGTAATAGAACATATTAAAGATGATGATTTGTTTGTAAAAGAGATTTACCGTGTGCTAAAGCCTGGTGGCAAATGCTTTATTACAACGCCTAATATTAAAATGACGCTTAGCCGAAACCCTTGGCACGAGCGTGAATATACAGTTGACGGTTTAAAAAAACTCCTGTCTAAATACTTTAGTAAGGTTGATATGCAAGGCGTTTACGGCAGCCAAAAGGTTATGGACTATTACGAGAAGAACAAAGCCAGCGTGGCCCGTTTTAAGCGTATAGACATTTTTAACCTGGAGAATAAACTGCCCCTTTGGGCCTACCGCCTGCCCTACGAGTTTTTAAACCGCTGGCAGCGCAAAAAGCTTATGGATAAAGACACATCGTTGGTATCGGACATAACTACCAGCGATTACCATATAGCCCCGGCTAACGATGTATGCCTTGACCTTTGGGCTATTATTGAAAAATAGGTTTGGTTATCAATTATCAATTAAGTAACCACAACTGTTAGATTTTAACTGTCAGATTTTAGATTAACCAAATACCATTCAATAAATTTACTAATTTTGCGCCCGCTAACGCGAAAGGTAACATTGAAAAACGCTACACTAAAAAAAGGGAGTCAACTGGTTAAGGCCACAACGGTATCCTTATTTTCAGTATTCATTATTTATGGTTCGGGTTGTAAACCTTCGCCCGATGACGCTGTTTCTTATAACGAGCGTATTATCCGCGAGCAAAAAGCCATTGTTGATAAAATTAACGACCTTGATTTAACTCTCTCAACTTATAAACCTACCGAAATGGACGTTGCATATAGCAATGCCTACAAGCAGGTTATTGCATCTATAGCCACGGTTAAGGGTATGGAAGAATTTGATAGCAAATCAGAATTTAAAGATGCAGCCCTGCAGGTATTTGATATTTACAAGTTAACCCTTGAGGTGGAATATAAAGAGTTAGTTGGCCTGCTTAAAAAGAGCGACGAAGAATATACCTTGGAAGACGAAGAGCGAGCCAAAAAGCTTTTTGCGGATATTGCCGAAAAGCTAAACAACGCTTACGAAGATATTATAGCCGTTCAAGGAGCCTTTGCCGAGAAGTACAACTTCACACTTTCTCATTAAGTTATCTTTTATTTTACTGGCAACTGGGAACTGCCAACCGTCAACTATTTTCCCAAAAACTTATCCAGCTTACGCTTTTGCCTTAAGTGGTGCTTCATATGCAAGCCGGCAATCGTATACCATTCTGCTGCATTCAGGTAACCTAAAAACGGATACTTCTTTACCTGGTTCTTTGGGGCTTGGCTCACCTTCGCTTCTATCTCTTTAAAAAATGCCAGGTTCTCTCTAATCTTGCGGTCTATCTGCTCCTTACTTTCCGGTTGTATAGGTTCTGTTCCCCCTGTATCTTTCTTAGGCATTTTAACACTCATGGGCGGGAACATATAAAAAAGGAATACCAATCGACCCCATTTGGTCTTGCTTTTGCCCGTGGTAAAATCCTCTCCATTAGCCAGCGCATTGGCATTTTTGCCTAAAAAGTATTTATTGGCTGTAGCTATATGTATATACACCTGCCCCAAAGACCATGACTCATCCGATGGTTTCTTTAGCAACTCCTCCATAGTGTAGCTATCTAAAGCGGTAAGCCATTTATTGGCCTGTTTTTCAAAGCGGTTATATAGTTGTCCCATAATGCTAAGGTAAAGGGCTTGCATGAAATAATTGCCAACGCCCCTCAATATGTTTTAATAAATGTATTTCTGATACTTTAAAGGTAGCATTATACTGCCTGTTTATAAAGGCAGGCCAAGCCCTATCAAACCGTGCCTGGGTCAAGTCGCGGTTAGCAATGGTAGCATGGGGGTTAAAATCTTTCGATACATCTATATTCTTCCCCAATTGCTTATAGGCTTTTACTACTTGGGTATAAATAGCATCCAGCATTACATTCTGCACTACATTAATATACATAACCCTGTTGCCAAACGCGCCAAAACCCTTTAGTTGTAGATCAAAAGGATTATAACCCCACAGTGCTTCATCCTGCAATTGGGTTACAGTCCCTATTTCCTCATCCGGAAATTCAAACGGCGATATTAGGGTAATATGAGGTGGGGTTCGTAAGGCATAACTACTGCCAAACTTGGTGGCTATCTCTTCTTTAAAAGCGGTAACCTCCATCCCAGCTTCGTCGGGCATTAGTATACATACAAAATATAGGGAGTGGCCTTTGTTACGGGCCATGGCTACCTGTTGTTTTCTTCTCTTTCGCGCTGGTGCGATTTGAAGTAGTTAACCAAAAAGGGGATAAGGAACGCCATCAGCGCTACCAGCTTTAACACATTCTCTGTTGTCCTAAAGGTTGGAGAATAGATTAGTATAACAAAAAAAGCAATCAGTATACAAATACCGGCATAAGCCAGCAGGCGCATGAAGGGCCCTGCATAAAAACCACGTTTGGTTATCTTTTCAGGTATTATAACTTTTACGTTATGGGCTTTGCGCAACTCATTCATCTCTGCCCAAATTTGGTCTATCTTTCCGTCGGTATCCTTATCCAAAGTCATAAGAATATTATTGCCACTAGAGTTTTTAAGCGATAATAGCAGAAAATGGCGTTTGGATTTATCGTCATAATTACTGGTCATAACCTTTACATTGGCCCATCCGCATTCTATAGCGTTAAAATGGTAGAACATGTTGCGCTTATGCAACATTATACGCACTATCTTATCGTCAAACTCAAGGGTAGCAGGCAGTGTAACAAAGCGTTTTACTATATATACACTGCTAACAAGCAACAGGGTTAAGAAAACAATAATGCTGGGCATTATCAGTTCATCATGGGCGAAAAAATCGCCAAAAAGCATTAGTGAACCAAAAAACAATATGCAGGCCAATATTGGATAAAGCACCAAAAACAAAACCTGGGTTAGTGTTTTCGAGTATTCTAAGGTATAGCTTTTCATTAGTGATGCTTTTTAGTTGCAACTAACTTACTAAATAATTGCCTTCTTTGTTTAAATAAACAGCTATAACTAACAATGCACTAGCCACGCAAATGGTAAGCCTTGGGTTGTACAAATGCACGCATACCAATAGTAGAAAGCGTAGAACCCAAACCTGAGTTTTTACGTCCGCTCCAGGGTGTGTAAGGACTAACCCTGTCGCAGCAGTTCCAATATACCGTTCCGGCATTTAGCTTTTGCATCATACCGTCGGCACGCTCTTTCGATACTGTGTAAACCGCAGCCGTTAAGCCATACTCGGTATCATTCATCAGGCGGATAGCCTCGGCATCGTCCTGCACTTTCATTATACCTATAACCGGGCCAAAGCTTTCTTCCTGCATCAGCGCCATATCATTCTTCACATCTACCACAACGGTCGGCTCGTAATAGTAGCCCTTTCCTTCCATCTTTTTACCACCCAACAACACCTTGGCGCCTTTGCTTTCGGCATCATTCACCTGTTGTTGTATTACATCAATCTGCTCTGGGCGGGTAAGCGGGCCTATCCAAACACCTTCTTCTGTTGGGTTACCCTTTTTTAGTTTCTTCGTTTCTTCAACAAAGCTCTCTACAAAGGCGTCGTATACTTTCTCATTCACATAAATACGCTCTACCGCGCAGCAGCTCTGCCCGGTGTTGTAAAACACACCTTCAGCGGCAGCAGCGGCAACATTAGCTACATCCGCAACATCTTCAGCAACGTATAATGGGTCTTTACCGCCAAGCTCCAAGCCAACAGGCACTAACTTATGTGCTACGGTTTGGGCTATGTGTTTACCCGTGCGATATGATCCAGTAAAGAAATAGCCATCCAATGTTAAATCAAGCATAGTTTGCCCCGCTTCTTTACCACCAATAACCACCTCAAACACATCTTGGGGTACACCGGCTTCCCATAGCATCTTTGCCATTTCAATACCGGTTAAGGCTGTATATTCTGATGGTTTATACAACACCGCATTACCCGCTACCAGTGCAGGCAAATACACATTGTACCCTACATTATACGGGTAATTCCAAGCTGATATATTACCTATTACACCCAGCGGCTCAAAAGTTATCTTCTCTTTAGTAGCGCCATCAGGGGTAACCCAGTCTTCTGCCAAAGTTTTCTGAGCAAGCTCAGTTAAAAACTTAATGCGGTTTTTAGCGCCTTTAATCTCGCCTGCGGCTTGCCATACGGGCTTACCCATTTCAGCTGTAAGCAGATTAGCCAACCTGTCAACATGAGTGTCAACTATATCTCCAAACTTTATAATAATATCCAGGCGCTCTTGCAATGGCCTTACAGCCCAAGCAGCTTGGCCTACGCGTAATTTCTCGTATTTGGCTTTTATCTGTTCCGTGGTGTCAACGGTAACTTCGCCTACCAACTCTTCGGTAGCGGGATTAATTATTTTCATTGTGGTATTTTTCTGCTTCTTGTAAAAAACGTATTCGGATATTGTTCGAAAACGGACTGTTCTCTTTGTCTTTCAGTCGTTCGGGGTGCCACTGCACCAATAATAAAAACGCTTTGCCTTTAGGGCTTTCATACTCCAAACCCTCCACTACCCCATCTCCACTATAGCAATTTATACGCAAGCCCTTGCCTACCGCATCTGTGCTTTGGTGGTGGGCACTATTGATTTCCCCCTCTAATGTTCCCGTAATTTCAGCAAGCAAAGTACCTTCCTCAACTTTCACAGGGTGTTCGCGGTCTACGCCATCCACCGCCGAGTGGTGAACATGCTTGTATTTAGGCAAATCAGCAATTAGGGTGCCATTCATATAGGCATTGGTTATCTGTAAACCCCTGCAAATACCAAGTACTGGCATATCCATGGCAATGGCGCTAAGCAGTAGGGCTATTTCAAAGTCGTCGCGCTCATCGTCCATGTTATCAACCTGGCAATCGTCTATATAATCAGGCTTTCCATACAGTTCAGGGTTCACATCATGCCCCCCAGTAAGTACCAACGCATCGCAACGGTCTAGGTCGTCCATGTTATCATTGGTATACCCCAACTTAACAATCTCAATCCGCATATCACCTCCCCCTATCCAGCTTGCATAGTTTGGATGCTTTGCCCCACAGTCTGATATGCCTATTACTATCTTATCTTTCATTGTCCTTTATTAACTGAGGCTGCTACTATTTTTCGTTTTTAACTTTTAGTTTTAAGTTAACTAAAGTGCCTCCTCGTAAATCCTCCTGAAGTCTTCCCTCGTAACCGGTTTAGGGTTGTTCGGGTGGCAGAAGTCTAGTATAGCAAGGTCTGCCAGCTGCTCTAAATGCTCAGTTTTAACACCGGCATCGCTTAGCTTTGTTGGCAAGCCCAGTTTTTTATTCAGGTCGAACAACCAGTTTACAATGCCCTCGCCGCTTTGGTCTTCCAAACCTATGTTTTGCGCCATACGTACAAACTTATCTTCAAAACCAGCAATATTAAACTTCATACCGTAAGGTATCATAATAGCATTAGCCAGGCCGTGGTGCATATCTAACAAGGTAGATAACGGGTGTGCCAGCGAGTGGACAACACCCAACCCTTTTTGGAAGGCTATAGCACCCATAGATGAACCAATCATCATACCAGTACGGCTTTCTAAATCGGGGTTGTTGGTAGCACGCTCTATATATTTGGCAATCACGTTCATCCCTTCTAAAGCTATACCCTCACATATCGGGTGGTACATTTTAGCAATGTAGGCTTCCATATTATGGGTAAGGGCATCTATACCCGTTGCTGCGGTAACAAACGGAGGTAAGTCCATTGTAAGCTCAGGGTCGGCAAATACTATTTTAGCCAATAATTTTGGCGCAAATAATATACGCTTGCGGTGGCTTTCGTCTTCTGATATAATCGCCGAACGG
>CAMBQF010000120.1 GCA_945869825.1 Chitinophaga pinensis | reverse complement strand
CCTATCATTTTTGCCCAGGCAATTATTCTTATACCGGTTTACATTATTGGTTATGCGCAAGTAGAGTCTGCCTCTATTAGCGGTGTTGCAGCAGCAATATCTGATAACACAGGCTTTTGGCACAACTTCTTTTTAGCATTCCTGATTTTAGTATTTACTTACTTCTACACGGCTATTATGATTAACCCTAATCAAATGGCTGAAGACATGAAGAAAAACGGTGGTTTTGTTCCGGGTATTAAGCCAGGTAAAAAAACTGCTGAGTTTATAGATGCAGTTATGTCTCGTATTACCCTACCGGGTGCATTGTTCTTAGCGTTTGTGGCCATATTGCCATCGCTAGCGCAATTAGCTGGTGTTAACAGTGGTTTTGCCCAGTTTTTTGGTGGCACATCATTATTGATTTTAGTAGGTGTGGTATTAGATACATTACAACAAATTGAAAGCTATTTATTAATGCGTCATTACGATGGGTTGATGAAGTCTGGCCGTATTAAAGGCCGCACTACTAACTCGCCTGTTAGCATGGCTCAACAATAGTTAGCTACATGGTAGTTATTAAAACGCCTGAAGAGGTAGAGTTAATAAGAGAAAGTTCTTTACTTGTTGGTAAAACCTTAGCCACTTTGGCTCCGCTTATCAAGCCCGGTGTAACCGGAAACGAGCTTGATAAGATAGCTGAAGATTTTATACGCAGCCATGGCGATGCAGTACCAGGATTTAAAGGCCTGTACGGTTGCCCCAGCACCTTGTTAGTTTCTATAAACCAACAAGTAGTGCACGGACTGCCAAGCAACACCCCTTTGAAAGAAGGCGATGTTATATCGGTAGACTGCGGTGTGTATAAAAACGGTTTTTATGGTGACTCAGCTTTTACCTTTCCGGTAGGAGAGATTAAAGCTGATGTGCGCAAATTGCTTAGGGTTACTTATGAATGCTTGTTTAAAGGCATTGAAATGGTAAAACCAGGTAATAGGGTAGGCGATATATCGTTTGCTGTGCAACACCACGCCGAGAGCAACGGTTATTCTGTTGTAAGAGAGTTGGTAGGCCATGGCCTAGGACGCAGCTTACATGAAAAACCTGAAGTACCAAACTTTGGAAAACGCGGCAGTGGCCCTGGACTAAAAGCTGGTATGACAATAGCCATAGAGCCGATGATAAACATGGGCAAGGCGAAGGTGGTAACAGAAGAAGACGGATGGACGATACGGACGGCAGATAATTTACCATCGGCCCACTACGAACATTCTGTTGCAATAACAAAGAGCGGAGTAGAAATTTTATCGTCGTTTGACGGATTAGAAGATATTATAAAGTATATAAAAAGTTAATGGCAAAACAATCGTCAATAGAGCAGGACGGGACAATTATAGAAGCCCTATCTAACGCTATGTTCCGCGTAGAGTTAGAAAATGGTCACATAATCATCTCGCATATATCCGGCAAAATGAGGATGCATTACATTAAAATATTGCCCGGAGACAAAGTAAGAATTGAAATGTCGCCGTATGATTTAACAAAAGGAAGAATAGTTTACAGGTATAAATAATAATTAAGTTAACTGAAATGAAAGTAAAAACATCGGTTAAGAAACGCAGTGCCGAGTGCGTTATTGTAAAACGCAAAGGACGCGTTTATATTATTAACAAAAAGAACCCAAAGTTTAAGCAACGCCAAGGCGCTTAATACATAACTGCATAATATAACTATGGCAAGGATATCTGGTATTGATTTACCTAAAAACAAACGTGGCGAAATAGGTTTAACCTACATTTTCGGCATTGGCCGCAGCTCGGCTCAAAAAATTTTAGATAAAGCGGGTGTTGACCGCAATACTAAAGTTAGCGAATGGAATGATGACCAACTAGGCAAAATCCGTCAGTTAATTAACGACGAGTTTAAAGTAGAAGGTGCATTACGTTCTGAAACGCAGCTAAACATTAAACGTTTAATGGACATTGGTTCTTACCGTGGCATCCGTCACCGTTCAGGTTTACCTGTGCGTGGCCAAACCACTAAGAACAACGCCCGTACACGTAAAGGCAAACGTAAAACCGTTGCCAACAAGAAAAAAGTTACAAAATAAGCTAGTAATTAAAAACAATAACGAAGTAAAATGGCAAAGTCTTCTTCTGCTAAAACCGTTAAAAAGAGAGTCGTTAAGGTTGACGCTGTTGGACAGGCGCATATCAACGCTACGTTTAACAACATCATCATATCGCTTACCAACACTGCCGGCCAGGTTATATCATGGTCGTCGGCAGGTAAGATGGGTTTCCGCGGTTCTAAAAAGAACACCCCTTACGCAGCCCAGATGGCCGCTACCGATTGCGCAAAAGTTGCATTTGATGCAGGCTTGCGCCGCGTAAAAGTGTTTGTAAAAGGCCCGGGTGGCGGACGTGAGTCGGCTATACGTACCTTAGCTAATGCGGGAATAGAGGTTACCGAAATTATGGATTGCACACCAATACCACACAACGGTTGCCGCCCACCAAAACGCCGTCGCGTATAATACTCAACGGTTTAATTTTTAACAAAATAGCATAAAAAAGAAATGGCACGATACAGAGGTCCCAAATCAAGAATAGCCCGTAAATTTAAAGAGGCAATTTTTGGCCCCGATAAAGTTTTAGCTAAAAAGGCTTACGGCCCAGGCATGCACGGCCCAAACAAACGCCGTAACAAACAGTCTGAGTACGCTGTACAGTTACAAGAGAAGCAAAAGGTAAAATATACCTATGGCATATTAGAGCGCCAGTTTGCTAAAATGTATACCCACGCTGCACACGCAAAAGGCGTAACAGGCGAGGTATTATTACAGCTTATTGAAAGTCGCTTAGACAACGTTGTTTACCGTATGGGCATAGCCCCAACACGTGATGCAGCGCGCCAACTTGTTGGCCACCGCCACATTACTGTAAACGGTAAGGTTGTAAACATTGCATCATTCACAGTTCGCCCGGGCGATAAAGTTGGTGTACGTGAGAAATCAAAATCTATGGAAGTTATTGCAGTAGCATTGTCTGCCCGCACTAACAAATACCCTTGGTTAGACTGGAACCCGCAAACAATGGAAGGCACGTTTATTGCCCGTCCTAACCGCGAGGAAATTCCTGAGAACTTCAAGGAGCAACTGATTGTCGAATTGTACTCGAAATAGTAACGGGTAGTTTATTTCACAATCTATTATTACCAAACTTTTTTATAAAAGAACAAAAACAAATTATGGCCATTTTAGCATTTCAACGCCCCGATAAGGTTATAATGATACAGTCTACGGAAACAGAAGGCAGCTTCGAGTTCCGTCCGCTTGAGCCGGGTTACGGCATTACCATTGGTAACTCGCTACGCCGTATCCTATTATCTTCATTAGAAGGCTATGCTGTAACAAGCATCCGTATTGAAGGTGTTGAGCACGAGTTTTCTACCATTAAAGGTGTGGTTGAAGACGTTACCGAGATTATACTTAACCTTAAGCAGGTACGCTTCAAAAAACAAATTGAAGGTATAGACCATGAAAAGGCTACTATTGAATTTACCGGCAAAAGCCAGCTTACAGCGGGTGATTTAGGTAAAGGCACATCGGCTTTCCAGGTGTTGAACCCTGACCTGGTTATTTGTAACCTTGAGCCTAAAGTAAAACTTAAAATAGAATTGACTATTGACAAAGGCCGTGGCTACGTTCCGGCTGATGAGAACAAAACGGCTAACCCTGTTAACGGTTTAATAGCCATCGACTCTATTTACACCCCAATTAAAAACGTTAAGTACCTTGTAGAGAACTACCGCGTTGAGCAGAAGACCGACTACGAGAAACTACTTATTGATATTGTTACTGACGGATCTATACACCCGAAAGAAGCTTTAAAAGAGGCGGCTAAAATCCTTATCCAGCACTTCTACTTATTTTCTGACGACAAAATTACGTTGGATACAGAAGAGAAAGCATCTACTGAAGAGTTTGATGAGAACATGTTGCACATGCGCCAGTTGCTTAAAACCAAACTGGTTGACCTTGACCTATCGGTACGTGCGCTTAACTGCTTAAAAGCAGCTGACGTTGAAACCCTTGGCGATTTGGTATCATACAACCGTAACGACCTATTGAAGTTCCGTAACTTTGGTAAAAAATCGTTGCAAGAACTTGACGAATTGGTAGCCGCCAAAGGTTTACAATTTGGAATGAATGTTTCTAAGTACAAACTTGACAAAGATTAACTATCTTTGCAGCCCGAAATTTTTGAATAGATTAGAATTTTTGAGAAATAATGAGACACGGAAAAACTGTTAATCACTTAGGCCGCACGGCATCGCACCGCGAAGCAATGTTGGCAAATATGGCCAGCTCGCTTATACTACATAAGCGCATAAACACCACTTTGGCCAAAGCTAAAGCGTTGCGCAAATATGTTGAGCCGCTAATTACAAAGTCTAAAGATGACACTACGCACTCTCGCCGTACCGTGTTTTCATACTTAAAAGATAAAGAGGCTGTAACCATTTTGTTCCGCGAAGTATCGGGCAAAGTAGCTGACCGTCCGGGTGGATACACCCGCATTATCAAACTTGGTAACCGTCAGGGCGACAACGCCGAGATGGCTATGATTGAGTTGGTTGACTACAACGAACTGTTACTTAAAACAGCTAAAGGCGAAGGCAAAGCTAAAACTACACGTCGTAGCCGCAGCACAGGCGCTGCTAAAAAAGTAGCAGCTCCTAAAGCAGAAGCTCCACAAGCTGAACCGGAAGCTCCGGCAGCAGAAGAGCCAGCAGCAGAATAATTATACCCTACAGTATATATTAAAGCCCCGTTACTTAACAGTATCGGGGCTTTTTAATTGGTAAATATGCGAATGGATATTATTTGTTGCGGCGCTTAGGTGGCTTAACTTGCCATGGATTGTATAGGCAGTAGCGGAGGCCAGCATTTACAGTAAAAGAAGTCACTGGGCTTTTTACACCTCCAGCATCAGTATCGCTAGTAACTGTTAATGACTGATTAAACACATCAGAAACATCATTAAACATATTAACCATGCCATCTACAAAAAACTGGTAATGCTCGTAGGTATAGCTGGCCGAAAGGCCCAGTTCTAACCCCAGGTAAGCAAAGTTTTTGTTATCCATACTGAATTTTTGCGATGGCCTTACATTAGCTAAATCAGCAGAGTCTATAATAGGCGGGTTAGCTTTATCCATAAAGGAAACGTATTCTCCTGATCCTAAGCCATTACAATAACTTAATCCTAACATACCCGCCAAACTAAAACCCTTTTTATTGGTACGGTTAAAGAAAGGCACCAGCATAGATGCATTTACCTTTAAGAAGTTATAGCGCGCAGTAGAGTAGAATTTTGATTCAGGAAAGTTTGGGTATTTATAATGCATTTCGTGCCTGATATTAAAATTGTTGTTCAGGTTATACGATAGGTTTAAAACCCCTGCTATACGACCGTTTTGCGAATTTGCTTTAAGGCTGAATAAAAGTCCCGATGAAACACCCATATCGCGCACGCCATTCACCTGCACCCCTCCGCCAATATCAAAGCGTTTTTGGCGGGCCGCCACTTTGGCCTGCCGTATACTGTCTATGCGCATATAGGCTATAGAGTCGGTTTGGGCGGTAAGGCTTAGACTGCTTAGCAGCAAGGCTATTAGTAAGCGTGTTTTCATAAGGCTAATATAGGGGCGAATTAGATAATTAGAAAATCAGACAATGAGATAATGATTTAATCTATACGCTTTACGCTGCACGCTTTAAGCTATACGCTACACGCTATCCCCTAAAAAAGACTAATTTTGCAGCATGAATATTGAATTAGAACTTCCCCCATTAGTATATAAACGCGATGGCTTAAGCGACCAAACGCTGGTTAACCTGTACACCGAACTGGTTAAGCCCCGCATGATTGAAGAAAAAATGCTGGTGCTACTGCGTCAGGGCCGCATATCTAAATGGTTCTCGGGCATTGGGCAAGAGGCTATTTCGGTAGGTACTGCTATGGCTATGGATACGGATGAATACATCCTGCCTATGCACCGCAACCTGGGTATATTCACCACCCGCAAAATGCCGTTTGGCCAGCTGTTTAAGCAATGGCAGGGCAAAAAGGGTGGCTTTAGTAAAGGGCGCGAACGTTCTTTCCACTTTGGGGCCAATGAGTACCGCATTGTAGGGATGATATCGCACCTTGGTCCGCAATTGGGTATTGCCGATGGTATTGCATTAGCTAATCTATTGCTTGAAAACAAGCAGGTAACTGCTGTTTTTAGCGGCGATGGAGGTACATCGGAGGGCGATTTCCACGAGAGTGTGAACGTAGCTGCTGTGTGGGATTTACCGGTTATATTCATTATTGAGAACAACGGCTACGGATTATCTACCCCATCTAACGAGCAGTTCCGCTGCAAACAATTTATAGATAAGTGCATTGGCTATGGCATAGAGGGTATACAGGTTGATGGCAACAACATACTGGAGGTTTATAATGCCGTTAAGCATATATCGGAGCAGATGAAGGAAAACCCGCGTCCGTTCCTGTTAGAGTGTATGACCTTCCGCATGCGTGGCCACGAGGAGGCATCGGGTACTAAATATGTGCCTAAAGAGCTGTTTGATATTTGGGGCAAAAAAGACCCAGTAGCTAACTACGAAAACTACCTCCTGGAAATTGGTGTGCTAAATGCGGATAAGATAGAAGCTATTCGCGCAGGCATTAAGGCAGAGATTGAGGCAGGACTTGAAGAGGGCTTTGCCGAAGCGGATATAACTCCTAACACAACTGAAGAACTGGCCGATGTTTACGTGCCCTATGCAAGTACCACTACAACCCCTGCTAACGAAACTAAAAGCGAGAAGCGTTTGGTAGATGCCATTAGCGATGGATTGAAACAATCGCTGCAAAAGCACCCTAACCTTATTGTTATGGGGCAGGATGTGGCTGAGTATGGCGGCGTGTTTAAGGTTACAGAGGGCTTTGTTGAAGAGTTTGGTAAAGACCGGATACGGAATACCCCTTTGTGCGAGAGCGCCATTGTAGGGGCTTCTTTGGGTCTTTCTATAAAGGGCTACAAGGCAGTAATGGAAATGCAGTTTGCCGATTTTGTTACCTGCGGATTTAACCAGATTATAAATAACCTGGCTAAGATTAACTACCGCTGGGGACAGAATGCTGATGTGGTGGTGCGTATGCCTACGGGTGCCGGTGTTAATGCGGGGCCGTTCCACTCGCAGAGTAATGAGGCATGGTTTTTCCATACTCCGGGCTTAAAGGTTGTGTACCCCGCTTTTCCGGGCGATGCAAAAGGCCTTTTGGCTTCTGCCATTAACGACCCTAACCCTGTGATGTTCTTTGAGCATAAAGCGCTTTACCGCAGTGTGGGTGAGTTGGTGTACGACGATTATTATACAGTTGAAATTGGCAAAGCCAATGTGTTAAAACAAGGCTCTGATGTTACTATCATCACCTATGGTTTTGGTGTGCATTGGGCATTGAAAACGCTGGAAGAAAATCCGCATATCTCTGCCGACCTGATAGACCTGCGCACCTTGTTGCCGCTGGATTATGATACTATCTATACGTCAGTTAAAAAAACAGGTAAAGTAATTGTATTGCACGAAGACACACTTACCGGTGGAATAGGAGCGGAGATTGCCGCACGCATTGCCGAGAATTGTTTTGAGCATTTAGATGCCCCTGTTATGCGCAGCGCATCGTTAGATACACCTGTGCCGTTTGCATCGGAGCTGGAGTGGAACTTCTTACCCAGAGATAGGTTTAAAGCGGATTTGGAGAGATTGATTAAGTATTAATTAATCGTCGTCATCCCGTCCCGATAGCTATCGGGATTGTTTCAGGGTCTGTCTCATCATCACACCATAATTTTTTGAATTGCCCCGGCCTTTAGGTCGGGGATAAAAATAGGCGAATCTATTCGGCTTTAGCCACCATTCTTATCAAATCCATAAGCCTTAACAAATTCATTGTACTCTTGGCTAAAGGTCTTTTTGGCATGGTGCACTTCTTGATTTTCAATATAAACCCTAACTTTATTTACCACAGATAAACTAACTGAAAAGGCCAGGTAATCATCTTGCCATTCAAATTTTATTGGGCTTAATTTATTCTTATTGATATGGTAAGAAGATGCTCCTTTAATCAATCCTAGAACACTTGCTGCTGACTGGTCTGCCTTTAATGAAAGTAGTATGTGAATGTGGTCTGAAACACAATTAACTCTGTCAATATGAATTTCCTTTTCCTTGCCGTAATTGAGGATAAAATCCAGAAGCTCATTTTTTAATTGAGGAGTAATTATTTTCTCCCTGTTTTTGGTGGACCACATAGCGTGGACGTATAGGCTTGAGTATGGCATTTTGAATGTTGGCTAAAGCCACAAATATATGCATCTGCTTATATCCCCGACCTAAAGGCCGGGGCAATTTTCTCCACATGCTATACTATAAATGTTGGCTAAAGTCACAAATAGATGCATCTGCTTACATCCCCGACCTAAAGGCCGGGGCAATTTGTTTGAATTAATTCTCCATATTATCCCTAAACAAATCTTTCTCTGAGAAGAAAGAGCCCATGATGTCTTTGAATTGGACGCCGCGTTCTAGGTAATTTTTGCCTATTAGCGAGTGTTCTGCCATACCGAAGAGTACAAACTCCATCATCACCAGCTTATCGTTTTTGCTTAAGCCGGGTACGAATTTTTCTACTACCGCCTCTAAGCCGGGAATAAACTCTAACCCTTTGCGGAAGGTTTTATCATCTTCTGCTAATAGAAAATCAACCACATTGCCTTGCCCAAACCATTCTAATATTTCGGCATAGGGACTAGGTTCTTTTTTCTTTTTTAGTTTAGATGGGTCGGGGAAGATGTTGAGGAACTCGCTGCGCATGGCTTTGCCTAGCAGGTTTAGGGCCACTAATCCGGCACCTTCCTGCTCACCTTCATACACTAACTCTATCTTGCCGTTAACAGCAGGAATAGCGCCTACTAAATCGCTGACGCGGGTAAAGGTTTTGCTCTCGCCATTTAACAGCATACGGCGCTCTGCGGTGCTAACCAAATTCTCATAAGCCGATATAGTTAACCGTGCCGATACTCCCGATTTAGAATCGACAAACTCGCTCTCGCGGGCTTCAAATGCAATACGCTCTATAAGCGTTGCTGTAAGTGGTGTAACTTCTATATCTTTTTTCTGGCTGTCGGTAAGGCGTGCTTCCTGCGCCGTTATTTGCATAGACAGTTCTATGCTCTTAGGGTAATGCGTTAAAATCTGGCTGCCAATGCGGTCTTTAAGCGGGGTAACAATGCTGCCGCGGTTGGTATAATCTTCGGGGTTGGCGGTAAATACAAACTGAATATCAAGCGGTATGCGTAGTTTAAAACCGCGTATTTGTATGTCGCCTTCCTGTAGGATATTAAACAGCGCTACCTGAATGCGGGCCTGCAAATCGGGCAGCTCATTAATAACAAAAATGCAACGGTTGCTGCGGGGGATGATACCGTAATGGATAACCCTTTCGTCAGCATAACTTAGTTTTAAGTTAGCCGCTTTTATGGGGTCAACATCGCCTATTAAATCGGCAATAGAAACATCAGGAGTAGCCAGTTTTTCCACGTACCGTTCGCTACGGTGTACCCATACAACGGGGGTTTTATC
>CAMBQF010000119.1 GCA_945869825.1 Chitinophaga pinensis | reverse complement strand
ATTTTAGGCGTATCGCTTGCTGTGGCAAAAGCAGCCGCTAATGAGGCTGGCATTCCATTCTTCCGTTATGTTGGCGGTGTAAACTCTACCCTGCTGCCATTGCCTATGATGAACATTCTTAACGGAGGTTCTCATGCTGATAATGGTATCGACTTTCAGGAGTTCATGATTATGCCTGCCAAGGCTGAGAACTTCTCAGAATCGCTGCGGATGGGTACGGAGGTGTTCCACCACCTGAAGAATGTATTAAAAGACAAAGGCCTTTCTACCAACGTAGGCGATGAAGGTGGCTTTGCTCCCAACCTAAAAAGCAACGAAGAAGCCCTGCAAACAGTAATGATGGCCATTGAAAAGGCTGGTTACCGTCCGGGCGAGGACATATTTATTGCTATGGATGCCGCGGCTTCTGAGTTCTACAACGAGGAAGAAGGCGTGTACCACTTCAAAAAATCGACTGGTGACAAGCTGACCTCAGCAGAGATGGTGAGCTTTTGGAAAGGCTGGACAGAGAAATACCCTATCGTATCTATAGAAGATGGCCTATTTGAGGACGACTGGGATGGCTGGAAACAGCTTACCGCTACCCTTGGCGATAAGATACAGCTGGTAGGCGACGATTTATTCGTAACCAATACCAAACGCCTTCAAAGGGGTATTATTGAGCGTTCTGCTAACTCTATCCTTGTTAAGGTAAACCAGATTGGTACGCTTACCGAAACGGTACACGCTATTGAGATGGCTAAGAACAATGCCTTTACATCAGTAATGAGTCACCGTAGCGGCGAGACCGAAGATGTAACCATTGCCGACCTTGCTGTTGGCTTAGCTTGTGGTCAGATTAAAACCGGATCAGCATCGCGCTCAGACAGGATTGCAAAATACAACCAACTATTGCGTATAGAAGAACTACTAGGTGAAGGTGCCCGCTTTACCGGCCTCAACCTTAAATGCATTGCAAACCGATAGAACCCTCTAAAAGTAGCAATAACAAAGTCCTGCACCTGTGGCGGGACTTTTGCTTTTAAGCCTTGCCATTTTTTAATACCAGGGCTAAAACCTGTTCTTTGAATGCAATAAGCAATATTGCCGAGCATAGAAATACTGTTATAGCAAGGTAAAAAAGCGAGCCCCCGTCATCCATAACTACGATGCCTAATTTGGTAAGATGAAAAAA
The DNA here is from genome assembly GCA_945869825.1 of Chitinophaga pinensis. Lineage (GTDB taxonomy): Bacteria > Bacteroidota > Bacteroidia > CAMBQF01 > CAMBQF01 > CAMBQF01. The sequence goes on along the minus strand of CAMBQF010000119.1, from coordinate 8,516 downwards.
TATAGCACCAGACATAGTACCCATTGAAAGGCCTGCGCCAAAGGCTGTTGTGCGAGGTATTAGTAACAGTATGGTAGCTATGAGTTCTACAATGCCTGAGCCAATGCGCCCCCAAGGTTCCATACCAACGGTTGTAAATATGTATACACTCTCTGGCTTAGCACCAAATTTAAAATAGAGCGTTTGTAATAGAATAATAGCAACTACAATACGTAGTATCCAAAATAAAATACTTTTCGTTTTCATAATATAAGTTTTGTACAAAGTTAAAGAACTTAAAAATAGCAGTTTGTCGGTTAGCCGACTTTAGCTTCTTTTTGTAACAAACGTATGTTGTTTATGGTAATATTTTGCCTGTCAACAGCCAGAAGACCTTCATCAGTAAATTTATTAATAAGGGTTGTTACGGTTTGCCGGCTGGTGCCGGTAAGTCGTGCAATATCTTCGTGGGTAAGATAGTTGGGCAATGTTATTGGACTGTCAACATCGGTATTTCCTGGCAGCAGAGATACGAAAAAGTAGAGTAATCGGGTCCGTACATCTTTTTGTAAAAGGTTCAATAAGCGGTTTTCAATATGCCTTACTTTTTGCCCTGCTTTTTTAGCAAATATGATGGCTAAATCGGGACGCCTGTAAAGAAGCTTCTCAAAATCTTCAATAGTAAAAGCACACAGTATTGTATCGCATTTATGGGCCTGAGCAAACTCGCCCTGCAGGTTGCTTTTTTCTAATGTTATCTGGCCAAAAATGTCGCCGGGTTGCAGTATATCGCGTATAAATTGATTGCCATCTTCGTCAACATTGCCAATTCGTACAAAGCCCTCTTTAACAAAGTACAACTTGTTATGATAATGTGCATCAAAATAGATGTACCCATTCTTTTCTTCTACAATAAAATTATGCTGAATATTAAGTGTTTTATAATCTTCGTTGGTCATTTGAGCCAAGAAATCGTTCCGTCTAATAATCAGCAGCTTATCTTCCATTGCCATGCCTCTAAGTTAGGCATTTTTTAATAGTCGATTATAGGCTAATGGCTTGAAATAGGGCAATTGTTAAAAATAATAGCCCCATAATCAGATGTACCATTTTTTGTTTGCGAATAAGCAGGGCCGAAAACTGCCTGCCAATGGCAATAAATAGGAGCAAAGCCAATGCAGTGCCAGTACCTACGCCGGTAGCAAAGCTAAGATATGATTGGTTGTTAGGGTACAGCCAATGTTGTGTTTGTGCGTAAACAGACCAACCTATCCAAAATGGAAATTGCATGGGGTTCACTGCGCTCATTACTACCCCTAAAATAAAACCGTTTAGGGTATTATCAATAAGCACATTTTTTGTTTGGGCTGATTTTTTAAAAGCTGCGATAAAGCTGCCTATAGCTAAAGCTAGCAGAATAAGCACAGATAGCCATTGCAGTGATTTAAAGATTGCAGCACTAATAATAATTTGATTAATGGCAATAAGGGTGATGTAAAGGTAAGCTACCTCAACTACCACTACCCCGGCTGCAAACCAAATGGCCTTACGTACACTTTGCGTTGATGCTATGTGTAACGCAGTAATGTTGAGGTTGCCAAGCGGCAAAGCGCCCAACAGGCTTATAGTAAGCCCTGCAAATAAGGTTAGTATGTAGTTTGCTGTTGTAATGTTACCAGGTTTGTTTTGCCAAAGTAGCATCTATAGCCCAAAACTCCAACAAATCGGCGCGGCCCTGCATTATGGTCATATAGGGTACCCCACGCTTATTGTTGGCCTTGGCAATTTTATGCAGAATATTCCAGTGGCGGGCAATTTCTTTCCACGCAAAAAATATAGAATGTGCTGGGTCATAAATATGGGTTGGTTCGCTACCACTGCCGTTTACCTCAATAATACTAAAGTTTTGGCCTTGCTCAAGCTCTTGCCAAGTATTAAAACGAATATCAAGGCGCCCATAATAAAACTCAGGAATGGATGAGCAAATAGTGTTAATAGTTTCGGTAAGGGATACGGTAATTTTAGCAGATTCATCAGTAAATAAACATCCGCGAGAATGATTGCCATAAGGAACTAGTACAATAGCTTCCCCAATTGCAGGTATACTATTAAGTAGGTTAAAGTCTAGTTGCTTAATATGTTTCCACTGTAGCAGGTAGCGCTCATTTTGCCAGGCCAGTTGTTTTACGGTTTCTTTTCCGTTACCAACAACAGTTACCGGGAATTTATTTACAATGCCCGATATGTGCCCCTTTGCACCTCCGGGCATACGGTAGTAAAATATGCCAACCTCGTTTGGGTAAGGTATAAATTCCTGCAACAGGTAGCTCAATGGCATCCTTTCAATATAATCAAGCAATTCAAGCTGGGTATGTATTTTTTTAACTGCCCTTCCCCGCTCCCCATGGTCGGGTTTTGCAATAAGAGGATAAGTAATATTGCTTTGGCCAAGTTGCTGTAAAACAATGTTGTTAGGCGTGTTTGCCCTAAAGTAAAGCGTTGTTGGGTAAAATGATGTTGGAAGCTGGTCGTAAATCTCTTTTTTGCTTTCCATAATAAAGCCCCCATTGCGTATGTTAGGATTGGCTGCCGACAGAAAGAAGAATGAACGTGCGCGCAGGCTAAACCAAACCCATAATGGATAAAGTGGAGCATAAACAATTGTCCTGTTCCAATACTCCCAATGCTTTAGGCGAATAAAAAATGGGTGGTGGAAAATACCCATTAGATTGATTTATTTATTGGGAGTTTAGCAATTGTTATTGCCCCGTTTTGCATGTCTTTGTAATGCATTATAGCCTTGGTATTATTAATGGTAATACTAGTAGTGCTTAAGGTAAGTAGTATGCCATCGCGATTCATTTTTAAGTTTGTGGAACTGTCGCCATCACCTCCAAATTCATGGAACTGGCATATAGCATCGGCAGTTATTTGTGTTTGCATACTAAGCCATTTATAAAACCAAATCTCTCGTTTGGTGCGCACTGCTTCATCGTACAGCGTAACCGATGACCAAATTTTAGGTTCATTAGCATGTATAGGGGTTACGTGTTTGGCTGTTTGGTCCCAGCGACACTCCCAAAGTTGTTTACCTTGCCAAATAATCAGAGTAAATGGTTCAATACCTATTAAATCAATATGCCTATAGGCTTCAATAGGGCTATTATGATTAAATACTTCTAAAAAAATAATACCTCGGCTTTTGCGGTAGGGTGGGTTGTGGTGGTGTTTAATAAAAGCCCCGTTTAGCAGAACCATGGCATTGCCATTTTCATGAGCGGCCATCCATGTTCCACCTGCTTCGTTATCTTTAGGAAAAAGCATATTGCCCGAGCTAAAAGCTACTACTTTTGGTGTATTTGCTGTTTTTCTGGCTGCCGCTTCGTCGCGGTTAGAGGTTAGGTAAATGGTGTTGCCTGCGGGTAAAAAGGTTACTGTACACATGCTTTGCGGTACTGAATTGTTGAGGGAGCCACACCAAAACTGTCAGGCAATGCTATATTGGTAAAGGCTTTAATACCCACCCTAATAAGCGCCATATGGTGAATGGTGTGTTCAAGGTTATAAGTAACCTCGCGGTAGTAGTTGCTGTTTATATTTATTTCCGCAGAACTATCACCAAACGATGCTTGCAGGATTAAGTCTACATTCTCTTTATCAAGACTATCAATTATAGTATTAAGAAGAGCAATGGCCAATGTGCTATCAAGCTCAATTTGTTGATTTCTCTTTCTTTTTTCGTAGTTAACTAATCCTGTTTCATAACCATTTTCAAGACATTGAAAAAGTTCAATTATATGCCTTGTATGTTGTCCAATTGTGGCGTTTGAAAGTAATGGGCATGGCTTATTATAAAGACCTTCGGGGAGTTCAATTAGGGCGTTTTTCAACTCAGCAAATACATTGCCGATTAGCTGCTTTAAAAAGGTGTTATCTAACGTTGTAGGGGTATTCATAAATTATTTAAATAGCTTAATCCAGTTGGCGTTGGCCTTTACTTTTAAGGATTTCTCATCCTTATTCCACAGGGTCAATGTGTTGGTAAAATACTTATTGTAGAATAGGTAAAGCTTGTTGTCAATAATTTTATAGGTTTCAGGGTCAACGGATACTTTTTCGCCGGTATTTCCCATGGCATAGGCACACCAACCACCATACTGTGGTTCGTATTTAGCAGGGTAGTTCTTAAATATGCTTAGGTTTTGAGAGTTGTAGAAATGGTATGTAATACCCTCAAAAGTATAAGCATAGGTTGCTGAGCCTTTACGTGGTGTGCCTATAAAATAGCTTACAGGGTCGTATCCGCTTATAGCAAGGTTTTTATCAAGGTTAAAATGCTTTTGACGTAGGGCCTGCTGTCCGAAAGCAAGGCTTAAACCAAAGGCAATAAAAAGCAAAGTCGTCATAAAATGTTTCATACCAATATTATTTGATACAAAAGTACCCACGTCAAAATTTTGAATTTGTCGGCTACCTTACAATTTGTTGGTTATTTAACAAAAAATCCCCTCTGAGCTACTCAGAAGGGATTTTTCAATCCGGCTTACAACCGAGTATTAAACGCCGGCTAGTATTTTAGCGCGGCTAATGTGTTTCTCAATCTCTTGGCCTTCGCGGCTTAGCGAGTAGTTGTCGCGTAGACGCTCGTAAAGCTCAAGGGCACCTTTGTAGTCTTTTTTATCTTCCAACGCACCAGCAGCTTTCATTAAAAAGATAGGCGCGGTAAAGTCGTTGTCGCTTTTGTCAGCAGCTTTTTTGTATAGTTCAATAGCCTCGTCAACATCACCCTTTTCCATGTGGGCATCGCCTTGCAGACCAATGTTTTGGGCATCAACAAATAAGTCGCCGCTATTGCTGTAATCGTCTAGCTGGGCAAGGGCATCGTCAAATTTGCCAAGGTTTAAGTAGCAAATGCCTGCACAATGTTTAGCCAGGTTAGCAGCATCGGTTCCGCTATACTCATCAATAATGGTTAAAAAGCCTTTGCTAACGCTGTCGCCGTTAAGGGCCAGGTTAAAAGAGTCTTTCTCAAGGTAATATTGAGCCTGGAACATTTCGCTCTGGGCCTGCTCTTCGCGAGGGGCTGCATATAGTTTTGTATAAGCAAAAAATCCGCCTACAATAACAACAACAGCACCAACAATAATGGCAATAGCCATTTTGTTTTTCTCAAAAAATTGCTCGGCGTTGCCCAGTTGTTTAGCTACATCTATTGAGCCTTCGTCTTCCTTTACAGTCTTCTTAGCCATATTAAGGTTTAAAATTAGCGTGCAAAGATAGTGGTTTTATCCTTTTATGCAAATCATATAATCTGACAGTTTAAATCTGACATCTAACAGTAAATTTTAAGCTGTAAGATGTTAGTTGTCAGTTAAAACTAAAACTCCCTGTTAAAATCAAACTGCTCCAGGTAATCGGCTACGCGGCGTACAAACTGCCCGCCAAGCGCACCGTTTACCACGCGGTGGTCGTAGCTGTGCGATAGGAACATCATGTGGCGAATAGCAATAGCATCGCCCGTAGGGGTTTCAATCACCGCAGGCTTTTTGCGCACCGCACCTACAGCCATAATGGCCACCTGAGGTTGGTTTATAATAGGCGTACCCATTACATTGCCAAAGCTGCCTACGTTAGTCAGTGTGTAAGTTCCACCCGAAATATCATCAGGCGTAAGCTTGTTGTTACGCGCACGGTTAGCCAAATCGTTAACGGCTTTGGTAATGCCCACCAGGTTCATACGGTCAACATTTTTAATAACCGGCACAATAAGGTTACCATTAGGCAGGGCCGTAGCCATACCAATGTTTATGTTTTTGCGAATGATGATGTTAGTACCATCAACCGATATGTTAATCATCGGGAAGTCTTTAATAGCCTTGCAAACCGCCTCAATAAAAATAGGGGTAAAGGTTATTTTCTCGCCTTCGCGTTTTTCAAACTCCTTTTTAATCCTATCGCGCCACATAACAATGTTGGTCACGTCGGCCTCTACAAACGATGTAACGTGTGGCGAAACGTGCTTGCTCATCACCATATGCTCGGCAATAAGCTTGCCCATGCGGTCCATCTCAATAATCTCGTCTCCGCCTTGTAGCGATACTGCCGGGGCCTGTATCTGCACCGCAGGCTGCGCCTGTGGTTTGCTTTGCGGCTGTGGTTGCACTTGTGGAATAGCTGCCGGGGCACCGTTTTTACCACGGTTAGGCAGGTAAGCCATAATATCGTCTTTGGTTACACGGCCATCTTTGCCCGTTCCGGCAATGCCTTCCAGCTCGTCTATCCCAATATTCTCTTGCTTGGCAATGCTTTTTACCAGCGGCGAGTAAAAACGTCCGCTTGGCGAGTCGCCCACCTCGGCCACTACGGCAGGGGAAGCCACTTCAGCCGCCGTGCTAACGGTAGCCTCTACAGCGGCAACAGCAGGGGCAGCAGCCACTTCGGCCACAGCACCACCTTCGCCGGCGGTATTAATCACTGCAATGGTCGAGCCTACCTGTATCACATCGCCATCGTTAAACAGCTTTTTACCCAAAATTCCGGCCACGGGCGATGGTATTTCAGAGTCTACCTTATCAGTAGCAATCTCCAACACAGGCTCATCCAGCTCAATGCTGTCGCCTTCATTCTTCAACCATTTAATAATAGTCGCCTCGTGCACACTTTCGCCCATTTTGGGCATTGTCAAATTAAACTGAGCCATAACTAATGCATCGTTTTAAAGCGCAAAGGTAGTAATTTGTTGATAGTAGTTAGTAGTCGGTTTTATATAAGGCTCTCCCCCTGCCAAGGGAGAGTACTCACGTCCCGATTGCTATCGGGAGCGTGAGGGAGGGGGTGGCCACATGTTTCGGTTGCAGTAACCCGAAGCCACCACCCCTTTCTCCCGACGACTTCTGGTGTCGGGATTCATTCCCCTCCTTGGCAGGAGGGGAGCCGTTTGCATTATTTTCGCTAGCACCTAGCACCTCGTCCCTAGCACCTATAAACGATACCCAACTCCTCACCGTCCTTTCCGGCAACTCCATTCGCTCCGCAATCTCCCTAAAACCCATCCCTTGCTTACGCATTTCCTCCGCCTCTATCATCCGACGGTTTCGTCGCTCCGTAGCTGTGGGTAGCAGCACTTTCTCCTCTCGCTCAACACCGCAGGGTTGTAAATAAATTTCATTGTTTTGCAACCCAATTTCAAGCACTTCCGGTAGGGTATTTTGCACCAATGGGCCGCTGGTGTTTTTTAGTTGCTTTAAGTATCGTTTACCCTCTGCCCTGCAATGGTTCGCTATGCATACAATACTATCCGCATGTGGGGCAAGCAGGTTGCTTTTGTACATACTACTAATTGTAGGGGCTTTGCTCAGGTTACGCGGCTTGTTGTTTAGGGTTAGGAGTATCGATAAACCTTTAAGCACCTTAAGCTCATTTAGTTTCAGCATAAAGTAGTTCCACATTGCAGGCTGCAAATACATACGGTCGGGCTGGTCTATTATTAAAACCTGCGCTTCTGTTTCCTCCACCATCTTGTCAAGCGATTTTACCAGCCTTTCACCCACATTCGCTCTGCCCTCCCCAAACGCATCCGCATTCAGGTTAGCATACACAAAATTCCCCGACACTTCCCCATCGCCATACCGCAACCGCATATCCGCCGCACCCAACTCAAACCCAATAAACAATACTTTCCTTTTTATCCCCTCTACAGAGGGGTGGCACGCCAACGGCGTGACGGGGTGTGTCATTTCAAGGTCCCCCTTTCCAAAGGGGGTATCCGCACTGGCAAGTGCGGATGGGGGATTTTCCCCCCTCTCCTTTGGAGAGGGGCCGGGGGTGAGGCTCAAGCTTTTCCCCAACCTAATAGCCAGCGTACTCTTCCCCACACCCATATCGCCCGTCAGTAAACATAGCTGGCCGCTTTGCCAGTAGTCGCCCCAAAGCTTTACGGGCGCTTCCGGCTCCATAGCAAACAAATCGTTTAGGTTTTGTAGCTGCAATATGCTTGGCAGACTAACATCTTCATACGGATAGTGAATCCCCGGCAACCCCGGGCCGCTAATGTTTACAATACATCCTTTTTCTACAAGGTTTCCGTTCTCATCAGGCACCATCCGCGGACGAACGCTAATATCGTGCTTAACCGTAGGCGGGTTAAATGGTCTTTTCATTGGCAAGTAGTTTTTAAAAATAATATGCGCAAGCTGTCTCCCTTTGGAGGGAGGACTTCATCCCCCAGTATTTTGGTTTAGTTTATCTCAAAAAAATACAAATATACAACTATTTATACCGCTTGTCAAGTAGTGTTTTTTCAACATCCCCTCTTGAGAGGGGTGCCAAGCGAAGCGATGGCGGGGTGTGTAAGGGGAAAGAGGGATTTTAAGATACTAGTTTAATGGCCGGTGACGTTGCACTTAAACACCGACCATGGCGGGAATCGCTTTCATAAACACTGTATACTTCATACAAGCTATCGTTAACACCCATGAGCGCTGCACGGGCGATAAATACATCGGGTCCATAAGTTAAGGGGCACAATTGGTCTAAAG
>CAMBQF010000118.1 GCA_945869825.1 Chitinophaga pinensis | reverse complement strand
CCAACGCTTGATACATCAAGCTACGATGTTACATGGGTGTTTACCTTCGACTCTACATCTGCAACAGGCCCACTGGTGGTGCGCAACTTTAACTTTGGCGATACTACCAGCGTTACCGTGTACCTGATAGACCCTAACGGTGGTTGCAGCGATACATTGGTGTATAACGATTTATTACCCCCAACAGGCCAGTTTTTTACCCTGCCAGTGTCAAACATATTTACTCCTAACGGCGATGCGCTTAACGAGTGCTTTAAGCCGAACATCCTGCCCGGTTTTGAAGAATGTTATACTATGACAATTTGGAATCGTTGGGGCCGCAAGGTGTTTGAAACCGATGCCGATAACACCTGCTGGAATGGTAAAATTAAATCTGACGGCAGTGTAGCTTCAGATGGTATTTACTACTACGTTCTCGATTTTAATGGTGCCAAGTACAATGGCTACGTAATGCTGGCTACAGATAAATAGAATTAATAGATAAAGATATAAAAATGAAAGGGCGGGAGTTTCTCCTGCCCTTTTTTAATCCTCCTCCTCTTCAGCGCTATCGCCTTTCAGGTTTACGGCATTGCCATACACCGTCCATTTGTTTAGCAGGGCCTGCATATCTGCGGGTAGCTCGCTGTCAAAAAATAGTTCTTTGCCGGTTGTTGGGTGCACAAACCCCAGCGATTTAGCATGCAGCGCATGGCGTGGGCAAATAGCGAAGCAATTCTCTACAAAGTGCTTGTATTTAGTAAAGGTGGTACCCTTTAGTATCTTGTCGCCACCATAGGTGTCGTCGTTAAACAGCGGGTGGCCTATATGCTTCATGTGGGCACGTATCTGGTGGGTGCGGCCTGTTTCCAAGCGGCACTCTACCAATGTTACATAGCCAAAGCGTTGCAACACGGTGTAGTGGGTAACGGCATGCTTGCCCATCTCACTCCCTTCAGGAAAAACAGCCATTATTTTACGGTCGCGGAGGTCGCGGCCTATATTGCCTATAATAGTGCCTTTGTCTTCTTTCATATCGCCCCACACAACAGCCTGGTAGGTGCGTTTGGTGGTACGGTTAAAAAACTGCTTAGCTAAAAATGCCAGCGCGTATTCGTTCTTTGCCATCAACATAATGCCGCTGGTGTTTTTATCAAGGCGGTGTACCAATCCCGGGCGCACATCGCCGGGTTGGCTGGGCATATTTTCAAAATGGTATAGCAGGGCGTTTACCAGCGTACCGGTATAGTTACCATAGCCGGGGTGTACTACCAAACCGGCCTGCTTATTTATTACCACCACATCATCATCTTCATACACAATATCAAGGGGGATGTTTTCGCCCTTAAGCTCTATAATGCGTGGTGGGTGGGGCAGCACAATGCTAATAACATCGTACGGCTTTATACGGTAGTTAGATTTTACTGCTTTATCGTTTACCAGAATATTGCCCACATCGGCAGCGGCTTGCAGCTTTGTGCGCGATGTTTTTTCCATCCTGTTGTGCAGGAATTTATCAATACGGAGCAGGTCTTGCCCTTTATCTACCGTAATGCGGAAATGTTCAAAAAACTCACCTTCCGGGTCACCCTCGCCTTCCGGCAAAAGGGCATCCAATTCTTCGTCGCTAAATACCATTAGCGGGTTATTATTAGCTTGCGCGTAGCGCTGGTGTTATGCCCGTCAAAACGCACAAAATATAATCCGTTACTCATTGCTGATATGTCTATTTGGGCGTTAGTTAATTTGCCGCTTTCTATAAGCAGGCCTTGTATATTGAATATTGAATAGGTTACGGGCTTGTTGCCAAAATCGGTAGCATTGCCTATAAATACACGGTCGTTAGCAGGGTTGGGGTATAATATTATATTGCTTACGTTACGTGTCTGCACGGGCTCGTTTATGCCCAGTGGGTTAATAACATTGTCGCCAACTACGGGGCGCATCATTAACGAACCCACATCAGATGCCTGTGCCCAGTTGTTGGTTGTTACCTTATAATACAGGCGGTCGTTATGCACGGTGTTTTTATCGTAACCAATGTTAATACTGTATTGGTCGGCCTGGTACCAGCCTACAAAAAAGTTACCTACAGGCAGCTGAAAAACGCTATCTACAGTGTAGGTAACAAACTCGTTTAGCGAGTCGGCATATTGTGGGAACAAGCCACGTTTTTCATACAATACATCGCCGGGCAAATCGGGGTTAGATGAGCTTGGGCCCCAAACACGCAGGTAAAACTCACGACCCGAAACATCCTGTATGCCATCTCTTACAAAATAAAAATGCACACCCCTTAACGTATCAGGAAAGTTTAGCTGGTAACGTGCCGCACACGAGCCACCACCGGGTGCTGAAAGGACAAAGCCTGCTTCGGCGGTACCATCATCGTATGCGTAGTAATCAGAAAACACCTGGTTAAACACCAGTGTATCGTTGCGGGTTTCTATATCTACAAATGGGGTAGAGGTATCGCGGAATACATGGGTAATAGAGTAAACGGTATCTTGGGTCATAGGCTCAGGAAAGCCACAGTTTACCAGCGTAGGGAATGTTTGTACCGCATCAGGATTATAACCATTGGTATATACAGGCTCTAACGGGGCTTGCGCGCTTGTTAGGGTTTCGTCGCATGTACCAACGTTGTAGTTTGTACTGTAGTAGCGGTAGGTACAATCTACAGCGCTATCGGCAATATTGGTTTGGGTTAACCGTATTTTACCAAAATACTCGCTGCTTATATACTGGTTAAATGGCATTTGCTGGTAATTGCGCAACATGCTTGGGGCTTTGTATACAAAGCCTACATCGTTAAAAGTAGTATCGTTTTTGGTTCGGTTTTTATTCAGGTAGATATAGTCAACATGCCATTGGTCGAACATGCCATACAGTGCTGCCGAGCGGCGGAACTGGAACTTAAAGTTATTGTTGTAATAGGCAGGGTCTGTAATTGGAATCATCACCAGCTTAAAGGTATCAAGCGGAGCGGCTTCTGTCTCCCAGACTTTAACCCATAAAGCAGTGGTGTTGTTATAAAACCAAAGACTGAACAGATCTGTTTGTTCGGGAGCCTCGCCACGGCCCTGTGGCTGATAGGTAAAGCTAAAGTATAGCGAGTCGGCAGCGGTAACGCTATCTAAGTCAATAGGGCGCGATGTTAAAAAGTCGCTTTCGCCTGTTAACGGGTAGGGTCCATAAGCAATACCTTTGGCGTTTAGCCCATCAAATGTAGCACAGCCTACTGTTGGTGGGCCTATGCAAAAGTCGGGGTTAACAAATACGTTAGAGTCGGCAAACAGCGTACCATCAGGGTATCCATATTGGCCGCCTGAGAAATCTTCTAAAAACGGTAAATCAATAATACTATCGCCAAGGGCTTTAGCCTGCTTATTGGCAGGGGCTTTATATTTTACCAGAAAAGGATTTTCGCGCAAGGGGAAAAGCTGCGGCTGTGCTACCGCAAACAGGGGCAACAGCAACAATACCAATAATAGGTTCCTAGTCGTCAAAGCTTGGTACTTGTCGTTCTTCATTCGTTATTGTTGATGAATCAGGTTCGGTTGGAGCTAATGTTTCTTTCCGCAAAAATATATCTATAAACGCCCCGTTCTTAATTTTAGTACTATCATTGGCAACAGGGCTTTGGCGGAATACAAAAGCCGCAGCGCTATCGGTACCTGTATTAAAGTCGCCCTCGTATTGCACCACACCCAGGGCAAAGCCTTTAGACGATAGCAGGTTAATTGCTTCATCTCTTGTTAAGCCCACCAGGTTAGGGATAATGCCATCACTAATAATGCCTTTGCCTACCACAATCCTTATTTTAGAGCCTTTCTCTATCATAGTGCCGGGTTTTATGCTGCTGCCATTGTATTTCATGCCCAATACCACGGGCAACCCTTCAGCATAGCTTACCCCTTCCAGTTTAAGGCCATAGGTCTCAAGCGTAGCCGCTGCTGCTTTTAACGATTGGTCAAGCAGGTTAGGCATTTTAACCATTTGCGGGCGGGTAGAGGTAACCGTTAGGTAAATCGTGCGCCCCTCTTTGGCAGTAGCGTTTGGCATAGGATCTTGCCCTATAACAATGCCTTTTTGCCCTTTAGGGTCAAATATAGAGTCGATAACCATATAGTCTACGCCCTCCTTAGAGGCAAAGTTCGATACATCTTCCACCTTAAGCCCCCTAAAATCGGGCACTTTAATTTTATCGCCGGGGCTGGTATACAGCTTTAAGCCCCACAGGGCCAACCACGAAAACAATACAACACTAGAGGTAGCAAGAAAAATGTGCTGCCAAAATAGTTTTGTGCGTATAAAGCTGATAAAATTCATTTTATGCGTGTTGGCCTTTTATAGCGTTTTCGCGGCGTTTTTGTTGCAAAAAGCCAAATTCTAATACTTTATCAATAAACTCGTAAGGTTTGTAACCGTTTATGGCCGTTTGGTGAAAAATAGCCGTAGCGGGTGTCATACCCGGCAACGAATTTACTTCAATAAAAATTACTTCGGGCTCATCATTATCAAATACCCTTACAAAAGCGTCTATACGGCAATAGCCCTGCACCTTTAAAACCTTAGCGGCGCGCTCCAGTTCTACCTTTACCGCGTCAGATATTTTCTGGCTGATGGTGGGGGTTGGGCTGTAGCGGGCGGGGGTAATGTTTTGCCCCTCGCCGGCCAAAAACTTCTCTTCCAGCGATAGTACCTCCCCTTCTGCCAAGGCTTCCGATGCTTCAAAAACCTCATACACCACCTCGCCTTTATCGTCAAAGCGGGTTAGCATGCCACCGGTAATCTCTAAAAAGTGCTTGGCGCCGTTGCGGCTTATTAACGTCTCAACCAAAAAATAATTTTTAGCAGGGAATTCTTCTTTGGGCTTGATGTTCAGCACTGCCGATGCGGCAGGGTCTAACGTATCTACCTTACGGAAAGCCAGAACGGCATAGGCCTCCAGCTCTTCGCGGGTTTTAATCTTTTTTACTGCTGATGAACAACCATCATCGTTAGGCTTGGCAATAAGCGGGTAGCCCAGGCCATTTTCAATTTCGGCTATTATGGCTTCGTTGTTGTTAACCCACTCATCTTCAAACACCAAACGGTGCCCGGCAACGTTAAAGCCATTGTCGCGCAGTATTTTGTTGGTTTTAAACTTATCAATGGTTATTGATGAAGATTCCTGCCCTGAGCCATTGTAAGGCAAGCCAACTTTCTCCAGTTGCACTTGCAGCTGCCCATCTTCGCCGGGGCGGCCATGCAGGGCTATAAATACGCCATCAATCAGCTTAGCCAAATCGGTATAATCAATGCGTTGCGGAGGTTGCATGCCAGCACTGCCTGTATATTTTTGGGTAATGGCTTTGCATTTTTCCATAATACGTTGCACCTCGGGGTGTATGTGGTAATGCTCTATCTTCTCCTTAATATCGTCGGCATTGTCTTTTAGCAATATATTTACCGGTATAGTGTACATTATGTGCTCATCATTACTGCCGGTTAAAAACACAGGTATAGGGCTGTATTTGGTTGATGATGATAACTTCTCGTAAATATTACGGCCGCTTTCTACTGATATGTGTCGCTCTGATGAATACCCACCCAGTATCACCGCTATTTTAATTTTCTCCTCTGCCGATTGGGCATTTTTTTCAATTGCCAAATCAAGCGCAGCCAGCAAGCCATCGGCTTTGCCGTTAAACTTCATATCGCGCACCCGTTGGTGTAACGATGTGCGGATGATAAACGTTAGGAACTGCGATGGGTTTAAGCCAATTTCAGCTGCCTGATGGAAGAAGAACGACGATGGCATCATACCCGAAGTGGTGTTCGGGTCGTTTAAGAAAACATCGCCTTTATCATTTATAAAACCATCAATACGTGCATATACCGAGAATTGAAGCTCTTTGTACATACGCTCGCACTCGGCACCAATTTTTTGTATCTGTTCAGCGGGCAGGTCTATCGGCGTAATCTTACGCGATAAGCCCGGCAGGTATTTGCTGCGGTAGTCGAACAACTCGCCGCCTTTGCGTATCTCGGTAGGAGGTAGGGCAACGGGTGTTCCATCGGTATTTTCTACCACAATGCACGAGAATTCTTTGCCTGCAATAAAGCCTTCAATAATAATTTCGGCTTCGCCATCAATAGCGTCAATAAACACATTGTCAGCACCTGAGGCAAACTCACTTTCAAGCTTGGTAAACAGCTTGGCCGGGTGGTAAATAACCTCGCCTGCAACATGGGCAGGAAGGCCAATGCCTTCGCGAATGTCACCCGTACGTTTGCACCAGTCTATCTTGCCATCGCGGCTTAGCTCGCACCAATCGGCAGCAGTTACATTAAGCGCGAAAAAGCTTTTGTTTACTGCTTTGGTAAAGGCATCAAGGCTATCATCATGCAAAATGGTGACACCAATTGATGAGCCCTGTGTAGCCGATTTTACAACCATTGGCAACCCTACGGTTTGTTTGGCTTTATCAAACAACGCCTGTGCGGTGTTTTGCCCAAACCAATCATCATTGCTAACAATAACATACTTGGGGCTGCTAAAGCCCGCGTTTACCATCAGCTTGCGTTGAACAATTTTGTTTATACCAATAGCCGAGGGTAATATGCCCGAGCCTGAGTAGGGAACATTCAAATATTCAAGCAGGCCTTGCAAACGGCCATCTTCGCCATTGGGGCCATGCAGGCATAAAAAGGCAAAATCCATTAGCTGTGGCAGTTCGGTTATTTCCACCTTACGGCCCAGGGTAGTAAATATTTCGTTTTTCTCGGCTTCGGTCAGGTTTTCCAAATTTTCGGCATACACCTGAAAGCGCTGAAAAAGTTCTTTTTCTTCGGCACTTAACACCTCAGTACGGTTGCGGATTGTTGATACCGGAGGGTAAAAATCGCGGATGGAGCCTTTGTAAATAAACTGCCAGTTTAGCAAAATAAAATTGCCAAAACTGTCTACAAATAAGGGTATTGCCTCAAACAGCGATTTGTTAAGGTTATCATATACAGTGCGGCCTCCTGCAAACGATATTTCACGTTCTTTAGAGCTTCCGCCGAAGATTATGCCAATGCGCATTTTTTCCATTAAATACAAAATTACGCTTTTAACGTAATGGTAAAAGGTTATATTTGGGCGGTTTTTAACATTGTGCTGATGAAATCATTTAAGGAGATAAATAAGTTCATATTTCTTTTTGCAGCTATCTATTTGCCATTTATGCTTATAGATACTTTTTTGGTTTATGAACTCCCCTATTTACCCACCATTTGGAACTTTATTTACCACATACTGCTAAAGTTTGTAATGGGCGGCACTGTGCTGGTGTTAAAGCTTTTTAACTACGAGGTGTTGCACACCTACGATATTGTTTGGATAAAAGGTGCCAAACACTCGTTATTTATTGGCCATATATGTTTGGCCTTTGAGTTGATGGTTATCTTCTCTGCATTGATTTTTGCTTACCCTGGCGATAAAAAATCGAAATGGTGGGTTATACCAGTTGGCTGCCTGTTAATAGAACTGCTAAACATTGGCCGTATGGTGCTACTAACCGTTGGTGCGCGCGACAGGGTAGAATCGTTACACTTTGAACACCACTACCTTTTTAAATTTGCGGTTTACTTTCTTATATTCGTTATCTGGGCATTGTGGATTAAGTACTTCCCGGGAAAGGATGATACAGAGGCTAAGGCTTAATTATCTTTCAACTGAAATCTGAAACCTGACATCTAACAGTTTAATTTCTGTCAGATGTCAACTGTTAGATTTTAGATATTTCACCATTTTAGCCAACGCACGGGCCCTGTGGCTGTATTTATTCTTTTCTGTAAGCTCCATTTGGGCAAAGGTGGTTGGTAGCCCTTCGGGGATAAAAACAGGGTCGTAGCCAAAGCCGTTTTCTCCTGTTTGTGTGTTTGCTATAATGCCGTTTACAATTCCCTCAAACAGCGTTTCTTTTCCGTCTACAATTAAGGCAATAACGGTTTTAAAACGGGCATTACGGTTGGTGTTGCCTTCCAGGTTTTCAAGCAACAAAGCAACGTTGCGTTTATCATCACGCGGCAGGCCGGCGTAGTAGGCGGTATCAACACCCGGGTCGCCATTTAGGGCATCTACTTCCAATCCTGTATCATCGGCAAAGCAATTTTGGCCTGTTTGCTCATATAAGTAGCGGGCTTTAAGCAGGGCATTGCCCTCTATGGTGCGCTCGGTTTCTTCCGGTTCGCCGGTAAAGTTTACATCGGCTAACGAGAGGATGTTTATGCTATCGCCCAAGGCAGCTTTAGCCTCGTGCAGTTTATGTGCGTTGTTGGTTGCGAAGATGAGATTATTCATCAACTATAAATTTTAAAAATTCCGCTAATTGCTTATCACTGATATTGTTCTGCTCAGACTTATCATAAATAGAAATAAGGAAAACCTTTTTATTGATTATTTGAAGATTAGTTATAACCCTTGCGCCGCCCGATTTTCCTTTACCTTTTGAGGCAATGGCTATTCTTACTTTGTAACAGTTGTTGCCAATTGAAACCCCTTGTTTAGGGTCTGATTTGAGCAGGGTAATTAATTCAGAAAGCTCTTTTTTTAAAGAGGGGTATTTTTTTATGAGCCTTTTAGATTGGCCTTTAAAATAGGATGTAACTTCAATACTAAAGTTCATTCAAAAAATCGTCGGCAGATTGTAGTTTAATCTTACCTTGTTTGGCAAGGTTAACTTCTTTAATAGAGCCTTTTAGCTCTTTTAAAAATTTGGCATTTTGTGGGCTTAGTTGTTCAGCCTTAACAAAATCGAGGCTCTTAAGCAACTCCATTACAAATGCGGCTTTGCTATCTTTTATGTCTAATAATACTTTCATAAGTACACATACAAAGATAAGAAATTAATAGATATCTGTAAAATATTTACCTCGTGTAGTTTATGTGCGTTGTTGGTTGCGAAGATGAGGTGCATTATAAATAAATCAACTTCGTTTCAATATTGGTGTAGCCCATTTGGCCTAGTATGTCGGCGTATTCTGCAACCTGGCGCTGGTGGCTGTTGGCAGGCAGGCCTGTTTTATAATCGGCTATTATCAGTTTGTTGGTGTAAAGCACCACACGGTCGGGGCGGTAGGTGTTGCCGTTGGGTAATAATATCTCGCGCTCGGCCCAAACCTTGGCATTTTCATCAAACAACACAGCATATTCGGCATTGGTAATAACACTGTTTACGCGGCTTGCCACCTCAGGTAATTCATCGGTACTAATAAGCCCTTGCTCAATAGCACGCTGCAAAGCTTTGGGGGCATCGGCGGGTACGGTTATCCAGGCCAGTATCTGGTGTACAATGCGGCCATAGGCTGTTTGCGGTTTTTCTTCCACATCCCAAACCTTTTTGGCATCGGTTGATATAAGTATTTTCTCGTCCCAGTTGTTAGATAGTACCCTGTTTAGCTTAGTGGTTGGGCTATGCTTGGCGGGTTTAACCACAGGCGGGCCAACGGGGCTGTCGGTAGCGTATACCATTTGGCCTTCAACCCACAAACCCTGTTCTATAAAAAAGCTTTTGTAAAAATCGGCAATGGTGCCGTTGCGGCCGGGTAGGGTAGAGAATACATACAGGCGCTCCTCGGGCCTTGTCATGGCTACATACAGCAGGTTGAGTGTATCCAGCTTGCGCTTTTGCAATTCCTCCTCATACATCGGTGCCAGACGGGTAGTCTCCATACTTTTTTCAAGCGGAACAAGTGCCATAGGCAATTGGTCCATCAGGTC
>CAMBQF010000117.1 GCA_945869825.1 Chitinophaga pinensis | reverse complement strand
AGATGGACTGGAATACCGTAAGCATAACAGCGGCGAATATAATAAAGCCCCAGAATTTATGGGTAAGCACATTATCTATGCGCTGGGTAATACTTACTTTGGGTTGTTCAACATCGGTTACGCTTTGCAGGTTGCTAACCAAGGCGTCTATCTTATCATAGCGCTCCAGTGTTTCGGCCAGTATAATATCTTTAATCTGCGGTTTATGCAGGTCTATTAGTTTACGGATGCGGCCTTGTACATCGGGCCTGTGCTGGAAATAGGGAATTAAATCGATATGTTTAACAACCTGAAACGCAGAGTAGGGCGAGTTGCAGGTTACCTGCTTTTGTACCTCAACCAATAAGTCGGGTGCGTATTTGCTAAAGGATAAGAAATCGGTTTTGGGATATAAAGCGGTGCGGGTAAGTTGTTTTTTAAGCTCATCAACGCCTTTGCCTTCGCGGGCGTTAACCTCAAAAACTTCAATGCCTAATTTATCGGCTAGTTCATCTTTATCAATAACAATCCCCTGCTTTTGGGCAAAATCAATCATGTTAAGCGCCAAAATAACCGGCATGCGCAGGTCAATAATCTGCGTGCATAACAACAAGCTACGGCGCAGGTTAGAGGCATCGGCAACTACAACAATTAAATCCGGATGGTCAGGATTCTCGGGGTCGCACAGTACTTTAAATGCTTCATTTTCATCAAGCGATTTTGGGTACAGGCTATAAATTCCGGGTAGGTCAGTAATTTCTACAGTAAGGGTTCGTTGCTTTTCGTGGCTAAATACGCGGGTAGAGCCTACTTTCTTTTCAACCGTAACGCCAGGAAAGTTACCCGTTTTTTGGAACAGGCCGGTAAGCGCATTAAACAGCGTAGACTTGCCATTGTTGGGGTTACCCGCCAATGCTACCTTAACTGTTGTATTGCTTGCTGCCATGTTTACCGTTAATTTTTAATTGATACAATAACGCAAGCAGCGTCGCTTTTACGCAGGCTAATTATGGTGCCTGAAACAACTACAGAAATAGGGTCTCCTAAGGGAGCTATGTTATTTACATAAATTTCGTAACCAGGAAGGCAGCCCATTTCTAACAAGTGCTGCGATACAATATCATCAGTATACTCAACAATACGGGCCTTTTGGTTTAGTGGTAATGTATCGAGGGTCTGCGATGTATCTGTCATTATTTAGACTAAATATAAAGAGCAAATGTACAAATAAATACTAAAGATGCTAACTAAAACAATATGCGGCAGTTAGGCAAAAGCCCTTTAAGCACAGCTAATTGATAGGGAGTTAGGGTATTGCCCCTAACATCGAGTATCTCCAGATTTTTAAGCCTGCAAATATCATCGGGTATAGCGGTAAACTTATTGTTACTTAAATCGAGCACGCGCAGGTTGCGGCAATAGAAGAGGGTAGTGGGGAGCGAGGTTAAGTTGTTGCCTATTACTGATAGATCTTCAAGCTTTTCCAAACCAACTACTTTTCCTTTGTATTCGCCCCAAAAATCGGGTAGTATATTCAGGCTGCAACTGTCTAACTTAAGTTCTTTTAAATCAGCCATCAAAGCCATTGTTTTAGGCAGGGTGTCTAAAGTAACCTTTTGTATAGTAAACGATTTTAATGCTTTTAGGTACTTAACTTCAGCAGGTAGTTTAATGGTGTCGCCTTTGTTACCCAGCCACTCAAATTCTTTAAGCTTATTAAACCCGCCAATATCAGGCGGAAGGCTATCCAACTCGGTACCCGCCAGCTTAAAATAGATTAGGTTGCCCCAGCCTGATATAGAAATGGGTAATACCTTAAGCGGGTTATTTTCTGACTTAAAATAAACCAGGCTGCTGAGGTTGCCAATATTTTGCGGCAGGTAGCTAATGTAATTGTTAGAAAGGCTAATGATTTGGAGGCTACCAATATCGGCCAGTTTATCCAGCTTTTTAGGAGCTGGCTGGTCTGTCTTCAACTTAAATACTACTCCTTTCTTTGCATCTTTAAACGCATCAGTAAAACTAGTATAGGTGGAACTACCCGGCGGGCCGTAATATCTAAATATATCATCCTCTGTTTTTGGCGGTTGGGCCAACAGCGAAAATGAAAGCAGGCAAAGAAGCAGCAGCAGTTTAGGCATTAGCGTTTTTTAAGCACGGGGAATTTCATGCGGTAATCAACATCTACATTGCCTTTGGTAATATCATTAAGCTTACCCGATAACAGGCGCTTACGCAGCGGGCTAAGGTGGTCAACAAATAATATTCCATCTATATGGTCATACTCATGCTGAATGACACGGGCCGCCATGCCGCTAAAGGTATCTTTATGCATTTTGAAATTCTCATCAAGGTACTCAATAACAATCTCCTCGTGGCGGCTAATGTCTTCGCGAATTTTTGGGATGCTTAAACAGCCCTCGTTAAAAGGCCATTTTTCGCCGTCTTCTTCAATAATGCGTGCATTGATAAAAACTTTTTTAAAGTCGGCCAACTCAGGCTCATCATCTTCAAAAGCAGTAGCATCTACAACAAACAGGCGGATAGATTTGCCTATTTGCGGGGCTGCCAAACCTATGCCATTGGCGGCATACATAGTTTCCCACATATTCTCAATAACCTCAGTAAGGCCTTCATAGTCTTTAGTAATATCAACGGCTACTTTCTTAAGTACAGGATCGCCGTAAGCTACAATCGGGTATATCATTCGTTTTTTAATAAGAATGCAAATTTACAATTAAAGCCTGCCTTTGGCAAACTCCATATACGATTGAAGCAGAATTGTTGCACTTACCTTGTCAATTAAGCCTTTGTCTTTGCGCTGTTTTTTGCCTAGGCCCCCGTCTATCATGGTTTGGAACGCCATTTTAGATGTAAAGCGCTCATCGTGCCTCACTATATTAATATTAGGAAATTTTTTGTGGAGCACTGCTGCAAATGTGTTTACATGCTTTGCAATTTCAGATGGGGTACCATCCATTTGCTTAGGCTCGCCCACAACAATTGTTTCTACAATTTCTGATGCAAGGTACTTTTCAAGCCAGGTGGTAATATCTTTGGTAGCAACAGTATCAAGCCCGTTAGCTATAATTTGCATAGGGTCTGTAACAGCAATGCCACAACGTTTTAGCCCATAATCAATTGCCATTACTCTCTTCATATCGCAACAAATATAACTTGCATTTGCCTTATTAGGTTTACTTTTCATTTTTAATGTACCAAGGTATTTATAAATAAATATTTTAAGAGCGTTTTTTTCAGGAAAGTACCTTCCCATTCGGTAGATACGGCTTTTGTCCAGGCTAGAATAATAGAATACTGTCAACCCTGTTTAAAGCGTTTAAGTCTATTGCACTTCGGAATCAAAATTTCCCGTGCTATAATGCCCCATGCGATTATAGATAGCGTAACCAACAATGGGATAAAATTTTATAGTCTTTTTATTGGATTGGTAAGTTACTGTTTTTTTGGGCTTTACCTTCAGTTTGGTAAAAGACCCCCTCGTTGTTAATATCGGATGCTATATGCCAATATTCTAAAAGCAGGCGTTTGAAATGTATAAAAAGAGGCAAAATATATGCAACAGCTTTTTGGGGTATATGTACAGCTGTTTTTTGGCTATTGTACCTTTTTATTTGTTTGGCTTTTAGCTTTTTACCTTGGGTTTGTATATTAAGTTGATCCGCACTGAGCGTTTATTGCATTTTCTGTTGTTACTACAATTATGCAGATTTTGGGCAGGCTGATATTATGAACTTGCCCGACAAAAATAAAAAGTGTTGAATAGATTGTTTTGATTTATGCTTTTAAGCATTTGTTAGTAAGTGTATAATGTTGTAATCTAAGATTGTTTAAACTATTGAAAACCAGACGGAAAGTAACTAAGGATTTTGGAGTAATATTAGATAAACCTTATTTTTTGTTGATATTGTTTATAAAAAGTACCGAATAGGTTTTTTTTATTGGCTTACACCTATATATTTGTGAAAATTTTTGCCTGTGCTTATGAAAAAACTCTACACGCTTTTATTGTGTGCAAGTTTCGCAGCTTTAAATGCTCAAACTACCAAGTCGACGCAACCTGAAGCGCCTGATACGTTTAACTACTACAAATTTCCAGCACTTACTATTGGTGCAGGTGTTACTGGCTTTTTTGGCGATTACAATAACCCTGATGTGTGGCAGTTTGGTACACACCGCTTAAGTTTAAATGCGGGTATTGAACAGCGTCTCGGTAAAACCTTTGGTCTTTCGGCTAACTTTATGTGGGGCCAGGTATCAGTAAATGAGCGCGCTATCAGCACGCCACGTAACTTTGGATCGACCATGATGAATGGAGATATCCGGGTTAATATTTACTGGGATAACGATTGGTTACTTCGTAAAAAATCAAAATTTGCCCCATATATGTTTGGCGGTGTTGGGTTTGCTACCTACGACCCTAAGACAGATATTAAAGATAAAGATGGCAACGATTATTACTACTGGACCGATGGTACTGTGCGTAACCAGCAACAAACCCAATTAAACCTGGGCACTGCGCAACAAATACGCCGCGACTATAAATACGAAACTGCAATTGACAGCCCGGGTTATAAAAAGAATACTATTACCATTCCGGTTGGTTTAGGCTTGCGCTATAAACTATCAGGTTTTGTTGATGCGTATGTACAAGGTACTTACTTCTTTACCCTTACCGATGATATGGATGCTGTTCGCAGCGGCGATAATAACGATGCCTTTGCTAACCTTATTTGCGGTTTCCAGATACGTTTAGGTAAAAAACCACAAGATCCTGCTGAAGCACGTTATAAAGACGTTGACTTTAAAGCAATGGAAAAAATTGACAGCGACGGTGACGGCGTGCGCGATGCTAATGACGATTGCCCAAGCACCCCAGCAGGTGTTAAAGTTAATAGCCGCGGTTGTCCAGACCCTACTGATACAGATAAAGACGGAATACCTGATTATGCTGATAAAGAAGCTAATACGCCTGCAGGTTCTGTTGTAGACTCTCAAGGTAAAAAAGTAGAAGACAGCAAGCTTCAAAAAATGGCAGATGATACCATTGCCGTACCACGCGATGCATTGAAAAACTTCCCTGCATCATTACCAGAGCCTGTAAAAGTAAAACAGGGTAAGGATAACAGCACAGATATGAACCCCGTAGTTGCTCCAACGTTAGTTACCTTACCATCTAAATACAAAGCTGCAGACTACAACAATGACGGCAAGTTAGATACTAAAGAAGTGGCGCGTGTTATTGATGAGTTTTTTGATGGCAAAACCGGTTTTGATGTGGATGGCATTTATGAGCTGATTGACTTTTACTTTGATAACTACTAAGAAGAAACCTATGAAAAAATTACTTGCAGTTATAGGCTTATCAGCTTTTGTTGCCGTAGGCAGTGCATTTATGCCAAGCCCCCTTATTGATATGAATAAGGTAAAAATTGCGGTAAACGCCCCTGAAAAAGCTAAAGTGAATGGAGAGTTTACAGTTGAGCTTACTTTAAATAAAGAAGGCGAGAGCGGTTTTTGTAAACTTGAGCATGTAATACCTGATGGCTTTATAGCATCAGAGGTAGAGTCTAACGGATCGGTATTTGTTTTTGAAAAACAAACGGTGAAGTTTATATGGCTAAAAATACCTGCCAATAACCAGGTTAAGGTTAAGTACAAAGTTAAGGTAGACTCATCGGTAGTGCCCGGTAAGTTTGCATTGGCTGGCAGCTTTGCTTATACTGAGAACAAGAAAGTTAAAAAGGTTGAAGCCCCTAAGTGGAATATGCTTATTGAGAAATAGTATTTTATAACCTATTAGTGTATAGAAAGCCCCGACAGATGTTGGGGCTTTTTTGTTAGTACTTAGCTTTAGAGTTTTGCCATTGCTTCCATTTTTTTTGGCATTTGGGGCAGTATTTAATATACGAATATCTTTTAAAGGGATTTCTAGGCACTACACATCCACTACATCTGCCAACCTTCCTAAGGTTACCATCATCTTCATTACAAAATCTACTATAATAATTTCGGGCAAGGCCTTTATGCATTTTGCGGTTATGGTTTGTGCATATGGCAACATCGTTGTTTTTTACAACCTTACAACCTGAAAATAACACTATGATTATTACTATTAAAGCAGATGCTTTCATAAGCATAAAGTTAATTAAATAAAAAAGCCCCTTTCGGGGCTTTGGTAATTAAAACAGCTGCAAATATTAATATCCGGTGGTGATGTATACCTCATACTCGTAGGCAATGGTTTTCTTTTCACCGGCTTTTAGTTCAACCTCCCATTTGATGGTAGAGAATGGGTTAAGCGAATTGTAGCGGCCCGATTTGCTAACGGTAGCCCCTTCAGACTTAGTAACCTCACCATTCAATGTTTTTTTTACGCTTAGGGTAATTGGTTTATCTAAATAGTTGCAAACATCCACAGTGCCTTTAAGGGTTATTTTGTCGTAGTAAACCTTGTTGTATTTTTTAACCTTTTCGGCACGGCTCAGCTCTTCGTCTTTGCTTTTTACTGATACATCAATGGCTTTAGAAAGGCGTACCAATACATCAGCGTTTACTGGGGTGTATTTAATCTGGTCCTGAGCCAGTGGTTTCTCATCCTGGTCTACCACAAAAACCGGGGCTGTGGTAATAGGGGCGCCCGATTTGTTGGTGAATTTTAACGAGTGGTAAGCATCTGTACGTTGCATTTCATCGTACGTAACGGTGCGGTTGATGTAGTAGTTTGTAATATCGCCTATTTCAGCCTCGTAAACATCTTTATAAGGTATAGTGGTAAGAGAAATTGGGATAAGCGTTTTGGTATTCTTTTTAAGTGATATTTTACCTGCTTTGTAGTAGTAAAGGTCAGATACCTTTTCACCATCTGCAGTATATTCATCTTCGCCTGCAATAGGAATGCTGTTGCCGTTAGCTATATTGCCATAATCCCATGTAGCCATTTGTGCATTGCTAAAACGGTTATCGTTTGCAAGGCCTGAATAGCCGCTGGCATAGGTTGTATTTATGATAGAAGTAAGGTAGCCTTGCGAGATGGGGTCGAACTGGGTGCCGAAGAACATTTGGGGCGCGCCCACAACAAGGTCTAGGTCAACATCAGTTAAATCTTCTTCAGAGAAATTTTCAACAGTGCCTTTCATTACCAAACGGGCATCTTTATCATTCGCCAAACGTATGTAGTATGATGGTTGCCATTGGATGCCTGTTTGCATTGATACGATGGAAAAATCGTTGCTGCCGACGTTTTTCTCTAACTGTATTTTAGCGCGTCGCACAATGGTATCGGCCTGGAACTTATCTGATACTGAAGCATCAAACTCTACATCGTTTAGGTTGGAGGTAGATATGATAAGCATTTTGTTGCCATCAGTCTTAACCTTTAAAATACCAGTAGAGGGGAAATACTTTACCAGCGTGCCAGTAACAGTGCGCATGGCAGGTTTAGAAGCATCCATTACCTGATTGTAGCGAAGAGTTATTTGTTTCCCCTCATTGCCTTGCAGGTAATCTGTTATTGACTGCGCGTTTTTTGTTTTTTTGATGGTGTCTTGCCTGACATCTATTTGCTGGATTTTAGAGTCTTTGCCTGATGCAATCCAGTAGGTGCCTAATAGGGCAGTAGAAGGAACATCTACATACGTAACACGGTCGTTAATCTTCATGTTACCCTCTTTTTTCTGAAAGAAGGTACCATTTTTAAATACCGATACTTTACTTGTTTTCATTTGGGCATTGGCTGCTAAAGCGGCAACCATAAGGCCTGATATTATTATTATGCGTTTCATGCTATTTATATCTATTTAAGGTAATGATGCTGTTTATATTATTATTCCATAAAAAACTCCCCGCCCTTCAGGCACCCCCTCTTAGAGGTAGATTGAAAAGTTATGGGGCGATGTATACTTCGTATTCGTAAACTATGGTTTTCTTTTCGCCGGGTTTAAGGTCAATGTCCCATTTGATAAGTGATATAGGATTAATATCTAAAAACCTGCCGGGTTTAACAACGGTGCCGCCATCGGTTTTGGTAACCTCACCACGCAGGGCTTTTTTAAGCGTCAGGGTAATTGTTTTATCCAGCGAGTTTATAATGTCAACAGTGCCTTTCAGCATTACCTTATCGTAGGTTTTTTTGTTGAATTTGCGGGCTTTCTCATCTTTACCAATTTCGTTCTCTTTACTTTTTACTGATACATCTATGGCTTTAGATAGCTTGATAGAGACATCTTCGTTAATTGGGGTGTATGTGATTTTATCCTGGGCAATAGGGTCTTCGTTTTCATTAACTACAAATACCGATGCCTCTGTTAATGGTGCAGCAGTTTTGTTGGTAAGCTTAAGCGAGTGGAAGACATCAACGGTTTTGGCCTCATCGTTTAATATTGCTTTGTTATAAGCGTAGTTGGTAATATCGCCAATGGCAGCCTCGTAAACATGCTTGTAAGCTATTGTGCTTTGCGATATAGGCAATACTGTTTTGGTGTTTTTGGGTAACGATACTTTACCTGCTTTGTAGTAATAAAGGTCGGCAGATTTTTTGCCTTCTGATGAATAGTCTTTATCAACAGTAATGTCTAAGGCTACCTGATAAGCACCCGATGCATCCCAAATAGTATTGCTGATTGGTTCATCGCCAGTACTTATTTTGGTTAGCCCATCCATCATTCCATACATGGCAGGGGCGCCACTTGTTATTACCGGCTGAGTATAATATATAGCAGCACCATTAACATTAGTTTCTGTAATAGTAAATTCTTTACGTGTAAATGCCCGACGAAAACGGCTACCGCGGTAGTTAAGGTCTTCGCTTCCATCGCCTTCATAATCCCAGTTGTAGCTAAGCGGCGGAGGCGGAGGAGCAAAAAAATGTGAAACAGGATCGATGGTGGTGCCAAAGAACAACTGCGGTGAGCCTACAACTAAGTCTAAATCGATTTTGTCATAACTAATCTCCGTGCCATTTTCAACAGTGGCCTTCATAATTAACCGGGCATCTTTATCGTTCTCCAGCTTAATGAAATATGATGGTTGCCATTGCAGGCCTGTTTGCATGCTTACCTGGTTAAAAGGAGCTTCAGCAACGGGTTTATCAAGGTATATGTTGGCGCGGCGGATTAGGGTATCGTCTTTAAAGGTATCGTTAGCATTAGCGTCTAAATCAATATCGTTTAAGTTATCGGCATTGATTAGGATGACTTTGCCATCGGTAGTTTTTAGCTTTATTAAACCCGATTGTTTGTTGAACGAAACCAAAGTGCCCGATAATGTACGGAGGGTAGGGTTGGGGCTTGCAATAAGGTTTTGGACAAAGCGAAGGGTAACAACCTTACCCTCGTTTCCCGCCAAAAAATCATCGAGGTATTGTGCGTTTTTTACCTTCTTAACGGTATCAACCCCCACATCTATCTGTTTTATTTTAATGTCGGAATTGCCCGCAAGCCAAAAGGTGCCTTGTAGTATAGAGCCTGGCAAATCGACATGGGCGGTGTTGTGGTCGAATTTGAGTTTGCCTTCCTTCTGTTCAAAGAAGGTGCCGTTGCTGAATACTGAAAGTTTAGTAGGCTGCAATTGCGCAAGCGCCCCCATGCTTAGCAGTATTGCTATTGCCGATAACGTAGTTTTTTTCATAGTCATGTTAGGCAGATGAAGGCCTGCCTGAAATTCCACAACGAATGTAAGCTGTTATTCGTATATCTCGTTTGCCGAATTATCCTGTGGAGGGAAGACCGGATGGTACAGGCTTTCGCCACCATCTACACGTAATGTAATGCCGGTAACAAAGGAAGCGGCAGGGGTAAGCAGGTATATAATAGACGATGCTACTTCAGCCTCGGTACCCAA
>CAMBQF010000116.1 GCA_945869825.1 Chitinophaga pinensis | reverse complement strand
AACGCGCTGGAAGCACTGGCCGATGCGTTGAAGTATTACTACAGCAAAACCAAGCTGGCCGTTACTTACGAGTACATTATTTTTAAAGACTTTAACGATACCATTGAAGATGCTAAAGAGCTGGTTGCTTTTTGTAAACACATACCTTGCAAAGTCAATGTTATAGAGTATAACCCTATCGATGATGGCGAGTTTCAAAAAGCTGACGACGATAAAATTAACGCCTTTGCAGCCTTTGTGCGCAACCGCGGAATTATGATTAGCGTACGCCGCAGCAGGGGCAAAGATATTGATGCAGCCTGCGGCCAGCTTGCTAATAAGAATGAGAACGTTACAGACAAAAAGCTTAAAAAAACAGCTGAAAATTAGCCTTAAAAAAGCTTAATTAACTTAAGTTCAAATAATTAAGTGTCTGATGTTGCAACATCACTTGAATTTCACTAGAATATTACGTAACTTTGTACATATTCTGGTTTTAACTTACACATTAGTCGAGAAACATGAAAAAAGCAAAGGTCCTATTCGTATCCCAAGAAATTACTCCGTACTTAGACGAAACATATATATCTAAAATATCTCGCAAATTACCCCAAGGCATACAAGAAAAAGGACGCGAAATACGCACCTTTATGCCACGCTACGGTGTTGTTAACGAGCGCCGTAACCAATTGCACGAAGTTATCCGCCTTTCAGGCATCAACATCATAATTAACGATACCGACCAACCCCTTATTATCAAAGTAGCTTCTATACAAGCTGCCCGTATGCAGGTGTATTTTATCGATAACGAAGAATATTTCAACCGTAAATCAATTCTTACCGATAAAGATGGTAACCTGTTTGCTGATAACGACGAGCGTAGCATCTTCTTTAACCGTGGTGTTTTAGAAACGGTTAAAAAACTAGGCTGGCAGCCCGATGTTATCCATTGCCACGGTTGGTTTACCGCCCTGATGGCCGTATACATCAAAAAAGCGTTTAAAGACGATCCGATGTTTGCCGATACTAAAGTTGTGTACTCTATTTACAACGACCAGTTTGAAGGCAGCCTGAATAAAGACTTTGCTAAGAAATTGAAGCTTGAAGGTATTGGCGAAAAGGATGTAGCGGTTGCTAAAGACCCTACACATTTTGCGCTTACCAAACTGGCTATAGACCACGCCGATGGTATTATTATTGGCGATGAAAATATTGGTGCCGACGTTAAGAAATACCTTAAAGCATCGGGCAAACCAATGCTTGACTATAAAAACGAGAGCGAATATATTGACGCCTACAATACTTTCTATGATGAGGTATTGGTTGACGAGTCCGTCATGGCGTAATGCCGGTATATAAAATAACTCTCACCATCTAACGTTATAAGAAGGATGAAAACCCCTTCCATTTATTCTTTTGCACTGCTATTAGTAGCGGCATTACTATTTTCTTGTAAAGCTGATGAGACTGATATTGGCTCTGATTTGATACCCGGTGAAGACCAGTTAGGTATGTATACCTACGAGGCCGATGTGCGTTGTAAAACTGTGCGCGAAGACTCTTTTCCTGTATTTTTAAAAGGAACCAGCCTGCCCGCCTTGTTGTTGGGTAGCTATGTCGACCCTATTTTTGGCAAAGTACAGGCCAACTTTGCGGCGCAGTTTGCCCCAAGCAAAGCCAGTTTTACTTTTGGCGATGCTGCTGTTATCGACTCTGTAATCCTTTCACTGGAGTATACAGGCTCTAAACCCTTCTACGGCGATATAAGCAAATGGAAAGGTGCGCAGCACTTTAAGGTGTACGAGCTTAATGAAGACATTTTGGCCGATACTGTTACTACTTACTACTCAAACCACAACGTACAATACAAACCTACCTTGCTGGGCGAAAAGTCTGTTATACCAAACAACACATCAGGCTTTACCTGGAAAAAGGATACACTGGTTACTACCGAAAACCCACAACTGCGCATTAAGTTAAACGATAACGCAAAGTCTGTTTTTCAAAATGCCACCGCGGCTAATTTATTAGATGGCACATCGTGGTACAATTACTTTAAAGGCTTGTATGTAGTAGCTGATAATGGTGCTTTTCAAAAAACGGGCGAAGGCGCTATTTTGCGTTTTGATGTTTCTACCCTTACTAATACCAAATGCCGTATCAGGGTGTTCTACCACAACAGCACCAACAATACTGAAAATCCTTTCGATTTTTTCGATTTTTACGCTAACAGCGCTACCCGTAAGCTAAATGTCTATCAACACAACTATAAAAACACCCAGCTTGAGCAGGATATGAAATTTGGTGGCTATCTTGCCTACAGGGTATATATTCAGGGTTTGGGTGGTGTTAAAACCAAGGTTGAGTTGCCCGATTTTCAATCGCTGCCCGAGTTTAGCGATACTGCGGCAACATATGTAATTAACAAAGCCGAACTTATTATTCCCGTTGATGAAAGTGGCTACAGCTACACTTATCCGCTGGCCGATAACTTAATTGTGGTAATGCCCGACACGGCTGCCAAATACGCGGCGCTTGAAAATGCTCCCAACGCTAATATCAGAGATTTAACAGATGTTTCACAATATTTTTACGGTGGGGCATACAATTCTGATGCAAAAGAATATAAATTTAGGATTTCGTTGCATATTAGCGACTTAATTAACAGGAGACTGAAACAAAATAAAGGACTGTACATAGTAAGCGGCCTTGGCGGCTATCTGGCCGACAGGGTGGTGCTTTCTAACTCAGCAAACCGTAAAGTAAGGCTCCGTATTATTTACACTAAAATTTAACCATTATGTGTGGCATAGTTGCTTACATCGGACCCAAACAAGCCTCGCCAATTTTAATTAAAGGCCTGCAGCGCTTAGAATATAGGGGCTACGATAGTTCAGGTATTTCATTAATTACTGATACCGGCGAACTTAATCTATATAAAAAGAAAGGCAAAGTAGCCGAGTTGCAGGAGTATATTGGCGATAAAGATACAACCGGTACTATTGGTATAGGCCATACCCGTTGGGCTACCCACGGTGTACCAAGCGATATCAATGCCCACCCGCATACTTCAGAGTCAAAATCTAAAGTAATAATACATAACGGTATTATTGAAAACTACGGGCCTTTAAAGGAAGAGCTTATTAAGCGTGGGCATACCTTTGAAAGCGATACCGATACCGAGGTACTTATCCACCTGATAGAGGATGTGCAGGACAAAACTGGGGCTACTTTGGTAGAGTCGGTACGCATTGCATTAACACAAGCTATTGGGGCTTATGCTATTGTTATAATGGCAAAAGAAAACCCTGACCAACTGGTGGCCGCTAAAAAAGGCAGTCCATTGGTAGTAGGTGTTGGTAATGGTGAATTTTATCTTGCATCGGATGCTACGCCTATTGTAGAGTACACTAAAAATGTGGTGTATTTAGAAGATGAGCAAATTGCTATACTTAACCGTAACGAAGAACTTAAAATTATAACAGTAGGCAACGTAGCCATAACCCCTTACATCCATGAGCTTGAGTTAAACCTTGAAGCCATTGAAAAAGGCGGTTACGAGCACTTTATGATTAAAGAGATACACGAGCAGCCTAAGTCTATTTTAGACAGCCTGCGCGGACGTATTAATCTTGAAGATGGTATTGTTACCATGGGTGGCTTGCAAGAGTATGATGCCCGTTTTAACAAAGCCAAACGTATTATTATTGTTGCCTGTGGCACATCGTGGCACGCCGGTTTGGTTGCCGAATATTTAATTGAAGACCTTGCACGCATTCCGGTAGAGGTGGAGTATGCATCAGAGTTCCGCTACCGCAACCCAATACTGAGCGAGAAAGATATTGTTATGGCTATTTCACAATCTGGTGAGACCGCCGATACACTGGCTGCTATTGAATTAGCTAAGAGCAAAGGCGCTTTAATTTACGGCGTGTGCAACGTAGTAGGCTCAAGCATTGCCCGCGCAACCCATGCAGGCTCGTATACCCATGCCGGCCCTGAGATTGGAGTAGCATCTACCAAAGCATTTACTGCACAGGTAACCGTGCTTACGCTTATAGCATTATCGCTGGCACACAAGCGTGGCACCATGGGCGAAACAGAATACCGTACCCTTATTGCCGATTTACTTTCTATTCCTGAAAAAGTGGAGAGGGCGCTTAAAACAGACGAGAAGATACGTTACCTAGCTGAAGAGTTTAAAGACGCCAAAAACTTCTTATACTTAGGCCGTGGCTACAACTTCCCTGTGGCGTTAGAAGGGGCTTTAAAACTAAAAGAGATATCGTACATACATGCCGAAGGCTACCCCGCAGCTGAAATGAAACACGGCCCTATCGCGTTGATTGACGAGAATATGCCTATAGTAGTTATTGCTACCAAAAAAGGCAATTATGAGAAAATCATCAGCAATATACAAGAGGTTAAAGCCCGTAAAGGCATCATCATAGCTGTAGTAACAGAAGGCGATACCGAAGTACGCAAAATGGCCGACCATGTTATTGAAGTGCCGGAAACCGAAGAGGCAACATCGCCTTTGGTAACGGTAGTTCCATTGCAATTACTGTCGTACCATATTGCGGTGCTGCGCGGTTGCAATGTAGACCAGCCACGTAACCTGGCAAAATCGGTAACGGTAGAATAAATTTTAAAAGATCTCCCTTTAAAAAAGGGAGTGGTAGTGCTACAGACACTGACGAGGGATTTTTAAGGCGAAGGGTTTTCTTTCGCCTTTTTTGTGGACTAGAAATAGAAAGTATAACTTTATTCTCCAATGGAAAACGCACAACCTGTTGCTGAAAACAAAATTACAGAAGAAGTAGGGTATAAACTGGCAGAAAAACTGCTGAAAGAGCATGGCAAAACCAACGATGAGGTTAAGCTGATGCTAACCACCAAAGGCCTTACCTACGATGAAGCCTGCAAAATTGTTGACTCTTTTAACGTAAATAACAAACCCGCAGGGCAACGTAGCGGTTCTAAAGACATGATTTTTGGTGCCCTGTGGTGTATAGGCGGCACCGTGCTTACAATCTCTAATACAGGTTATATATTTTGGGGCGCTATAGTGTTTGGCGGCATCCAGTTTTTTAAAGGCTTGGCCACCACCCTTAGCAACGACGATTAATCCTTCACAATCAACCTTTTTACAGTACCTGCAACACCGGTAAACGATACCTCTATTACATA
Organism: Chitinophaga pinensis; assembly: GCA_945869825.1. Taxonomy (GTDB): domain Bacteria; phylum Bacteroidota; class Bacteroidia; order CAMBQF01; family CAMBQF01; genus CAMBQF01. The sequence goes on along the minus strand of CAMBQF010000116.1, from coordinate 4,692 downwards.
GGCGCCGGCGCTTAAGCCTGCAATGTCAATAGTGGTAGTAGTTCCGTTGCCAGCATAGCTTTCTATAGCACGGCCTGTCATATCAAACAAGCGGATGCCTTTAATTGCTTTGGCAGAATTTATCGTTAGCTGGTCGTTGGCCGGTACGGGGAATACATTCAGTTTAGCATCCACCTCTAGCGTTGGCACACTCACCAAATTAGGGTTTTGTACAATGCTGCCTACCTGGTTTAGTATCCACTGGTTAGGGTCTATGCTGATAGACGAAATTTCATTATCCCAGTTAAATACAAATTGCTGCCCGTCTTGGTCAACATATACACGCACGGTAGTATCGCCCTGCGATGAGTTAAACTTAAGCTCCAGTGGGGTTTTAAAGAAGGGCGTTACGTTGGGTGTTGATGTTGTTTCAGAAACTACCACATAGGTTTGCCCGTTTGCCTGGTTCCATTGCAGGCTAATGGTAGGGTAGCCTTCGCCAAAATACCATTGGTCAAAAAAATCGGTAAGGTCAAGGCCCGATAGGTTTTCAAAAACAGATTTTATATCAGTGCCTTTGGCAGTACTATCGCCGCGCAGTTCCTGGTACAACCTAAGCCCTGCAAAAAACAGCGAATCGTTATCCAGCTCAAACCGCAGCGAGTGGATAATAGCCCCGCCTTTTAGGTACGTCAACCGCGTGCTGAATATCCTGTTCTCGTTAGTAGTATCTGGGCAGTAGGTGCTGCCGCCCGGGTTAAACATGGCATAAGCATGCGCATAGTCAATCCAGTTGCGTGTTTCACCGGGGCTCCTAAAATGCTCTAAAGCTAAATATTCAGTGTACGATGCAAATCCTTCATTCACCCAAATATCTTTCCAGCTGCCGCAGGTAACATTGTCGCCAAACCATTGGTGGCCCAGCTCGTGCGCTACAAGGGTAAAATCAAAGCCATAAAGGGTAGTCATAGTTTGGTGTTCCATACCACCGCCAATAGGCGTTTGGCAATGCCCGTATTTTTCATCGTAAAATGGGTATAAGCCAAAAATGTCAGAAAGGTATTCCACCAGTTGGTTTGTACTGTCCATACCCTCCTGGTAATCGTTAAACACCGCAGGGGTATTGTATATGTAATTTTGAATAAGGATAGAGTCGCCTTGCAAAGCCGCAGGGTGGGCATAAGTATTATACTCTTGGTAATTGGCTACTGCAACAGATATAAGATAGTAAGCAATAGGGTGTCGCGATTTCCACTCGTAGCGCTTTTTGTTGCCCGGCATATCGGTAACGTTTTCTAAAACACCGTTAGAGCCCGCTTTTAAATTACTAGCAACGGTAATCCAAACATCACACGAGTCTATTTTATCGGTAAGCAACTGCTTGCAGGGCCACCACTCATATGCGTGGTACGATTCGCTAAGTGTCCATGTAGCGTTAAAGTTGTAGTCCTGGTCGGTATCGGTTGTTATGCCCGAAAAAAAGCCGTTGTTTACGTTGCCCTGCCCGTGGTAATAAACCTCAGCAGTAAATACATCGCCCACATTCAAAGCATTTTGCAAGCTTACCGTGCGTACATTGCCATTGGTAGAAATAGGGCGGATAGCCCCGTTTATCTTTACCGAGTCGAGTGTAATATCGTTCAGCAATTCAAATACATAAATAGTAAAAGGCGTTTCAATAACCTTGGCAATGGTGGTTGCTTTTCCGCCTGTTATGTAGGTAGAGGTATTGGTCATACCCAAATCAAGCTTAACGTATTTTACATCGTACTTAAGCTCTTCGTTTGATAGTATGTCGGTTGATTTGGATTGGTTTACCGTTTGGTGAGCTTTCAATTCAGCACATTTTTCAAAACCGTAAACCTGGGCATTTAGCCACAGCGGACAAGCCGCTACTAGTAATAAAACTATACGTTGCATTAAGCGAATTTTATCAAAGATACAAAAGCCCGATTAATAATTCTTAGAATTTGATACGGGGTAAATTAGAACATGCACCTTTACATTATGTTCACCAACGCTTAAATAATAAGCATTGCTGGCAATATCAATATGCCCGGTGTAGTTTGTTGTACCTGTTACGATTACCTTATAATCGTTGCTGAAAAGTTCTCTGGGTACAGCTATAATGGTGTTTTCTGCAATGGTTGTATCACTAATAAAATCCATATTAAATACCCGTGTAGTGGTGTTGGTTTGATACGATACTATTTGGCCACTAACAGCCCATGGGTAAGGCCTTAAAATTTGATACAGTATCGGGCTCGGGTTTTTATTGCCATCCAACGGCCCCCATCCACCGGGGTCGCTAGACCAGTATGCCCACGATGCTCCACTGGCATCGGCCATGTTGAGCATGTCCTGCAGGTATTTGTCAAATCCTTTTTTAGAAGGCGATAGCCCATACTCACCAATATACATAGGCGATTGGTGCTTGGCTGCTTCTGCGTCGCGCCGCTTAAACCATTTGCCTAAAGCCCGTTTGTCTTTGTTTTTATAATCGCCGCCAACATCAACAAATTTCATATAGCAATGGGGGGCATACACCAGCTTGTTTACACTAACATCATTCACCTTTTTAAGATGCGATTTCATACCGAAATTGACGCCAAATGAGCGGGGTTCGAAAAATATATAACGGGTTGTGTCTACTGCCCGTATGGCGGGCATGAGGCGCTTGTAAAAATTGTCCAGCCACTTGCGTTCAAAACCGCCCGACAGGGTTTTTACAATCTTTCCCCCATGGGGCTCATTCATTAAATCATATCCAATAACGTAGGGGTTATCTTTAAACAAATCAACCACCTTTAACCATGCTTTTATGTAATGGTCTTGAAGGTCTTTCTTGTTTTTGTATTTAAAAAACTCAACATATGACCGTTTAACTTTTGGCTCTAAATTTTGCATCCACCAAGGCCATTTGTCGGGTATTAGGTTTTGCGTTTTTGTTTGGGTTGATGCCCATTCCGGAGCCCCGTTTCCACCCACTCCATAGCCGTAAACATCCTGGTGCATATCTAAAACAACATACATTTTTCGGGAAGTATACCACTCAACACGCTTTTTAACTTCTTGCAGGTACAGGGTGTCGTAAACATCTTTTTCAGGTTCTATGGCTCCCCAAAAAATAAGGTAGCGTACAGCATTAAAACCAAAGTTTGCATATTCGCGGTTAACATCTGCTTCGGTTATCCAGGGTTGGTGACCGGGTATGTGCTTTGCACCGCCTGCGGTATTTAAGCCATGTAGTACTATTGTTCTGCCAAAAGAGTCTTTTATCTGGCCCTTTGCGGAAAAGCCTATCAGCAATAAAAATAGTGCTGTTTTAAAATGATGTTTGAGTGCCAAAGGTGTATTAATTAAAATTGCGGTGCAGGCAATTTATGATTTTAGGTTTAATTAACCATAAAGTATTGACAGGTATTAAATTACCCCGCCCATCCCTCTCTATCTAAAGAGCGGTATTGAATGGCTTCGGCTAAATGGTCGGCTTGGATAGAGGGTGTCCCTTCTAAATCGGCAATGGTGCGCGATACTTTTAAGATGCGGTCGTATGCCCTGGCAGAGAGGCCCAGGCGTTCCATGGCTGTATTTAGCAATTGAGAGCCTGTTTCATCAATCTGGCAATAGGTACGCAGCTGCTTGGCACTCATTTGGGCATTGCTGTAAGTGCCTTCCTCGTTTTCAAAACGGGCTTTTTGCACCTCGCGTGCCTGCATCACCCGCTTGCGTATATCTTCGCTTTTTTCAGACAGGCGGCTGTTGCTAAGCTCTTTAAAAGGCACAGGCGTAACTTCTATGTGCAGGTCTATACGGTCTAGCAACGGACCGCTAATACGGCTCAGGTATTTGGCTACAATGCCAGGGCTGCAGGTGCAGTTCTTCTCTGGGTGGTTGTAGTAGCCACAGGGGCAGGGGTTCATACTGGCCACCAGCATAAAGCTGGCCTGGTATTCTACTGAGAATTTAGCGCGCGATATACTCACCACGCGGTCTTCCAGCGGTTGGCGAAGCACCTCCAGTGCGGTGCGTTTATACTCTGGTAATTCATCTAAAAACAAAACCCCGTTGTGCGCTAACGATATTTCGCCTGGCTGCGGCACAGCACCACCGCCAACCAAGGCCACATCGGTTATTGTGTCTAATGTGGGGGTAATATGTTTTTTACCAATTCTCATCAGTTACCTTATCATAGCCCCTACCTTCAATAAATTTTAAAAATTCTTTATTGTCGGTTGATGGGAATTCTAGCTGAATCTCATCATTTAGGTTTTTCAAAACTTTATCACCAATCTCACTCGCATATTTCCCCCTTAATGCTTTTTCATACCACCTTATTAAATCGCTTTCCGTAATAATGCTTTGTATCTTAGATTTCCAACCCATTTGGTTAAGTAATGAAACTATAATTTTCTCTTCAGTATCTTTACAAACAATAACAATACGGTCAGAAGAAACCGAAGACACTATATTTTCTGCTAATTCTTCAGTTAAGGAAAGATGCTTTATCTGGATAGCTAACCCAAAATTTGCCCACATATCAAGTCCTCTATCTGCTGCGTTTGTTACACCAACTCGATTTATTTTGGCTTTAATTTTTATTAGAGGATGTTCTGGTGATAGCTGAATAACATTTTTTGCAAAATCATGAAATTCATCAAGAAGGTGCGCTCTTTCGGGGTTTAGACTTACTTCTACTGAAATATCTAGTGC
>CAMBQF010000115.1 GCA_945869825.1 Chitinophaga pinensis | reverse complement strand
ACATCTGGCGGATTTCGGTTTTTAGTCGACCATTGCCTACCCCGTGGATGAAGACCACCTTGCGGCAGCGGCGTATAACGGCTTCTTCCAGCTTTTTGCGGGCGTGGGTTAGCTGTATCTGCAACATATCGCCATTGGTAAGGCCGGCCATGTTATCAATCAGTTCCTCAATATGCAGGTCTACCTCCATTTCGTACACCTGGGGTTGTGGCTTTTTAGCCTTGGCGGGCTCTTTGCCAAAGTTGGCGGCAAGGTCTTGCAGGCTGTAATCGCTATCAGATTTTGGTGCGTTAGCCGCGCGTGGGTATAAGGCAATAGCTACAGCGGGGGCGTTAAAATGCGCCAGCAGGTTGTAGTTATCCTTATCTACCAACTTTACAGTTTTTACCTTAAAGGCAAGGCTTTCGGGGTCTTTAATCTCGGTAACCTTGCCACTATAAAACAGGCATTGAAACACCCCACCCGAGTATTTATCGAGCCCACCCATAGGCAGCGTATCAATAATAACACTGCGGCCGGTAAGCAAACGGTCGGTACCAATAATGTTGTGCCCGCTAACGTTTTTGCCAAACAGGTTAAACACAATATCAAACTTGGTGTTGTTGTATATAGCTACCGAAAAGCGGCTGTCGCTAAGCTCTTTAAGGCTGCTGGGCAAAAAGCACAGGTAAATGCCATCGGCCAAATGCACCGCCTGCTCACCTGCATTGGCAGGGGCCACCACGGGCGCAACGGTAATGGTTTTAACCGCCGCGTAGTTTTCAGGCACCAGCTCTTTAACCGGGTATGGCATTTCAAAACCATCATCGGTTTCTACCATAGCCATGTTGTTGGGCATAAAACGGGTAACTTTGCCGCTACCACGTTCATTTAAAAAACTTACCTTGTCGCCAATTCTCAATTCCATGGTGCAAAGGTAGTGTAAAGAGCAATGAAGACTACAGGAATAAACACAGCTGTTTTAATAGGGTCGGGCAATGTGGCTACCCATTTAGGTTTGGCATTGTTAAATGCGGGCATTACCATTTTTCAGGTATATAGCCCAACATCAGCCAACGCTAAGTCCTTAGCAAAAAAATTACATGCTAAAGCCATTACTACCTTGAAGGATATTGATACTACGGCCGATATTATCATCATAGCCATAAAAGACGACGCCCTGGCTGAGATTGGCAAAACACTGCGCGTAGGCAAAACACTGGTGGTGCATACATCGGGCGCTACGCTGGCTAATGTACTTGAAAAATGTAGCGCAAACTACGGGGTGTTTTACCCTTTTCAAACATTTAACAAAAACGTTAAGGTTGATTTTACCAACGTACCGGTTTGCATAGAAGCCAACAGCAAAAAAGCCGAAAAACAACTGGAAGGGCTTGCTAAAATGGTAACCAACACCTGCTATAAACTGGATAGCGGCCAACGCCAGTGGCTGCATATTATGGGGGTATTTTCATCAAACTTTAGCAACCTTATGTACCATATAACCAGCCAGATTGCAGCCGAACAAAATATACCCTTCAGCATTGTATACCCACTGATAGAACAAACGGCCGCCAAGGTTAAAACCAACGCGCCTGAAGCAGTACAGACAGGCCCGGCCATTAGGGGCGACAAAAAAGTGATGCAAGCACACCTGAAAAAACTAGAAGGGAATAAGGATTTTAAGAAAATATATTCTTTACTTAGTGCTGCTATTCAACATATTAACAATTAAACCAAAAAGCCTGTTAAAAGGAATTTTATATTGGGCTTAGGCATAATTATAAAATTATATTTTTGCTATATGGAAAAGCAAATTAATATTTTACTGGTAGAGGACGATGAAATTGACGTGATGAACGTTAAGCGTGCCTTTAAAAAGAACAACATTTCGAATCCGCTGCATGTATGCGGCAATGGAGTTGAAGCCTTAGATTATCTCCGCTCTATTAACAGCTTTATAGAGCTACCCCGCATTATTTTATTAGACATAAACATGCCGCGTATGGGTGGTATTGAGTTTTTGCGCGAATTACGCAACGATGATAAGCTAAAGCATATAAGCGTGTTTGTAATGACAACCTCTAACGAAGAACAGGATAAAGTAAACGCCTACAAGTTAAATGTAGCCGGATATATTTTAAAACCCCTTTCTATTGAGAGTTTTATAAGCTCTGTTGCTATGTTAAATAACTACTGGATGCTTTGCGAATACCCCGACTAAAATACGTGCGGGCGTTTTTTGCATGCTTTTAATATAGTAAAGAGATTTCTTACATATTGCCACAAATAACCTGGGAGAAAATTGTGGTTGCGAATGCTTAGTGTACAAAGGTTTTAGCAGTAACCCTGGTTACACAAAGTATCAAAAAAGCAACTAAAACTTACGTTTGTCTATAAGGGCTAAGTTTAGGCTTACCAGACAATACAGAGCAACTACTTTTACGGTGTTAACATTTGGTAACAACTGTTAACTAATGGCCCAGGCGAAATGAAACTGTTTTGAATATAAACCGTTTTACTAGTTAAGCCAACCAACCCAATTATATTTTAGGCTTATGATGTATAACTCGATACAAATTTTACTGGTGGAAGACGACGAGGTTGATGTACTCGCTTTTGTGAGGGCATTGAAAAAGACCGAGTTGAATCACTTGTTAACTTTCTGCCAAACGGCGCAGGATGCTTTGGAACTTGCTGAAAAGCAAGCCTTCGATGTTATCTTTCTTGATTACCAGCTACCTGGCCAGGATGGTTTGAAGCTGCTAAAAGAATTCCGCAGCCGCGGCTTTGATGCGCCTATCGCCATTATTACCGGCCAGGGCGACGAAAAAATTGCCGTTGAAGCCATGAAAAATGGCGCGTTCGACTATTTTGCAAAGTCTGAAATAAACCCGCAAACATTAACAGCTGTAGTTCGCAGCGCCCTTAAGTTTAAGGTGCTGGAAACTGAACGTATACGCACCCAAAAAGCATTAATAGAAAGCGAAAAGGACAACCGCGAGATAGTACAGTATTGCCAGGCCATTATTATGACCCATGATATGAGTGGGTTTATGCTATCGGCAAACCCTGCAACCAGCGAGTCGTTGGGCGATAAAAACAGCAGCCTGAGTGGCAAAAACCTGCGTGAGTTTATTCCACCAGGCGAAAAACAGGCCTTTGATGATTACCTGTTGCGTATTTCTAATACCAACGTGGTTAGCGGCGTATTAAAACTGCGCACCAAAAAGGGTAAAGAAATTTACTGGCTGTATAAAAACATTAAGAAAGAAGATAACGAAACAGGCAAGCACGTTATATGCTACGCCCAGGATATTACTGAGCGTATACACATGGAGAATGAGCTGAAGGCAGCTAAAGAAAAAGCTTTAGACTCTGTTAAATTTAAGGAGCAGTTTTTGGCCAGCATGAGCCACGAAATACGCACCCCGCTTAACACCATACTCGGTTTTACCGATTTATTGATTGAGACCAAACTTGACCCTCAGCAAAAAGAGTACGTAGAGCTGGTTAACACATCGGGCCAAAACCTGTTGGTTATTATTAATGATATACTCGACCTGTCGAAAATAGAGGCTGGTAAAATGACCTTTGAGAGCATAGATTTTAACCTACCGCAAATGCTGCAAAAGCTACGCGATATGTTTATGCCCAAGGCTACCAGCAAGCAGCTTAAACTGGGCTTTTACCCAAGCGACAGCCTTCCTGAGTTTGTTAAAGGCGACCCCACCCGCTTATTCCAGATTTTCAATAACCTGTTATCAAACTCGTTGAAGTTTACTGAAAAAGGCGAGGTAAGCATTAGTGCCGAAGTATTGGTGCGCGATGAAGAAAGTGCCAAAATAGAATTCCTGGTTAGCGATACTGGTATTGGTATACCCGAAGATAAACTCGACTCTATTTTTGAAAGCTTTACACAGGCAGCCGATGACACTACCCGCAAGTTTGGCGGCACTGGATTAGGTTTAACCATTGTTAAAAAACTGGTGGAACTACAAGGAGGCGAAATATCAGTTATCAGCCGTGTGGGTGCCGGTTCTACCTTCCGCGTAAGCATGCCTATGAAGTTTGGCGAACGCTCTGAACTGCCTAAACAAAAAGCAGAGAAGACAGACTACAAACTGGGCAAGGTAAAAGTGCTTATTGCCGAGGATAACAAGATTAACCAGCTATTAGCAAAAAAGGTATTAGACAACTGGAACTTTGAAAGCGAAATTGCAGAAAACGGCAAAGAGGCTATTGAAAAACTAAGCTCAAAATACTTTGATATAGTGTTGATGGATATACAGATGCCTGAAATGGACGGCTACGAAACTACAGACTATATACGCAATAAAATGAAGCCCCCATTCCGCGAGATACCTATTTTGGCTATGACAGCGCACGCGGCGGCATCAGAGGCTAAGGCTTGTATAGATGCAGGTATGAACGACTACATTTCAAAACCGTTCGACTCGCAGGAGCTGTACAACAAAATTGCCAAACAGATTCAAAAAAAAAGGAATTAGTAAGGTAGATATTGGTTAGAAAAATAAGCGCACGGCCTCTAGTAATTGGTCGTGTGTTTGTGTGTTAGAGCATATCATCTCTTTACCAAACAAATACTCATTACCTCCGCTAAAATCGGTTACATGGCCGCCTGCTTCCTGCACAATAATAATACCGGCTGCCACATCCCAGGGGCTAAGGCCATACTCGTAAAAAGCCTCAAAGCGCCCACAGGCAACATAAGCCATATCGGTAGCGGCAGAGCCTAAACGGCGCACACCACGGCAGTTTTGCATCAGGTGTTTAAAAAGGGCCAGGTATTGGTCAAGTTTACCATAATCGTAATACGGAAAGCCTGTTACCAACAAGCTGTCATCCAGCTTTTCGCGGCTTGAAACTTTAATAGGTTTGCCATTTAAAAATGCTCCCCCTCCTTGCAATGCATAAAAGCACTCTGCCCTGTTAACTTCGTATATCACACCTACAATCGGCATATCGCCTTTGGCTAGGGCAATGCTTACCGCATAGCACGGCAGCCCATGTATAAAGTTGGTAGTGCCATCCAGCGGGTCTATAATCCAGTTATATTCTGCACGGGTTTGGGCTACGGTTTCTTCTTCAGTAATAAAACCAGCTTCGGGCAGTATTTTACTCAGCGCCGCTACCAGCTTTTGCTCGGCTGTTTTATCTACATAGCTAACCAGGTTATGTATACCTTTCGATTCTACATCCGTCTCCTTAAACTTAGCCTGTTCCCCCAGTATAAACCTTCCCGTTTCAGTAGCCGTAGCTATTACCTGCTCGCAAATGCGTATTAGTTCCATTATGCTCTTTTCCTCTTATTATTCAAATACAATAACGTCGCTGTAATCAATCCTACCAAAAACAGTATGCTAGATATAAGCTGGGCTTGTGTAACAACCATACCTAAAAAGTGCATCTTGGTATTTACCCTTATCGATTCGATTAAGAAACGCTCGGTGCCGTTAAAAATCAGGTAAATGGCAAACAGCATCCCCGGTATTTTAATGCGCTTGCGTATATACCATAAAAAGGCAAAAATACTAAGTGCCATAAGTACCTCATAAAATGCTGTGGGGAAAACCGGCATAGGCAAATGCGTGCAAAACTTGCGGTTGCAATTGTTAAGCGGCGTACCGCGCTCTAATACATTATGCGGAAAATCGTAAGCAAAAAACTGGTCGGGTAAAAAGCTAAGCGCACCAGGCTTTTTAAAGTAGATTGACGGAACCTCCTCAGGGCTATTAGCCTCATAATAACGGTAATAGTTAGCAATATCATTCTTCGTAATAGTATCGTTTGCTGCTACCTCGGTAAAATGGCGGTCAGCATCAACACGGTAAGCGCTGTTTACAACACCCCAGTCGCCATCGCCAGCTACCATGCAGCCAATACGGCCTACACCGTAGGCAACAATCAGTACAGGGGCTGCAGCATCAAACATATGCACGGGCTTAATACCATTTTTGCGGATGTACCATAACACACATATGGTAGCGCAAATAAGGCCGCCATAAAAGGTTAGACCACCAAAAAAGTCAGATAGTTGGCCTGCAGGGTCTTTAACAAAATCATCCCAGTTTTCTAGATGGTGGAATATTTTAGCCCCTAAAATGCCTGATACTGCTGCTATAACCGTAATATTACCAACCAGTTGGTATGGGTGCACAGTTATGATTTCTTCTTTGGGCTGCGCCAGTTTGGTTTTCTCTTTATCCCTGTATGTTAGATAAGCAAATATGCCACCAAAGGCCAGGCCACCTATCCAGCTACCTTGTTTTGATATAAGGAACTCTTGCGGACTTTGGGTATCCCAATCCATGTTAAACATCATACCCAGCACCTTAAAGCCTATTAAAAAGCCCAGTATACCCGATGTTGCCAAATCGAATGCCGAAGCAGGCTTGCCAACCACAATTTTTTGTTTAGTGACATGCACAAGGCCTTCGGCCTCTTTGCGTTTCAACTCTTTGGTTAACAGCCAAGCAGCTACTAAAAAAGATATGGCTACAAAAAAGCCAAATGTATTTACCACGGCCAGTGCCGGTATATCTATACCAATGGTATAGTAAAATAATTCTCTGAAGTTTGGATACACAGGTATGTTTTAAAGCTGCACAAATATCGGCTTTTAAGCTGAAACTACCTCCACCAATTCTACCGAAACAACACCATCAGTATCAATGTTTAACAGATTCACATGAGCTGTTTGGTTTACAAGGCTCTCAGTAAAAGGTGTTTTCACCTTTACATAGTTATGGGTAAAGCCATGCATAAACTCGCCGTCGCGTTCAGCTTCCCAAAGAACGGTAGCTGTTTTGCCTAAGTTTTCTTCGTAAAATTTACGGCGCTTTTTCTCCGATAGTATAGTTAGCATTTTGTTGCGCTGCTGGCGGATAGCCATAGGCACCACCCCTTCGGTAACACGCACTGCCGTTGTATTATCGCGCTCTGAATAGGTAAATACGTGCAGGTACGATATATCAAGCCCGTTGATAAAGTTATAAGTTTCTAAAAACTCTTCCTCCGTCTCGCCGGGAAAGCCCACAATCACATCAACCCCAATGCAGCATTCTGGCATTAGTTCCTTTATAAGGTCAATACGGCTTGCGTATAATTCGCGCTCATACCTCCGGCGCATGGCTTTAAGTATGGTGTTAGAACCCGATTGTAATGGTATATGAAAGTGCGGTACAAACTTGGTGCTTTGCGCTACAAAACGCACAATGTCATCCGTTAAAAGGTTTGGCTCTATTGATGATATGCGGAAACGCTCAATACCTTCTACCTTATCCAGTTCCTGCACCAGTTGGTAAAACGTCTCGTCGGTGCCTTTACCAAAGTCGCCAATGTTTACACCCGTTAAAACAACTTCTTTCACGCCTTTAGCGGCAATCTCGTTCGCCATCTTCACCACATTGGCGGCACTGTCGCTGCGGCTGCGGCCACGGGCCAGCGGTATGGTACAAAACGAGCAGAAGTAATCGCAACCATCCTGCACCTTTAAGAATGTACGGGTACGGTCGGCGGCAGAGTAGGCCGAATTATAGTTCTTAACGTCTTTAATTTCGCAGGCATGCACATCGGCCGCCTCGCGTTTCTCAAAGCTCTCAAGGTAACTTACTAAATTAAATTTTTCTGATGCCCCCAACACAATATCCACACCCGGTATAGCCGCAATTTCTGTGGGCTTAAGCTGGGCATAGCAACCAATAACAGCTACAAAGGCTTTGGGGTTAAAACGCAGGGCACGGTTTACAATGCTGCGGCATTTTTTATCGGCCTGGTCGGTAACACTGCACGTGTTTATTACATATACATCGGCAGCACGCTCATCAAACTCCACACGGCTAAAGCCCTCCTCTTTAAACTGCCGCGCAATAGTCGACGTTTCAGAGAAGTTAAGCTTACAACCCAAGGTGTAAAAAGCTACTGTTTTTTCTGCCGTTTGCATAAGGCGGCAAAGATACGATTTTAGAGGATAGGGTCTAGGAACCAGAGACTAGTAAATTATTACGCCTGCTAAATTCATGAAATATTACTAAAACCTGGCACCTATTTAGCTTACAGCTAAATACCCCCGCATAGGTTCCCAATAATACTCGTGCCAGCCATTGGCTATACTTTCCGATTGTTCATCGGGTACATTAGTTTGGGTAAAATGGATAATCGCATTATCGCCATCTTGTTCAAAATCAAATGTCACAGTACTTTCAACTCCCTCGGGCCAATCGGCCGCGCGCCAGGTTTGCACAATGCGCTTACCGGGTATAAGCTCTTTGTTTTTTCCAGTTGAATAGCCCCCGTAGGTAGAGAATATGCCGCCTACTTTTGCATCAATCTCAGCTTCATCACCAGTAAAGGCAGCATGTTGTTTTGCATCCATCAACACCTCATATAGTTTACCTGTAGTGGTATTTTCAAATAGTTCGGTTTGATTTATTATGCCCATAGCATTTAATTTAAATGCAATTTAAACCTTTACCTGCGGTTAAACTATTCAGTGCAGTTTAACATTTTGTTAACATTATCTATATTGCACAAAATTTAATAAATAAGAAGGTAATTAACCGATGGAGATTCAGGACTTATATTTTACAAAATTAAACGGGGAATTTTTCCTTCGGCTTTTAATTGATGTTGTATTTGTAGCATTGCTTATTAGGTTTGTTTACTACAAAAACTACCGTCGGGGTGATACTGTTTTTACCTTTTTTCTTTTTAACGTTGTTATCTATATCATTACCTATCTGCTTAATATTGTTGATATTTCAATGGGGGCAGCGTTTGGGTTATTTGCGGTATTCTCTATGATACGGTACCGCACAGAAGATATTTCGGCCAAAGACATGACCTACCTTTTTATTGTAATAGCCATTGGTATGATTACCGCTATTGCAAAAGAAAGCATGCTGGAATTATGCTTACTTAATGGGTTTATTGTGGGGCTAACCTTTGCGTTAGACCGTAATATGTTTTTCCTTAACGAGCACGAAAAGGTGATAGAAAGAGTAGATTTAGAACTTATTAAACCTGAAAACAGGGCCTTGCTCCTATCTACTATTAAAGAGAAAACAGGATACGATATACACCGTATTACAGTAACCAAAATAGACCTTACTAAAAATAAGGCTATTATTAAGGCCTACTATTACAACGGCAACAGCAATTAAGTCCTACCCGTTACAGGTAGAACTTAATCTCTGTTTTCAAAGCTTCAACTATTTTTTGTATAACGGCATAAAACTTCTCTACCAGCGCCGGTATTATATCTAGGTCGGTTAGGTTTTGTGCGTTCTTTTCTATTACCACTACATCATCTTTTAATGATGTAACGCCCATAAGCTCCATAGTAGGCTTTACCTGGTGGGCAACAGATTTTACCCCGGCCCAGTTACCGCTGTTTAATGAGTTTACCATATCATCGGCAAGCTTTGGCATCGTTTCAATAAATAATTGCATCATATCGCGCATAAACTCGCGGCTTCCGCCCGATATCTCCTCGATAGTTGCAAGGTTGTACAGACTCCCTTGCTGCTCCTGAATCACATACTTGTTAATCATAATCATTGGGTTTTAATTATTGTTTGGTTTTGCAGTTGCTGTGTTACGTTTTATTGTATTGTTCAATAATTTAATTTTCTGTTCGGGGGCTATGTTATTAACATTGTCCTCGGGCTTTACATTGCTCTCGTCTAATACACTCTGACGAAAAACCAGTGATTTATCCTGCCCGTCTTTTGTTTTATCATATAGTACATCGCCCTTGGTTTTGGTATCCATCTCCTTCGCCGACGCATCGGCAGGTGTTTGCATACGCTTGCTGGTTGTTGCTGTTTGGGCATTCACAGCCCCCGCAATCATCAACATAAACACTATGGCTA
>CAMBQF010000114.1 GCA_945869825.1 Chitinophaga pinensis | reverse complement strand
GCCGGCGTTGATGGCATAAACGGTTTAGATGGCGCCCAAGGTCCTGAAGGTCCGCAAGGCCCTGCTGGCGTTGATGGCATTAATGGCATTGATGGTATAAACGGTTTAGATGGCGCCCAAGGTCCTGAAGGTCCGCAAGGCCCTGCTGGCGTTGATGGCATAAACGGTTTAGATGGCGCCCAAGGTCCTGAAGGTCCGCAAGGCCCTGCCGGCGTTGATGGCATAAACGGTTTAGATGGCGCCCAAGGTCCTGAAGGCCCAATGGGTCCGCAAGGTTTTGATGGCCCTATGGGTCCAGAAGGCCCACAAGGTCCTGCAGGTATGGATGGCTACAACGGTATTGATGGTTACAACGGTATGGACGGTTTACCCGGCCCTACAGGTTACTTACAAGACGGTTCATCAGCAGGTAATACTCCATACTGGAATGGCTCTAACTGGGAAACCGGTAGCAGCAATATCTACAACAATGGCGATTTTATTGGCATAGGCGAAGGCAACCCTCAGGTAAAACTACATATTGAAGGCGGTAATAACGCCCCTCAAATACGTTTAAGCGACGATACCGAACTATGGGATGTAAGTGAAGGCAATACTATGGGCGTTATCGGCGTACAAGACCCATCTTACGGACGTATTAAACTGGGTAACGCTGGTGGTTTCATTTCAGGTCATAACGGAAACATTGGTATTAACCATACAGACCCACAAGCAAACTTACACGTTTATGGTACTATGCGTTTTGAAGATGGTAACCAAGCTGCCGGAAGAGTATTAACCTCTGATAGCGATGGTAATGCTACTTGGCAAGTGCCCGCCGTTGGTAGCGATTATATCTCACCTGTATTTTATAATATAGGAACTGATAACTATAGCGGCTCTGTGGGAGATAACGAAAGGTTTGTAATATACGAAAACACTGACGACCAGTATATTGGAGACAACTACTTTACCTTACCAAGCAACCCTGTTGTTGGCAGTGTATATACCTTGTCTTTTATTTTGGGTCAAGCAGCTGATGGTACTATACATATTGTTGATGGTTCTTCAAACCAAATTGTAAACATGTATGTAGAAAACAACAACTGGATGATAACTCAAACCGGAAGGTTTAGCATACAACTAGTGCCTGTTATGAATGGTGGTAATTTAACCTGGATAAACCTAGGTGGTTTTGACAGCGTAGGTATACACTAAGAATTAATATAGTATAATAAAATCCCCCTTGGACTTTGACGTCAAGGGGGATTTTTGTTTTTATACGTTTCCGTTTACCTGTCTATTTTCAGTGAGATGAACAGAATTTAATTCACAGATTTTACTGTTAATTTCTATCCTACTTAAAAAGTGATTTTTGAAGCGAAAATTTCACTTTTTAATCAAAAAAATCACGTTTTTGATCATTTTTTATCGTTTTTTGACGCTTAAAATGCACCTTTTATCACTCCAAACCACTTTTGAGGGGTTGTTGTTCTTAAACTGTATAGCAACTACGGTTATTCAGTTTCAGCATACTTGCAATACGGTTTAGCTAAAAAACTCGGTTTAAAAATTAGTGCGCAGGGTAAGCATTAAATTACGCCCCGGTGCCGATATACCCGATGCAAACACACGGTAGTTTCGGTCTAGTATATTCTCCAGCGCCGCTTGCAGTTGCAGGGTTTTGTTAAATTGGTAAGCCGCACGCAGGTTTAGGGTATACCATGCGGGCATACCGTCGGCGGTAGCGTATTGCAGGTTATCCTCGCCACTGTTGCTATAGTCTTCCAGCTTCTTTTTACCGTTAAACAGGGTGTATACCTCTGCCTGAAATTTTTTCAGGTTAAGCATAATGCCTACGCGCCCAAATAGTGGAGCCACATGGTCTAACGGGGTGGTACCGGCTATTAGGTTTACCCTGCCATAGGTATAGTTAATAGCTACCGATACTGCCAGGTAGCTGGTAATGTCGCCACGCACGGCAAAATAGCCGCCGTAAATAAAGGCCTTGCTGTTGTTTTGTATGGTGCGCACCGCGCTAAGGGTTCCGTCGTACAAAATAGAATCTTGCCCGTTGAAGGCTGAAGGCCCAACCGATAGCTGGTTGCGCATCCATGTATAGTAGCCGTTAGCCTCAATAGTAAACCCTCTACCAAAGGTTTTAGATATGGTCATTTCGGCATTTATAGTCGTTTCGGGTTTCAAATTGGGGTTAGGTAATACTACCGTTCCGGGTGCCGAGTCGAATATCTTGGCTAAATCGTCCACATTGGCAGCACGGAAACCCGTAGAGCCTAACGCCGCAATGCGGAAACCCGCGCCCGGCAAATACACCAACCCTAAATTGCCACTAAGCGCAGCGTTATTTTGGGTGGCCTCTGTAAAGGGGAAGGGGTAAAAAGTGGTATCGACAAACTTAGCACGTAAGCCCACATAGCTAAAGCGCAGGCCATCGCTCAATATCAGCTTGTTGCTAATTTTCCAGGTGTGCGTAGCATATACAGCGGCGGTAAAAAACTGGCTGCCACCATCGGGGTAACGTGTACTTTGCACACTTTCGACCCCGGTGTTTACGTTTACGCGCCTGGCGGTAGACTGTACATTATTAAACGTACCCTCTACACCATAGCGCAAGGTATTGCTACCTCCCAGCTTCTTCTCGTAATCAAGGTTTAGGGAGTATACCTTTACAGCCTCTTTACGGTCTGTTCGGCTGGGTGCGCCAAAGTTGCGGTTGTGGCGGCTTTCTTTAATATCCTGAAAAGCAAGTACCAAGCGGCCTTTATCAAAGGCTTT
Organism: Chitinophaga pinensis; assembly: GCA_945869825.1. GTDB lineage: Bacteria > Bacteroidota > Bacteroidia > CAMBQF01 > CAMBQF01 > CAMBQF01. The sequence goes on along the minus strand of CAMBQF010000114.1, from coordinate 7,294 downwards.
GTTGGCTTTACACAGGTCTAAGTTATAGGCAATAAACATGCGCTGCTCAGGGCCATAATACCACTCGCTGCTTTTGGGCACACCATTGCCATCAAGCTCGGTAAGCCTATCGTAGCGTGGCACATTTCCAGTGTTAGAAAACTGAAAATTCAAGGTATGCAGGTAGTTTTGGTTTGGACGGAAAAGTACTTTTTGGATAATGTCGTATTGACTATAACCAGTACCTATTTGTTTGTTAGGGTCGTCGTTGGCCATTACAGTATCAACACCATTTATACGGTCGGCATATACGTTACGCTTCCATACCGATGTTAGCGAGTCGTAGCCCTGCCCTCCCTGACGCAAGTCGCTAAACTTAGAATAGGTAAAGCCCGTTAAAAAGCCCCATTTTTTCAGGCCTATGTTAACGTCGGCATGGCCCGTAACCTCATTGTTGGCAGTTGAGTAGCGGGCAAATGCACCACCTTTCACTACAGGTTTATCGGTAGTAGAAAATACAGGGTCTTTGGTGTAAAAATGCATAACGCCACCCAATGCATCTGACCCATAAACGGTAGAGCCGGGTCCAAATACAAGTTCGACATGGTCTAGCATACTGTTGTCTATACGTAACACATTTTGTAAGTGACCGGCACGGAAAATAGCATTATTCATGCGGACACCGTCTACCACCGCCAGTACACGGCTGGCCTCGAAACCCCTGATAGAGGGGCTACCTCCTCCCTGCTGACTTTTCTGCACCAATACATTACCGCTTTGCTGCAAGATATCGGCAGTAGTTTGCTGACTTTGAAAAGCTATAGTTTTTGATGATATAACCTGGGTTAACTGAGGGACATAATCGCGACCTTCTTCAAAACGGTTGGCAGCCACTACCACATCGCCCAGCGTATAGGCTTTAATACCCAAATATACCTTATTGCCCGCAGCTACAATACTGCCATATGTAGACTTATAAAAGGCATAACCCGGCATGGCAATAAAAACAGTATCAGAGGCATAAACGTAAGGGCTAACAGGCGCTTCGCCATTGGCATTGGTTGTAGGATATTTCAGCAGGTAATTTTGGTATTGGGCAATATCAAAATCGGCGGGGTTTGGCCATAAAGAGTCTCCCAGGGTACTCTTATAAAACACCAGTGCTCCGGGTAAGGGCTGCAGGGTTGTATTATCATACACCTTAATAGTTGATAATTGAGCATTGACTGTTGCGCATAGCAATATACTTGCCAGCAACAGCACATGTTTTTTTAACATAACGGTTCCTTTTCGTTAATTATTAATAATTGGCGAAGGCTATAGCCCTCTTAATAAGTAAAGAAACTGTTATGCTTTTGGGGGAGAATAAGGAAGCTGCAAATGGCTCTGCCCGGTTGCATTGGCATAGGGTGTATCAATACACTGCAACAGGCTTATTGAATAGGGCGTTGCCTTAGCCTGCAAATAGTAAAATGCAAAGCCCGAAAATGCAGGGGCGTTCTTTGATTTAGTGTTATTAAACTGCCCCTTGTATTTATCAAACAACTCGGTTTCATCCTCATCGGCAATAAACTCGTATACCACAGTGCCATCAGCCGTTTGGCTTTTTACTACCAGATCGTAATACCTGCCGTTAAGTTCTATCTCGTGGCCGTTTTCCCAATGCGCGTTTAAAAGGTCAGCAGTAGTAAATGTAATGGTCTTGGTGCTTTCAATATTGCCTAATATTAGGGCTTCTTCAAAGCGCTCTTCAATACTGTGCTCTTGCCATTTTAACAACGCAAAACCACCCAATGTATTAAACAACAGCAAACCAACAATGGCACAAAAAGCTATATATTTTAAGGGGTATAACATGTTGCTTAAGAGCACCACCAAAGTACTGTATTTAAAATAACAGGCAAAAAAAAGGCCCCTTTACAGGAGCCTTTTTTATAAACATCGTTTCGCCTGTATTATTTGGCTACTACTATTTTGAATGTTTTGGTTAGGTTACCGGCATTTACCTCTACAAAGTATAGGCCCGGAGCCTGGCCGTTAAGGTCGAAGTTGTAAGTACCACCAGTTGTATTGTTGCTGGTTTGGCTGGTTATTAACTGGCCAACAGGGTTAAACACGCGGATAAATACATCATCATTCGACTTAAGTTTTAAGTATACATTGATGTTGCCATCAGTTGGGTTAGGGAATACCGATACGCCTTCCCACTGGGTTTCTTCAACACTTTGTACCGTAGGGCAAAGTACCGGGAATATAGCGTGCGATACGCTTAAACCCCATGAGTCTGCATCATCATAAGCATACCATGTGTTATCGCTCCAACGTTCCCAAGCAGTGTTAGGGGTGCTTTCGCCATCAGTATTAGTATACAGGGCAACAGAGTCGGTAGCGGCAAGGCCTGTCCAACGGATACCCATATAGAATGCTGTTGGCACGGTTGGGGTATTAGTAAATGTAACGGCCGTTATGCTTCCTTCGGTAATGCTGTTAATCAATATGTCTTTATTGGCAAGCTCGGTACCTGGTGCACCCGCCGTTCCTGTGGCATCCCAAACGGCAGCAGTTACCTTGCGGGTGTTGTTGGTTGTATAAGCACGGCCAAACAAGAATAAACCGCCGGTAACTTTCATTCCGCTGGTGGTTGTAAACTTGTCAGCTTTTGCGTTGTCATTATAAGTATTAGTACCACTAATATAGCCTGCAGGGTTTTGGTTATTGTCAACTGCACCATATATAAGCAGGTTGTCTGAGCCACTAATGTTAGATAAGGTATCGCAATCACCGGTTGGTGGTGGGTTTACGCTACCGCCGCATGCAGTAGAACTAAGTATGGCCGCACGTGGGCCGTTTAGAGCAGCCAGCATACGTGTTTTTTGTCCATTGGTAAACATATTCATACATCCATCATCGGTATAGTCCATGTAGTTCATAAACATTACACCTGGCGATGTGGTAGAGCAACCATCTGTTAAAGGGAAAGAAGGGCATCCATAGTTTTCGTCGGCCTGGTTAGGAGTGTCGGCAACCTGGTCGCTACCATTACAGCTGCTGCCATCATCGCCCCAAATATGTTCAAGGTTAAGCCAGTGGCCAATTTCGTGTGTGGCGGTGCGGCCTTTATTAAACGGGGCCGATGCCGTACCTATGGTACCAAAATACTGGTAACCAATTACAACACCATCAGAGCTGGCAGGGCCACCCGGCGGGATAGCATAACCCAATAAACCCTGGCCAATATCGCCAACCCAAAGGTTTAGGTATTTGTTACGGTCCCAGGCGTCTTTACCTCCCTGGCTGGTAAACTTGATATTATCAGTATTGATGCTAAATGATGTATTATTGGTTTGTGTGCGGGTAATGCCGTTGGTAGCATTACCACTAGGATCTACCGTTGCAAGGCAAAACTCAATACCACAGTCTGCAGATACACCTTGAAAGGCAGAAGGGGTATTTGATGCATCGGTGTTTAAACGGCGGTAGTCTTTATTCAATACAGCTATTTGAGATTGTACCTGAGCATCGGATATATTCTCTGTATTGTTGTTATATAACACATGGACAACTACCGGAATAGTAATAGTAGCTGCCGATTTATCGTTAGCATGCTCTGTTATCCAGTTATTGGTAAAATTTTCAATGTTTGCGCGATTTGCAGCAAACTGCGGGTTGTTTTGTATCAGGTTGTTAACCGCATCTTTTGTTCCACAGCTGCGTTGCGTTGCGTTTTGCGCGTTAACACCCGATGCTACCAATACAGATAGAGTGAGTGTAAATAATGTTCTTTTCATTTTAAAATTTTGACCGAATTTATAAAGGCATGCAAGATAAGTTTATTTGTATTTCTACGCAGACAAATAGCATATTTTAGCACCTTAATAAAGAATAAAAAATCAGAAGCTAACCAAAGATATCACGTTGTTAGTGTATTGAGCCAATGTATCGCGCCCGCTCAAAAAGTCAAGTTCTACAATAAAGCTGTAGGCAGCTACCGTGCCCCCCAGTTGTTTAACCAGTTCGGCAGCGGCAATAGCAGTACCTCCAGTAGCCAGCAGGTCGTCATGTATCAATACGCTATCCCCTGCTTTCAGGGCATCTGTATGTACTTCAATAGTTGCGGTACCGTACTCTAAATTATACGAATAGGATATGGTTTCGTATGGCAATTTACCTGCCTTGCGCACCGGGATAAACGGCACACGCAGCTTTTGAGCCAGCAAAAAACCAAATAAAAAGCCTCGGCTTTCTATACCCGCTATGGCATCTATTTTTATCCCTTCCAACCGCATAACAGTCTCATCAACTATGTCGTCGCACAGCTTATTATCGGTTAGTATAGGGGTAATATCTTTAAAAACTATGCCCTGTTTCGGGAAGTCTGCCACATCGCGTATAGCATCTTTAAGTCGTTGTTCTATCATTCTACAGTTAGGTAAGGTGCAAGTTTATTGTACAATTCGTCAGTTACCAAATCTATTTGCTTAATATCATCAACACTTTTAAATGTGCCTAACTTTTTTTTCAGCGCAAAAATGGCCTTTGTCAGATTGTAATCTACGTAAGGGTGCTTATTCAACTCCTTAAATGTAGCCGTGTTCAGGTTTATTATTTTATGCCCCGGACTAACCCTTACCTGACTTTTCACCCCATTATACTTATCTTTAAAGCCATACACCTCTGCCAACTGCTCCTTTTTAATAAAGCCGCCCAGCAGGTTTCTGTATTTTACAATACGCCCGGCGAAGGTTGGTCCTATGCCATTTACATCAAGCAGAGTTAAAGAGTCTGCCGTATTTATATCCACCACCATAACAGGCTTGACATAAATGCCGCGTTTGGATACAAGAGTATCGGCTGTGGCCGAAGTTGTTTTAATATATAATGTATCGGCAAATCCTGTTGCTTCCCTTTTAGTTACCAGCCATTCATATTTACTATAATCATAGGCCTTAGCCTTTATTAATATAGGCATAACAAAGTTGGCTGCAAGCAATAGTAGTAATAGTATTGCAAGTGTAATAATGCCGGTGCGGTCTCGCTTGTTAAAGTCAAACATAAAAAGCAGCAGGTTGATTACCTTTGTGGCAAATAAAAGCATTTTTAGTTTTGACTTATAAGCAAACAATAGAATATTTATATAGCCGCCTTCCCGTGTTTCATCGCATTGGTGCAGCTGCGCTTAAGCCCGGCTTACAAAATACCCATGCCTTGCTTAAAATTGTAGGCAATCCTGAGGTTAAATTTAAAAGCATACATATTGCGGGCACTAACGGCAAAGGCTCTACATCACACTACCTGGCAGCCATATTACAATGCGCAGGTTATAAAACAGGATTGTATACATCGCCCCACGTGAAAGATTTCCGTGAGCGTATACGCTTAAACGGGCAAATGATTTCTAAAGCGTACGTAGTAAAATTTGTTAAGGAAGAACTACCTAAATTTGAGGGTATTGATGCTTCTTTCTTTGAGTTGACTGTTGCGTTGGCCTTTAAATACTTTGCAGAAAAAAAGGTTGACATTGCCCTTATAGAAGCCGGCCTGGGTGGACGCTTAGACAGTACCAATGTTATAGCCCCTGAGTTATCTGTTATTACTAACATTGGCTTTGACCATACCGATTTACTGGGCAACACCCTGCCTGAAATAGCCGCTGAAAAGGCGGGCATAATAAAACCATCAACACCCGTTGTTATTGGCGAAACCAATGCCGAAACACAGGGAATATTTGCAGCCACCGCTAAAGCAAGCAGTGCCAATATACTATTTGCTGATAAACAATATAACGTTATAAGCCATGGCGACTTTTCTGCCGCTAAGCAAACGTTGGATATTAAGCTACAGGATAAAAAAGGCAGAGTAAAAGAATATCAATCTGCACTAACAGGGCAATACCAGCTAAAAAACATCATCACCGTACTTACCGCTGTTGATGAGCTGCGTAAACTGGGCTATACCATAACGGATAAAGCCATTAAGCAAGGCCTTGCTAATGTGGTAAGCATAACTGGCTTGCAGGGCCGCTGGCAGATTATTAACAAAAAGCCCCTTACTATTGCCGATACAGGCCACAACTTTGATGGGATAAAACAAACCATGGCCCAGCTTAAACAGGTAAAAAAAGGACATCTACATATAGTGTTTGGCGTGGTGGCTGATAAAGATTTGGCCAGAGTGCTGCCCTTATTACCAAAAAATGCCACCTATTATTTTTGCAAGGCAAATGTTCCGCGGGCATTAGATACTGCTTTATTATTTGAAACCGCAACCAATGCAGGCCTACTTGGCAAGCCATACCCTACCGTTAAAAAAGCATACAATGCGTCAAAAAAAAATGCTGCCCAAAATGATGTTATTTACATTGGAGGCAGCACCTTTGTTGTGGCAGAGGCTATTTAGTTACAGGTATAAATAACCTGCTGTGTAAACGTTCCTCCCTGGCCGTCGGGCACAGTTTGGGTAACTGTAGTACCATCAACTTCTTTTAAATCATCATCGCAATATTCTGCGGTTGATGTGCCAACAACACTTCCGTTTTGTTTAATGGTTACAGTACAATCTTTGCATTTTTTGCAAGATGTTGCACCAATTGATGCTATGGCCAATACTACTAGTAATAGTTTTTTCATTATTTTGTTTTTTATTTTGTCTGTGGTAAAGCTATATACTAGATGTTAAATGAGCAAGTTGAACGCGATAAAAAATATTTTTAGATTTTTTTTTACTAACTATTTGGACGTTTAATATTTTTATCTACATTTGCAGCCCTAATAACAAGGGGGCATAGCTCAGCTGGTTCAGAGCATCTGCCTTACAAGCAGAGGGTCAGCGGTTCGAACCCGTTTGCCCCCACTACAGAAACAAAGGTTTTAAGGTTTTATACTTTAAAACCTTTTTTCATTTGCATACAATTTGCATATAAAACACATTATCGTGTAATAATCGCAATTTCATCTTTCACCTTATTTAACAAGTTATGCAGCCTTTCAAAATCCTTTTGCCCCTCTCTTTTGTCCGATTGGTTAAGGTAGCAAACAAACCTCCACAATTCTAATACCTCATCCCTTTTAATAGTATATGATTTATACGATTGGTTATCTGAGTGCAATTCTAATGTATTCCCTTTCTTATATACCCGCTTATACACTAAGCCCTCTGTTGAGGATAGTATTACATAGGTAGAGCCATTTTCTATATCATTCCAACTTTCTACAAACCTGCCTACTACAATAGACCCATCATTAACCGGGGGCATTGAATTTCCCTCAATAGGAAACGCCCTAAGCTTACCGGCTGTTTTAAATGGCAAATTCATTAA
>CAMBQF010000113.1 GCA_945869825.1 Chitinophaga pinensis | reverse complement strand
GCCTGTTAAATCAAATACCTGAAGGATAAACTCTTCGTTACGTGGATTATCGAAACGTACAATAGCATTATCTTTCATTGGGTTGGGCGATACGCTGACTTCAAACTTATCCATTGTAGGGCGTATAGGGTCAACAACATTGTTGCTATTGGCTGTATTAGTTTTAAATACGCCGGTTTGGTTATCATATGCATCCTGAATTTTATCTAGGTTTTTATACATCTTCTTCTCTGTAGTGGCAAAATTGTATACCAATGCTACCCTGCGTGCCTGGCCAGCTTTAAAGTTGAATGGGCCAACAGTGCCAAGGGCACGACGGTCGTGAGGGGCATTTTTAGCCACTTTCTCGTTCCAGTCGCCGCCTACAATAGGGTCTGTAGCACCCGGAAACATGTAGCGCGAGTATTGGGTACCGCCTTTACCATTGCCACCAAAGGTTACAGGCTGGCCATCTTTCCAAAAACCGCGCAGGTAGTTGTAGTAATCTTGGGTTGAGTATGGGTTACCACGCTCACTCCAATCATTATCGTACGCTAAAAAGCCGTTTAAGCCTTCATTTAAAAACTTAACCGACATGTGTGGGTCATCGGCAATGCCCTTAAACTCATTATCATCGGCTTTGGCGTTGTAGGCAAAAAATGTATTGCGGTTTACATCAACACCCATATAGTCATTAAACGGCTCGCCCATATCAAGGTCGTTAAACAAGCCTATATATACATCGCGGTAATCGTTGTTTGACCGGTTGAAGATATCATACTCAACAAACACCGTATTGTTAAAGGCTTCATCGCGTTTATTGGTTTTAAAAGAATAGGCCATGCCGTGTATCTCAACACCCAGTTTAGCCCCTCCGGTTTCAGCATGGTTGGCGCGGTGGTCGTTATAAATAAAGTAGATAGCCTGGTCGCCTTTTATAACTGGGTAATCGCCTTTGGCAGGCTCGTACTTACCATTGGCATCAGCATCAAAATAAGGGGCCAGGTTGGCCATTTGCCCAAGCGCAACATCGCCATTTCCGGGCCATGTAGCAATCACCTCGGGCATTACATAACTATCGCTTTTGTAGTTAGCTATATGAACATCTATTTCGTCTTTGGTTATGTTCCACACACGGTTCCATTTAGCATCAGTTGCCGCATCATAGCTTGCCATACCGGGGCCGGCAAAAGCATCGGCACCCCATTGCCCGTAAGTAGGGGCCATAAGGTGGTAGTTATTATCCTGGTCAAAACCGCCTATCCAAAGCGATGTAGCGTTGAGGGTGTGCTTACCCGATTTGTAAACCTCAAAACCCGGCTCGCTGTGCCCGTTTTTTGCAATGCTGGCAAACAGTTTACCGTTTGCATTGATAGTAGCCGATATATTGTTTGCATCAAGAAGGTTGCCTGTGTTTTGTTGTGCAAAGGCCGTTGTAGAAAGTGCAATAGCAGCTAAAAGTACAATGTCGCGTTTTTTCATACAAACTGGTTTTATGGTTATTGTAAAGTTGAAGAATTTTGATTGTTTTTGCAAGTAAGATGCAGGAGAAAAATTTTTCCATAAAAAAATTATCTAAGGGGTTAGGTTATAGAGGTTAGCAAAAACTACTCTGCCTCTTTACTCTATGCTTAAAATACGCTACCTCATATACAATGCCACCGAACTTACACCTACAGGAAACAACTCGCCCTTTATAATGGGAGATTAAATAGTTATTTATCGCCGTAAAGCGTAGCCTGTTTGTAGCAAAACAAAAAGCCCCTGCATTGCTGCAGGGGCTTTCCTAAATATAATAATTAATTCTGCTTCTTAGCGTTGTTGCCCTTTAGGCAAAGTGCGACCTGTTGATGGGGCTACAGGTATGTTAGCGCCTGATTTTGGGGCACCGGGGTTAGCGGTAGCTTTGCCTGTGCGCGATACCAGTTTCATCTCTTTAATAAGGTTATCAGCACCCGCATACTTTTCAATAATAAACAGTACATAACGTATGTCTACCGATATGGTACGTTTTAATGATGGGTCGAAGTAAATATCGCCGCTCATAGCCTCCCAGTTACCATCAAAAGCACACCCAATAAGTTCGCCATAGGCATTTAACACAGGACTGCCAGAGTTACCACCGGTAATATCATTATTACTAATAAAAGCCACATGCATTTTACCGTCTTTATCAGCAAAGCGGCCATAGTCTTTCTTGTTGTAAAGGTCTTTTAACCTGGCAGGCACAAAAAACTCCTCGTTTGTTGTGTCTTCTTTAGCTATAATACCATCAAGGGTTGTAAAATAATCAAAGAAAACAGCGTCTTGCGGGTAGTACGATTTGATGTTACCATAGGTAAAGCGGATAGTTCCGTTAGCATCAGGGGCATAAGGTTTAGCCGGGTTCATCTCGCGGATACCCTGTATAAACAAGCGCTGGTCAGCATCCTGGCCATCTTCTATCGCTTTAATTTTGCCAGCGTAGTTACCACGGTAGTTGGTAACAAATGAGTTTGCAATTTTATATGACCAATCGTTTTTCAACGTAGCAGCATCAGGAGCATCTAAAAATTTCTCTAAACGGGCCTGATCAACAAAAACTGATGTTTCGAATACCTTATCGGCAAATTTTTGGTAGTCGCCGCCAAACTCACTATCTATAGTTTTGTAAATATCAGGTAGTTGGGCAGTAGGCACATCGGCGCGGAAAAGTTGCAGCATAGCAGCAAGTAATTTCTTGTCGGTAGGTGCGTTGTAGTCAGCAAAGAAGCCAGCAATGTCCTTTTTCATTTCGCCGGCTTTGGTTTTAGCTTCGGCAGCTTTGCTTTGGTCGTCTAAAAGCTTTTCCAGTTCTCCATAACCTAAAGACATTGCTACCCCTTCGCAGGTGCGCAAAATACACTCATTAATGTAGGTACGGTGCAGGTTATAATCGCGCAGCGAAACAAAGCCTTTGTTAATATTATCAATAGCCGAACCGTATTTAGCCGTTAAGTCTTTGCTACCACCCACCCATTTGGTAAAATCAGCTTCAACCTTAAGTTTTTTCTCGTAAACACGGTTCTTTTTAAGCTGGGCGCTTTGGCCTATATAGTATTTCCAATAGTTGGCAGTACGGGCATGTTTGCTGGCATATTGAATTTTAACCTTTGGACTGGCATCCATATCTTTTTTGTAGATAGCAAGTTTTAAGTCGCGTATTTTAACAATAGCGGGTGCGGTTTGGTCTAGCAGTAGCTTTACACCTTCTGATGTAAGGTAACGGTCGGTGCGGCCGGGGTTACCCATAATCATGGTAAAGTCGCCGTCTTTAACACCATCAATACTAATGCTTAATGCTTTTTTAGGCTTATACGGAATATTGTCTTCGGCATAAGGGGCTGGCTTGCCATCTTTACCCATGTATACACGCAGTAAAGAAAAGTCGCCCGTGTGGCGAGGCCACATCCAGTTGTCGGTATCGCCACCAAACTTGCCAATTGATGAAGGGGGAGCACCAACCAAACGAACGTCGGTATAGGTTTCATAAACAAATAGGTAAAACTCGGCATTTTCAAACATTCCTTTTACCTTGGCATTGTAAGTTGTACCGGCAGTAGCCTCATCTTCAATCTTTTTCATTACCTCGGCTATCTTTTTATTGCGGGCACCTTCGTCCATACCAGCAGTAAGCTCTGCATTTACTTTAGCGGTAACATCATCAATACGCACTAAAAACGATGCGGTGTAGCCTGGCGCTTTAAGGTCGCTTTTAAGGTCTTTAGCCCAAAAGCCGTCAGCAAGGTAATCGTGGTCTACCGTACTATTTTTTTGGATAGCCTCGTACCCACAGTGGTGGTTGGTAAGCAACAGGCCCTGATCAGAAATAGCCTCGGCAGTGCAGCCGCCACCATTTAGCATAACAATAGCATCTTTTATACTGGCTTTGTTAAGGCTGTAAATTTCATCAGCAGTAAGCTTAAAGCCTTTGCTTTGCATATCGCGCATGTTTAGCTTTTGCAGCATAATAAGTAACCACATGCCTTCGTCGGCACGTGCAGCCATTGGCATAAGTAACGAAACGGCCATAACAGCCGAGATAACTAATTTTTTCATATCCATATGTTAAAAGAGGGCGCAAGTAACACCGAATTTTTGAAACAGACAACAGCCTTTTTTACAGAATAATCATATGGCTATAATGTCTGTAAGCGGACAAAGCAGAATAAATGCTAGGAATTGCCGTTTTTTCATTACATTTATTCAATAAGCCTATGAAAAAAATTATACTAACCTTATTGGTAGTTGCCTTTTCTACCCTTGCCAACGCGCAATTCACATTTCAAAACCCATCGTTTGAAGGAACACCACAGCCCCATGTTGTTCCAGGCATCTAACTATATGATTTTATGGCGCAACTACCAAATATGAAATGACTGTATATAACCGTTGGGGGCGTAAGGTGTTTGAAAGCCAAGACCAAAACATACTTTGGGACGGAAAAACAAAAGGCGGGGAAGATTGTGCCGATGGGGTGTATTATTACATTTTTAGCAGTGAACAAGCGGGCCAAACCATTAAAAAGAACGGAACCGTAACGCTTTTACGTAAACAATAAAAATCATTGTCTGTTAATTAACGTCCAGTATTTCAACACAATACTGCTATAACCGAAATCAACTATGCAATGGTTAATAACAATTGTACATTAAGGCTTGACATTGTTAATTATTTTTAAGTAATTTTAAGGGTTTAATAGCCTATGAAAAAACTGATACTTCTTTTAAGTGCGATTGTACTTGTAAACGGGATTGGAAAAGCCCAGTTTACATTTCAAAACCCTTCGTTTGAAGGGGTATCGGAGCCACACGTTGTTCCTGCACCGTGGGACATGTGTTTTAATGGCGGATCGCCTGATACACAACCCGGCCAATGGGGAATAAACGACCCGGCTACCAATGGCAACACATACGTAAGCTTTTTGCTTGAAGGTACCAACGGTGGTTACCATGAAGGGTGCAGCCAGCAACTAAGTGGTTGTATGACTGCAGGCCAGCCTTATACTTTTACCATGGACATTGCTTTTTCGCCAGTGTATAATACTGCCGAACCTGGTGATTGTTATGGGTCTTTAGCCATTTGGGGTGGTAATGGCATATGTGGCCAGGGCGAAATGCTTTGGAGTTCGGGAATGATTAATACAGGTGGCTGGAATAATATTACAGTTACCTTTACCCCTACCCAAAACTGGTGTTTTGTTAGCTTTGCCCCGTATTTTATTAATCCATGCAACGGGTATATCAATAGCATGATTGATAACATTACCCCAATTGTACCTGCAAACCCGGGCCTGCAAATTACATCGCCAACAACAAACGCCAACATGTCTTGCGACTTTTTGGTTACCGGTACTACCGATTCGTTACCAAACAGTGTTACCCTATATGGCAACTTTACAGGTTCTCCTGTTAATGCTAATATTCTTAACGCATCAAACTGGCAAACATTTGTATCATACCCAGATAACTTGAGTGGCCCACAAACCATTATTGCTGTTGGCCAATTCCCAAATAACATTACCAAAAGTGATACGGTTACTTTTAACCTAATAGACATTGAGCCTGATTTTACATCAGACACAGTATGCTCAGGTAACCCGACACATTTTACCGATGCATCAACCATTACCGCACCCGGCACCATAGCTAACTACCTTTGGACATTTGCCCCGGGGCAAACATCGCAACAGCAAAACCCATCGTACACCTATACAGCACCGGGCATATATAACGTTTCGTTAATTGTAACATCAAACGCAGGTTGTGCTGATACCATTGTTAAACAGGTATTGGTATCGCCTGGCGCCAACGCAAGCTTTATACTAACTGCCGGTTGTATAGGCACGCCTGCCACGTTTACCGACTTATCATCGTCTCCCGGTGGAATTATTACCGGATGGGCATGGGATTTTGGCGACAACATTGGCACATCAACACAACAGAGCCCTGCATATAACTATGCCGGTGGCGGAAACTATACCGTTGAGCTTATTGTACAGTCGAGCAACGGTTGCGCCGACACTACCACCCAAAACATTACCATAGACCCTGTACCAACTGCCGATTTTAACGGGCAACCTGTTTCGGGCTGTATAGACCTTCCTGTAGCCTTTGCTGATTTAAGTGCGGGTAACGGTGGTACTATTACCGGCTGGTGGTGGGATTTTGGCGACAATAACACATCAACCCTGCAAAACCCAACCCATATTTATGATGTAGCAGGTACTTATGATGTAACCCTGATTATAGCCAGTGGCAGCAACTGCCGCGATACCATTACTAAAGTGGCTTACATTACTGCCTATCCGCAGGTTACAGCCGACTTTACCGTTAGCCCTGGCGTAACCGATGAATTTCAGCGTAATATAACCTTTACCGACGAAAGTACCGGAAGCCCTACTATTTGGAACTGGAGTTTTGGAAATGGAACCTTTGGCAACATACAAAACCCTGTTTTGATGTACCAGGATACCGGTACTTTTTTAGTTACCCTTATTGCTAACAATCAGTTTAACTGCCCTGACACTGCATTTGGTACCGTGCGTATTAACCCTATCAGCACGTTCTATGTTCCTAATGCTTTCTCGCCAAACGGCGATGGTATTAACGATTACTTTGGCGGATTTGGAACAAATATTAAAGAGTATGAGTTGATGATTTTTAACCGTTGGGGCAACCGTATATACACTACCAACAATATGCTCGACCCATGGGATGGCCGCTACAAAGGCGATAGCCAGGTTATGATTGATACTTACATTTACCAGATTAAAACCCTGAACGTGATGAACGAGGAGCGGGTTTACCGAGGGACTGTAACAATAGCAAAATAGCGTATAGCGTATAGAAAAGCCCTGTACTTTATTAAGTGCAGGGCTTTTTGTTTTATGGTATTATCCTTTTATAGGTTTAAGAGGAAGTTGAGGGTGTCAACTCCATCAGCATATTCATCAATTTTGGGGTATTGCGCTTTACCAAATGGCATAATGGGTATACCTATATCTACATTACCAACAGCACACTGTATTTCTTCGCTTCGGCGGGTTAGTTCTTCGCCTAGTTGCTCCAAATCGCTATAATAGTCAAAATAGACTACCGATACTGGCGATGCTAATGCTTCGTCCTGCTTTAACATCATAAAACCACAATCAATATGCAGTATTTTGTTTAGCAGGTATATAGCCTTTATATAATCGTAATTGTTGGCGTATTTCTTGTTTTCAAAAGCCTTTTTCCACACCTCAAATGCCCTGGCAATTTTAGAAAAATCGTAACCAACAGGTACGTACAGTTTAGAAACATTGCGGCAACCCAAGCCAAAATACAGGAATACGTCATCTGTTAACGCTGCCAGCTCTTCGTCGGTTTCGCTACCGGTTAGCACCGCTACCGAATTGCGGTTTTTACGGATGATGTGCGGGTATTTGCCAAAGTAATAGTCAAAGTAGCGCGAAGAGTTATTGCTGCCAGTAGCTATATAGGCATCAGCACCCTTCATCATACCCGGGGCAAATTCTATTTTACCTTCCAGTTCCGGCTCTATGTGTTGTAATACTTTAGATAAGAATGGCAGGAGCTTATCATCAGTAGACGATGGCTTAACAACCACAGTATGCCCTGCAAGCAGTACACACATAAAATCGTGAAAGCCCGCCATAGGTATATTGCCTGCGGCTATAATGCCCACCTTTTTGCTACCCGATGGGTTTTGCCCGTTGTATTTTGCCAGCCAGCGCTCCATTTCTTCTTTAACCATGCTCTCGCCAAGCGCTTTTAAAGCTGTGCGTACATTATAATCAGTAAACCAGCCATTGTATATGTGTAACGAAATAATCAATTCTTCAAAAGCATCGTAGTAATGTTTCGTTATGCCCTTCTCTGCCTTCTTAGGCCCGCCATCGGCAAAGGCTACCATAAACCTGCCTAATTTTATAAATGCTTCTGTTACTTTAGTGTCCATAAAAATCTCCTTCTTTTAACAAATTCTAAATTACGATGTTGTATCTTACCTAATAATTCAAACCGTATTTTTGCAGCACAAAATTACCTAAATAAACGTGGTATGGCTATAATGATTACAGATGAGTGCATTAACTGCGGCGCATGCGAGCCCGAATGCCCTAACAATGCTATTTATGAAGGAGGAATTGAGTGGCGTTTTTCTGACGGCACATCGCTAAAAGGAGAAGTAAGCACAATTGGCAACCCGCCTGTTGACGCTAACGCACCCCAGGCCCCTAAAGAAATGGATACTTATTATATAGTAACCGATAAATGTACAGAGTGTGTTGGTTTTCACGATGAGCCACAATGCGCGGCCGTTTGCCCCGTTGATTGCTGCGTGGACGACCCTAACTTCCGCGAAAGCCAGGAGACCCTGCTTGCACGCAAGACTTTGATGCACGGTTAATATTTTGCATGGTATTTGAAAGATTAGCCTTATCGGTAGAAACCGTTAAGGCTTTTTCTTTGTAAACCCTTTACCGTTTTTTGCGTAAACAGCCACACCATGCGTAAGCTATTTCTATTACTTATACTATTGGCCACTGCCATTGCCGGCAAGGCGCAAACCCTTAGCGACCTTGAGGCGCAAATGAGCACCGTTTCTCCTTCTATACTAAAAGGGGAGAACGATAGTGTGCGCATAAATGCCAATACACAGTTTATGCTGCTACTGGAAAAGGCGCTGGTTATGCCCAACTCTTTTACCTATGGTTTTGATTCGCTAAAAACTATATCGCGCCTGCAGCCCGATGATAAAAGCTTTAAGCTGTTTAGCTGGAATATGCCCAAAGACGACGGCAGCTATGCTTACTTTGGCTATGTGCAATACAAAGAGCCTAAAACAGGGGCTAATAAGTTTGTTAAACTGATTGATAAATCGGACGAGATACAACAACCGGAAACAAAGGGCCTGAGCCCTAAAAACTGGTATGGCACCCATTACTACCGTATTGTACAAACATCGTACAAAAAAGAGAAATTTTACACCCTGCTGGGTATTGACTTTAACAACCGCAGCACCCGCAAAAAGATTGTGGATGTGATAGAATTTGACCGCCTTGGCAATGTGTTTTTTGGGGATAATATTTTTGAGTATGAAAAGAAAAGCCCCAAGCGCATAGTATTTGAATACTCAGCGGAAGTAACGATGAAACTGAACTATGATGAGATGAAAGGCATGATAGTGTTTGACCACCTATCGCCTATGAAGGAGGATTTAGCAGGGCAGTTTCAATTTTACGGGCCCGACTTTAGCTACGATGGTTTGAAGTTTAAAAAAGGGAAATGGGTGCAGATAATAGATATTGATGCACGGAACCCTAAAAATCCCAATGATAATACTAAGTTTCAAAAACCCAACATGGGTTTAGATTCGCAGCCGGGTAGGGATACTCAATAGAGTTGATAACTGACAACTGAAATCTAACAGATTTATCTTTCAGATGTTAGATGATAGATGTTAACTAACTAAACGCCATATTTCTCAGCCCATTTGTGTAGCACAACCATTTGCCACAGCTTTTTGTAGAGGTAGTCTTCGCCGTCGAAAAAGCGCTGTTTTAAGGAGGCTACCGTAGCATAGTTTAATATGCCTATTTGGTTGGTTTTTTCTTCAGATAAGGTTTCATCCAATAACGGCCTTAGCTCCTTTTTGAACCAATCGCCCATTGGGATAGAGAAGCCCCATTTAGGCCTGTCAAACAACTCGCGGGGAACGTAAGAGTATAGCAGTTCTTTTAGCAAATACTTTTGTGTGCCGTTCTTAACTTTTAGCTGCTCGTCAAGATTTAGCGCAAACTCTATAATACGGTAATCGAGCAAAGGCACGCGTGTTTCAAGTGAATACTGCATGGTTGCACGGTCTACCTTTACCAGTAAATCGTCTTTTAAATAATAGCGCATATCGAAGAAAGCCTGCTCTTCTGCAACGCTTAGTTTGCGGGGTAAAGCAGGGGTATTTTCGTCGATATCTACACCTGTATAGTATTCTTTGGTAAAAAGATTTTTCAATTCATAACCTGCAAAAACATATTGCTCTTGCGAGAAGATGTGGCTTTTGCGGGTTGATTCATCCTCGTAAAAAAACAACTGCCCGGCGCGTTTGTACTTATTGCCTGCC
>CAMBQF010000112.1 GCA_945869825.1 Chitinophaga pinensis | reverse complement strand
TTTCGACTTCTCTCATTTTGCCAAAGTAACCGATGAAGAAATTGCGAAAATTGAAGCGATAGTTAATACTAAAATCCGCGAGAATATAACCCGCAACACACAGGTATTGCCAATTGAAGAAGCCAAGAAACTGGGCGCTATGGCTTTGTTTGGCGAGAAATATGGCGAAGAGGTTCGCGTAGTAACCTTCGACCCTAAATACTCTGTTGAGCTTTGCGGCGGCACGCACGTTAACGCTACCGGCCAGATAGGTTTGTTTAAGATAACATCGGAAAGTGCAGTAGCGGCAGGTGTGCGCCGTATAGAAGCTATTACCGGCCAGGCTGCCGAAAACTTTTTTAACGACCAAACCAACCAGCTTAAGCAAGTGCGCGAGCTACTGAAAAACCCTAAAGACACCGTTAAGGCTATTGAGGGTTTAGTGGCGGAGAAAGCAGCGTTGGAGAAGCAACTGGAAGGTTTGCGCAGGGATAAGATGAAATTGATAGTAAACGATTTGATTGGCTCGCCAAGCGCGTTTATTACGTTTACTATTGAAGAAGAATCGTTGAATAAGTTCTACAAAGAACTTTCATCAATGATTGTTAATGCCAAGCCAAACACCACAGCATTGGTAGCGGCCAATGCCAATAGCGACATTGTTTCTATTAGTGGGGCAACCAGCGGCGACGTTAACCTGAAAGAACGTTTTGAGGTGATAAAAGGCCAGTTGGGCTCGTTAAAAGGCGGTGGCTCACCCAAGCTATGGACAGGTACTGTTTCTAAGGAAGAACTTCCAAAGATTAAGGAGCTGCTGGAGGCGAATTAATGCAAAGGGTAGGTATGATGTGTAAGTGGATTTCCCGCCAATCCGTCATATATTTATGCCAAACTTGCAACAATAGAACTATTGCATTGTTTTTGATGTATAATTAAGAAAAACAGAAGAAATGATAGGAATGTGGATATTGGGCATTGTGTTTGCCCTTATTGGGTTCGCGGTTAGCGCCCAGTTAAAAAATAAGTTTCAGCAATACCAGCAAATACCGGTTAAGGGTAACCTTAGCGGGGCCGAAATTGCTGAGCGTATGCTGAAAGAAAATGACATACATGATGTTAAGGTAGTATCGGTAGAAGGCCGTTTAACCGACCATTACAACCCTACTGATAAAACCGTTAACCTGAGTGCCGATGTATACCACGGACGTAACGTAGCAGCCGCTGCTGTGGCAGCCCACGAGTGTGGCCACGCTGTGCAGCATGCCCACGCGTATACCTGGTTAACCATGCGCTCTCAAATGGTGCCTGCGTTAAACGTAACATCGCGCATATTGCCCTGGTTATTAATAGGCGGTATTATCTTTTTAAAGGCTTTTCCGCAGCTTTTACTAATAGGTATTATACTTTACGCCTTAACAACCCTGTTTACGTTTATAACGCTGCCTGTTGAGTTTGATGCATCGAACCGTGCGCTGGTATGGTTAGAGAAAACCGGCATTACCCCGCCCGAGCAGCACAAGCTGGCTAAAAATGCCCTGGGTTGGGCAGCCTCTACTTATGTAGTAGCCGCATTAGCATCGCTATCTACCCTGCTTTATTATATTATGATATACATGGGTGGCAACCGCCGCTAACCCAGAATTAATAAGAGTTTCAAAGCCGTACTCTGTAGTGCGGCTTTTTTATTTACGTTTTATGAAGACCCGCATTTCTGATGCAAGGTCAGATACGGTGTTGCTGGCCGGATGGTTGGTGGTGTGTACCCAGGTTTGCTTGTTGGTGCCCCAGTCTTCAACGGTATAGGTCTTTGAAATATATTGAGGAGCATCGCGAATATCAAAGCGGAATTTATCGGTAAAATACTCGCAGGGATAAGAAGCGGCTACAGCGCCGGTAGAGTCGTATTCGCCATACACACAGGCATTATAATCAAATAACGCGCTGAGTGTTTCACTATCAAAAAATACAAATTCGCCGACGTTTTCACTAACAGAATCAAGGGTTACAGCCCCCGATGTATCGTAGTAGGTATATTGTATTTTTTCAATTTGCCAAATACCCTTTCCCGAGCTCATAACATTGGCAAGACTATCGGCCCGCTCGCAAGCGGTAAAGGCAATTACAACTGCTATTACCAGTAGAGCATATATAGTGTGATTAGCTTTATTAGTCATCAGATTCATCGAGTTGAAAACGCAGGTTAATATTCAGCCTAAACCCTTTAAGGTTGTTAACGGCATCGTTATCAATATTGAAAGGGTCGGTAATGGTTACGCCATAGTCTTTGGGCAGGTATAGTATACTCGATGTACCCTTATGGTCTACAATATCGCCAAAGGTAAAATTGTCGTTGGGCAGCATGGTGCCATACCAGCCGGCATCAACACTTATAAAAACAAACCTTACTATAGGTATCTGTAGTTTTATGCCAGAGAATAAACTTAGCCTATCGCCATTGTAAAGGCCGTTAAGGCTATGGCTGTTGCCATATGAAACGGTTCCGTTGGCATAGCGGTAACCTGTTTTTACAAAGGCATTTTGGCTGGCTATATTAAAAAGAAAGCCGATGGTTGCTTTTCCACCCCAGCCAAAGCCAAAGTCAAAACCAATATCATTGCAGTAAAGATCTAGTATGCGGGCGTCGCCATTACGGAACACCGCAGTGTTTTGTTTAGCGTCAACCTTAGAATATGAAAAGCCCATATCAAGGTATCCGCTGCTAAAACCTAACCGCACCCCGGCAGCACCTTTAAAGCCCATCATAAGGCCTGTTTCAGTTTTAAAGCCGGAATTAATCTGTATGCCTTGTACCGTATTGTACGATTTATAAAAAGAGCTTAAGTCTTTACTTTTGCTAAACCACATAGCATATCCACCTTCTAGATAAGGCTTTAAATACACTTGGGCAGTGGCTTGTTTGCAGAGCAAGCCAAATACTATAATGGCTGTAATTAATGCTGTTTTTTTCATAGCCATTAGTAGTTTATTTTGCCTAACCTAAACAGTAATTGAAAACCCAGGTTGCTAACCTTATCTTCTAATTGATGATTCTCAATAATTTGCTGTCCGTTTAGCATCCAGCTGTCAATTCTATCCAATGGCTTTTTAATGGCTTGCCATTGCCAGTATAACCGTGCACCAAAACGCCCAAAGTTGCGTTGTACATACATAGTAAAGCCAAATTGCACACGTGAAATTTGCTTCCCTACCATATCATTTATAATAAACAGGCGGTCGTATTTTGGGTTTTCACCTTTGGCACCGGTGCGCCCAAAACCTTTAAAATTGCCAATGTCAATAGAAAAGCCCAAATCCCAACGGCGGCTAACCGCTGCACCAAAACCAAAGCCCATGGTGTTGCTAATAATGCGCAATTGCCTAAAACGGCTTTCACCATTTACCATACCTTCGGCCATAACATTTGCCCGGCGCGATGTGCGGTGGATTTCAATCTTAAACCTGTCGCCAAAAGTAACCCCAAGGTCGTACCCATGCATAAAATGTACCTTGGGCATTTCTTTAGATATAGAAGCCCTGTTTATATTATTGTAAACGTAAATTAGGCGGTTTATATCGCCGGGGTTACAGTACGATACACCGTAGCCAAACTGTAGATTAAACTGGCTAAAAGCAAAGCCAGGTAAAATAAAAATCATCAGGCACACTAAGTAAAGTTTCTTCATAAGCAATGCTAAGTTAGCAATTTGCAGGTATTTTTATTTTGGCAGTGGTTCTGATTATTAACAGTTAACCCTTTATAACAGATAACAATAAAAAAGCCGCACATTGCTGTGCGGCTCTCCTACTATTAAACCAAAAGAAACAGGAATTGATACTAACTATTTTAATTATTTAGTAATTACCAGTTTTTTACTGAATGAAGTAACACCGTTGGTTACCTGTACAAAGTATACACCAGCTGCGTAGTTAGATACGTCTACAGTTTCACGGTAGATACCAGCAGCTTGGTTGCCTTTGTAAATATTTTCTATTACTTTGCCTGTAACATCAACAATACGTAAGGTAAAGTTGGTTTTTTCTTTCAAGGTATACTCAAAAGTAGTAGTAACGTTAGCAGGGTTAGGATATACTGATGTATTAACCACTACACTGTTTTCTTCAACCGATGTAACGGTAGAGAAACAACCAGTAGTTCCATCATTTAAAGCAAAGCATAATGAGAATGCTGGACCATTGTTATCGTTTGCAGGGGTTAAAAAGCCCGATGCAAAAACAACACCTGTTTTGCCATCTAAACCTGTTAGGTTAGCATCGTATGATACTACAACTGTATTGTTATCAGCCGCAGGTGTAACATCTAATATATAGCTTGATGCTGGAACAGGAATGTAGCTTGCAGATATATCGCCATACGATACATTGTCTAAAAGAGTAGCAACGTTACGTGCAATTATATCAACTTTAGGAGCATCAGTAGAGCCGTGTACACCAATAAATTCAAATGTTGAATTGCTTGCAGCCCTTTCTTTAGCACCATCTTTTACAAAAAGTTTAAACGCATTGTTGTCAGCATCAATATCGGCGTTTGTTTCAAAACCAGAACCAACAACTCCTTGTGCTATTACAACATACCTTTCGCCACCGGCTAATGTAACATTAGGTGTAGATGATACTGTAGTTACACCATCTGGAGTTTTTATGTCAATTGTATAAGGCACTCCCGCTTTTAAGTCAACAAACGGAGTAGCACTGCGGAAAGCAAAATTGTCTGCAATAGTTGCACCGTTAACTACTACGTCAACCTGAGCAGCAGCAGGGTCGGCAGCATTATGTATTACCTGCACGCGTGCAGTAGATATATTTTGTGATGGTAGCGGAATTAAGTTGCCTCCACTTGGTAAAGCAACATATAAACCAAAAGCTGCACCATTGTTATTAACAGTAGGATTTAGGAAACCAGAAGCTAATACTAATAAAGCTTGACCATCTAAAGCTAAAGTTTGAAGTGGGGCACCGTATTCTGCAACGGCATCAATACCGTCAGATGTGCGAACTTGTATAAAATAATCAGCAGTTGGTAAGTTTAGATATGGAGTAAAATCGCCATAGCTAGCATCATCAACAATAGTTGGGAAGCTAAGTGGGCCCGTTACCTCTTTAACATCAACTGTTGGAGCATCCGTAGAACCGTGGAATACACGAACATCAGTATTATTGGCATCGCCAGCAGCTTCTAAGGCGCCATCAGCTAAAAGAATGTCAAATGGTACATAAGGATTGTAACCACCATTAGGATTGGTAATACCAGAAGCGACAGCAAAATAGGTTTGGCCACCAACTGTGTTAATGTTTTTAGTAAAAATAGCTTGTGCAGAGCTGGTGCTATTTGGTGCTGCTATTTTAATTGTACCTGCACCTGCAGGTATTTCTACAAATGGACTTGCTGTGCGGAAAGCAAAATTATCTATAGCCAAAGCATCATTGATGTAAACGTCAACTTCAGATGCAATAGCATCAGCACTGTTATGTATGGCTTGTACGCGAGCGGTAGAAATAGTTGATGTAGGTAGTGGAATTAAGGCACCACCTGAAGGAAGTGCAACATATAAACCAAAAGCAGCACCGTTATTGTTAACAGCTGGATTTAAAAAGCCTGAAGCTAAAACTAATAAAGCTTGACCATTTAAACCTAATGTTTGTAATGGAGCACCATACTGAGCTACAGGTGTTGTACCATCAGCTAAACGAACTTGGATTTGGTAATCGGCAGTTGGCAAATTAAGGTAACCGGTAAAGTCGCCATAGCTAGCATCGTTTACTAATGAACCTGAAGGTAATGAAGTAACATTAGCAACGTCAACTGTTGGAGCATCTGTAGCGCCATGTAATACGCGTACATCGGTATTGCTAACGTTAGTAGCTGATTCTTGAGCACCACCTGCTAACAAAATATCAAATGGTACATAAGGATTGTAACCGCCGGCAGGGTTTGTAATACCTGATGCAACGGCGAAATATGTTTGGCCACCAACTGTGTTAATGTCTTTAGTAAAAATAGCTTGTGCAGAGCTGGTGCTATTTGGTGCTGCAATTTTGATTGTGCCTGCACCTGCAGGTATTTCTACAAATGGACTGGCTGTGCGGAAAGCAAAATTATCTAAAGCCAGTTCATCGTTAATGTAAACGTCTACCTCTGTTGCAATAGCGTCAGGGCAATTGTGTATAGCTTGTACGCGCGCTGTAGAAACAGTTTGCGATGGTAGTGGAATTAGAGCGCCACCTGATGATAAAGCAACATATAAACCAAAGGCTGCGCCATTGCTGTTGTTAGCGGGATTTAAAAAGCCAGATGCTAAAACGGTCAATGCTTCGCCACCTAAACCAAGAGTTTGTAGTGGTGCACCATATTGTGCAACTGGTGTTGTTCCATCGGCTAAACGTACTTGTATAGAATAATCTGCTGTTGGCAGGTTAAGATAACCGGCAAAATCTCCAAAAGAAGCATCATTAACTAAAGATGCAGATGGAAGTGTAGTAACGCTCACAACATCAACAGTAGGAGCGTCAGTAGAACCGTGATATACTAAAACATCTGTAACGTCATTATCTAAAGCCGATTCGCTTGCTGTTGGAAATACGTCTAAACCAAAGGCAGGAGCCGGGCTGTAACCTGTTGGACTAACAATACCATTAGCTACAATAATATAAGTACCTGTTGGTACATTTACTGTTTGGGTAAATACCGCAGGGTTTGGACCTGTGCTGTTACCACCGGCAATATCAATTTCAACATCAGTTGCTGCTGGAAAGTCAATAAATGGTGTAGCCGTGCGGAAAGCAAAATTGTCAAGTGTTGGGGCTGGAGCATTGTTTAAGTATACGTCTACCGATGCAGCAGCTGCGTCTGCAGCATTGTGTATAATTTGTACACGTGCAGGAGATAAACCAACGTTAGGAAGGGCAACTAAATCTCCACCTGATGGTAGGGCAACATATAAGCCAAAACCTGGACCACCGCTATTGTTAGCTGGGTTTAAAAAGCCCGAAGCTACAACTACAATACTTTGTGTTCCTAAAGATAATGTTTGAAGAGGAGCGCCAAACTCAGCAACACCGGTAACACCATCAGCTGTACGTATTTGTAAGCGATAATCAGATGTTGGAACGTTTAAATAAGATGATGCTGGTGCTGAAGTTGAATAACCTAAATCATTTATTAACTCAGTGTAACTGCCTGGTGCAGCAAGGCCAACATCTACAGTTGGAGCATCGGTACTACCGTGTACTACAAGTAAGCCTGTGTTGCCTGCAGGTGCAACACCAGTGCTTGTACCTAAGTTGTAAGCATTAAGAGTAAAAGCAGGGGCTGGTGAGTAACCTGTCGGGCTTGCTATACCATTTGCAACAACTACATAGCGGTTACCGCTGGTTAAAGTTAAGTTGGTTGTGCTAAATGCTTGTGATACGTTGGTACTTGTACCTGGGGCAATAGCAATTGATAGTGGAACACCAGCAGGTAAATCTAAAAATGCTGTAGAGGTACGGAATGCAAAATTGTCAAACGTTAAGTTTCCGTTTACATATACGTCTACTTCAGCACCTGCAGCATCGGCGCAGTTATGTATAACCTGTACCTGTGCCGTTTGTGCGAACATACCGTTGCTAAGTAATACCGAAGCTGCGGCTGTTATAATTCTAATAAATGTCTTTTTCATTTAATGTAATATTGGTTGTGGTTAATTATTTTTTACATTCACATAAAAACATAACTATCCTTTTTGTTTATTTTTTTATTTAAAAAGTTAAACAAAAAATGCAACCAATTAATAATCAGATAGTTTATTTTATTTCCCAGTATGAAGAAATTAGACTTTAACAACCTGAACAAGCTCTTTTTAGCAAACTTTGAAAAGTATACAGATGCTACTGCA
This sequence comes from Chitinophaga pinensis, assembly GCA_945869825.1. Classification (GTDB taxonomy): domain Bacteria; phylum Bacteroidota; class Bacteroidia; order CAMBQF01; family CAMBQF01; genus CAMBQF01. The sequence goes on along the minus strand of CAMBQF010000112.1, from coordinate 2,313 downwards.
CTGATGTATAAGCAGAACGGCAAGTATGTAGAAGAAAGCTATAACACCATGGCAAACAAAGTGTTGCGTGTTGCACAAGGCTTGCTTAATGATGGTTTGGAATTTAGGGATAGGACAGTAGTAGTTTCTTTTAACCGCCCCGAATGGGCCTATGCCGATTTGGCTGCGTTGCTTGGTGGCGCTATTACATCAGCCATATATACATCAACCCTGGCCGATGAGAGCGCTTATATATTGAATGACCTGGAGGCTAAGTTTTTGTTTTTGGAAAACCAGCAACAGCTTGATAAATTTCTTTCCGTAAAAGAAAAGTTAACGAGCCTTAAGCGTATTTATATGTTTGATGATTTCAGAGCCGACGATGCCAATTTTGTTCGCCCTTTTTCTGATTTATTAAATACCCCCATAAGCTATACCACCCGCTCAACTATTGCCGAAACTGCAAACCGCATAACCCCTGCCGACGCTGTAACTATTATATACACCAGCGGAACAACAGGCACACCCAAAGGTGCAGTGCTTACCCATAACAATTATATACGCAATATGGAGATGGTGCTTAGCCACTCTGATATTAACCTTGATGCTGTAAAGCGCAACCTTAGCTTTTTGCCATTGGCCCACGCGTTGGAAAAATTTGCAGGCTATTATGCTATGGTGGGTTTGGGCAAAACTATTGCGTATGCTGAGAGTATGGAGACTATCGTGGCTAATCTGCCTGAAGTACAGCCCGATTTGGTAGCGGCTGTTCCACGGGTGTTTGAGAAGATATATACCCGTGTTAAACTGGGTGTAAGCACAGGCTCGCCTATAAAAAGATGGTTGTTTAACTGGGCACTTATGGTAGGTGGTAAGGTTAGTATACTCCGCCAGCAAAAACAAAATCCTAAAGGGTTTTTAAAGTTCCAGCACAATATTGCTGATAAGCTCATCTACTCAAAAATAAAGGCACGCTTTGGGGGAAAAATACGCTACTTTGTATCGGGTGGGGCACCCCTAAGTGCAGATATTATGCGCTTTTTTCACTCGCTTGATATTTTGATTTTAGAGGGCTGGGGCTTTACCGAGGGCACTGCACCTGTAACCATAAACTCACCCAGCCTGTATAAGTTTGGCACCGTAGGCACTACCTTGCCCGACTGTGAAGTGAAGATTGCCGAAGATGGGGAGATACTGGTTAAAGGACCCAATATTTTTAAAGAATATTGGAATAGGCCACAGGATACTGCCGATAGTTTTACTACCGACGACTTTTATAAAACCGGTGATATTGGTGAGTTTGATAATGAAGGGTATTTGAAAATTACCGACCGTAAAAAGCAGTTGATTATAACATCGGGAGGAAAAAATGTTGCCCCTGCTGCCATTCAAAACCAACTGGCACAAGGGGGAATTATTGAAATGGCCCATGCCCATGGCGATAAACGTAAATACATAACCGCCCTGCTAACGCTGGACCCCACGGTGGTAGACTCTGTGGTTGATGATAAAACCCTGACCTTTGATGACAAAATTAAAGACCCTAAAGTAATTGCTCGCATAGAACAGGAAATTGGCAAGGCCAACAAGAACCTTCCTCCTTATATGACCGTAAAATACTACCGTGTGCTACCTAAATCATTCACCATAGAGGATGATGAAATTACCAGTACAATGAAGTTAAAACGCAACGTAATAGAGAAAAAATACAAGGCTATATTTGATGGAATGTATGAGGGGGAAGAGTAGTTGGCTGTTTGCGGTTACCGGTTACCTGTTAATGTTTTCTTTACTACCATGCCTGGTGCACGCGCAAAATCTTATTCCCGACAGTAGCTTTGTGCACTACCGTGGTTGCCCTGCCGAGTTTAACCAGTTTTACCTGCTACACTATTGGTACAGGCCAACAGAAGGCACACCAGATGTATTTTCTAACTGCAACGTAAAAACTACTCCCGAACCTGAAGGTAAAAAGAAAAAGTCCGAACCCAACCCTGAATCCACTCAAAAAGCTGAAATTCCCGTTAATGATATTGGGTTTCAATATCCACATAGTGGTAATAGTTATGCAGGCTTAGCCACTTACGCATCCATTAATAAAGAGTATGCCGAATATATGTGCGTAAAGTTGCTGGAGCCGCTTAAAAAGGGCGTTAAGTACCGATTAGGTATGTTTGTCAGCCTTGCCGACAAATCATTTCACTACGGCAGTAATTTACATGCTATTTTCCTTACTGATAATTCTACCCTGCCAACCAAAAGGCCCATGCTGGGCTACAATACCGAATCGATAAAGGGCAGGCCCGATATTACCTTCGATTTAACCACCTTTAC
>CAMBQF010000111.1 GCA_945869825.1 Chitinophaga pinensis | reverse complement strand
GAAGGCTGTTACCGATGGTGAATTGAAAATAGGAAGGAATACCGATGCCGATTTTAAAATAACCGGCGACGGCACTTTTAAAATTAATATGCAAACTGGTTTAGCTACAGAAGGTTATGGCTATATAGAAGCTAAAGGGTATATAAACGCAGGTGGAAAGAATGATAAAACAGCAATTGTATCAGAAACATTATTTAAACAAAGTGAGGTAAAAAACTAATTATCAACAAATTAAGCAATTTGTTTAAGTTTTTTTACATTTTAGTAAACTAAATTTTAACTATCTTTGTTGTAAGTGGCTGATAAATACAATGGCAGAAGAAAATAAATACCGTTTTTTAGACAACATAAACTACCCCACTGACCTTAAAAAGGTTAGCGAAGAAGACTTAGCAGTTGTTTGTGATGAGGTACGCGACCTTATTATTGACATTGTATCTGTTAAAGGTGGCCACTTTGGCGCCAGCCTTGGGGTTGTAGAATTATCGGTAGCACTACACTATGTATTTAACACCCCTTACGACCAACTGGTATGGGATGTAGGCCACCAGGCATACGGACATAAAATACTTACCGGCCGTAAAGATGTTTTCCATACAAACCGAATACATGGTGGTATTAGCGGTTTTCCTAAACGTAAAGAAAGTGAGTATGATGCATTTGGCGTAGGCCACTCGTCAACTTCAATATCTGCTGCTTTGGGTATGGCCGTAGCATCTGAATACAAAGGAGAGAAAGAGCGCCAGCACATTGCCGTAATTGGCGATGGCGCCATGACAGCCGGTATGGCGTTTGAAGCGCTTAACCACGGCGGTATAGAAAATAGCAACCTGCTGGTTATTCTTAACGACAACTGCATGGCTATTGACCCCAATGTGGGTGCATTAAAAGAGTATTTAACTGATATTACCACATCGCAAACCTACAATAAGGTAAAAGACGAGGTTTGGAAACTATTAGGCAAAATAAGCAAGTTTGGCCCCGATGCCCGCTCTATTGTTCAAAAAGTAGAAAACGGCCTTAAAGCTACGCTGTTAAAGCAAAGTAATTTATTTGAGAGCCTTAACTTCCGCTACTTTGGCCCTATTGACGGGCATGACGTAAACCGTTTGGTGGAAGTAATGCGCGACCTTAAAAATATACCAGGCCCTAAAATTTTACACGTGCTTACGGTAAAAGGCAAGGGCTACAAACTGGCCGAAGCCGACCAAACCCTGTGGCATGCCCCGGGCTTGTTTGATAAAGTTACGGGCGAGATTATAAAGCCGGTAAAAAAAGGCCCTGAGCCGCCTAAGTTTCAGGATGTGTTTGGCCTGACCATGGTTGAACTGGCTAAACAAAATGATAAGATTATGGGCATTACCCCGGCTATGCCATCGGGCTGCTCATTAAACATAATGATGAAAGAAATGCCCGACCGTGCTTTTGACGTGGGCATTGCAGAACAGCATGCCGTTACCTTTTCGGCCGGCCTGGCTACCCAAGGATTGGTGCCATTTTGCAACATCTACTCATCATTTATGCAACGCGCCTACGACCAGGTGATACACGATGTGGCTATACAAAACCTGCATGTAGTGTTTTGCCTAGACCGTGGCGGGCTTGTTGGTGCCGATGGCCCAACGCACCATGGGGCTTATGATATGGCCTACTTCCGTTGCATACCCAATATGGTTGTTAGCGCCCCGCTTGATGAAGAAGACCTGCGCAACCTGATGTATACCGCCCAGTTGCCTGAAAATGCAGGCCCATTTTCTATACGTTACCCACGTGGCAACGGCAGCATGGTAGACTGGCGCAAGCCTTTTACCAAACTGGAAATTGGTAAGGGCCGCCAACTTCGTGACGGTAATGATATTGCAATACTATCAATAGGCGCTATTGGCACCGAGGCTATAAAAGCATGTAATGCATTAGAAGATGAAGGCATAAGTGTAGCCCACTACGATATGCGGTTTGTGAAGCCAATTGATGAGAAAATGCTGCACAAGGTATTTCAAAAACACAATAAGGTTATTACGTTGGAAGACGGATGCCTGCCCGGTGGCTTTGGCAGCGCGGTAGTAGAGTTTATGGCCGACAACGGCTATACTGCCCGTGTGCAGCGCTTAGGTATTCCTGATGCTATTGTAGAGCATGGCACACAGCAAGAACTGTATAACGATTGCGGATACTCTGCCAAACATGTGGTTGCTGCTGCCGAAGAATTAGTAGGCAAAAAAGTAACTGCTGCCTAAAGATTAATCTTTTCAAGTTAAATTCTGCTTATAATACAATTATTACCGAGGTACAGATTCATATACAGGTTATGCAAAATGATACCGATTGTGCGGTATAAATAAACATACAAGTGCCCATTATTGCATTTCACAAACTGAAAAGCATCATTTACAAATTATTATACAGGCTTACAGTTTTACCTGCCATATTTACAGCTGCATAATCACAACCCTGGTTGGTATGGCCGGTTGTAAAAGGGATAATTACCACCTACTTAGTAGTTGTTTTTTAATAGGTCCTATGATTTAAAGGCCCCGTAACACTAAAATGTACGGGGCTCTTTATTTTTTTCGCAATTAGTAAAATAATAATAGTACATTATGCGTTAATTAATACAACAGCTTAGGCTGCGAGTAACACTTTTTCGTTTTAACAGGTTTTTTAGACTTTACACTCCCGGCTGGTTACCGGGAGTTTTTTTTCCGGGCAGGCGGTTCTTTAGCCAAGCATTTAGCGCTACCACAGCAAATATTAGCGATGCCCCAATGTAGAAACCAGTGCTCATTTGTTCATCTTTTTTAAATATTATGTAGGCCCAGAATATGCCGTATACACTTTCTAAATTTACCGTCAGGTTTAGGGTATAGGGGCTAATTTCTTTCATAACCTCTACCGATGCTATAAAGGTAAAGGCGGTACACACCAAACCAAATATCAACAGGTAACCCCAGTCTGATAACGAAACATTAAAAAAATCGGTAGTAAAGCCACCCGTAAGGGCAAAGTATATACTAAGTGTAATAATACCCCCTGCCAGTTCGTATAACGATATGACCTTAGAATCGTACTTCTTTACCAATGTTCCATTTATAACCGAGAATAGTGCCGAGCCAAGGGCTGCCAATACGCTCAATATAATAGCATCGGTATAGCGTGTTTCTATAGAAAATATAAACCCTATGCCGGCAATAGCTACCAGGCCCATAATTAGCTCTATGGCGCTATGCTTACGCTTAAAAAAGAAAGGCTCTATAATGGCGCTAAAAAAGGCGCCGCAAGAAAAGCAGGCCATGGTTACCGATATGTTGATTTTTACCGCCGCGTAAAAAGCCAGCCAGTGCAGGGCTATAACGCTGCCTATGGCAAAAAACATAAGCATGGTTTTACGGTCTACCGCCACGCTGGCCTTGCGTAGTTTTATAAAAATGAAAATAGCAGGCAGGGCAATAAGTATGCGGTACCATACTAGGGGTAAGGCATCTAAAGTAATAACCTTGCCGAATATGGGCGTAAAACCCCATATGAACACTATAAAATGCAGCATTAGGTAATACTTAAGCTTCCCTGATTTCATCATACCGCTGCAAAGATAAAATAAGTAAATTGGCGTTTGTAATTATTTAGAGATGAAAAAACTAATCCTGATATTTTGTACTGTTTTTAGTTTTTTATTGGTTAATGCTCAACCAATGATAGAACCTCTGTTGGATCCATCTAAACCAACAAGTGATAAAATTTACACTATTGTTGATGAAGCGCCGCAGTTTCCCGGTGGACAGGAAGAGCTAAACAAGTTTTTAATTAAGAATATTAAATACCCTGCTATGGCCAGCGAATGCGAATGCCAGGGACGTGTATTTATATCATTTGTTATTAATAAAGATGGATCTTTTACCGATATTCAGATTGCTCGCGGAGCACAAAAGTGTGGTACAACAACCTGCTACGATGCAGCTAAAAACGTTGTTCCCTGCAACTCCCCTGACAAAGCTTCAGAAACTGTTGATTGCGATGCTTCGGGGATGCTGGATAAAGAAGCTCTTAGGGTAGTAAAAATTATGCCTAAATGGATTCCCGGTAAGCAAGCAGGTAAACCGGTGCGTGTGCAATATAACCTGCCCCTTAAGTTTACCCTGCGCTAAACCGCCCTGTTACCAACCAATTCATTGTTTAAACAACAATTAATATTTTAATTAGCTGCAACTTGTTTTATAAAATATTCGTTTCTTTGTGTGCTTAATTAAATCTATTACCAATATTTAAATTTTATTTTAATGAAAACAGGAGTTGTAAAATTTTTTAAAACCGACAAAGGTTTTGGTTTCATTTCTTCAGATGACCAGGAAGAAATATTTTTTCACTTTAGCGGTGCATCAGAGCCTGTAACCAAAGGCGACCGTGTATCTTTTGAAGTTAAGCAAGGCCAAAAAGGCTTAAACGCTATCAACATCAAAAAAATCTAAGGCTTAAAAAACGTTAAACCAAAAGAAACCCTGACTTAACCGGTCGGGGTTTTTTGTGGGGTTTAATCAAAATATAATACCATTAAAAAAGGGGCTTTTAGCCCCTTTTTCTTTTATATGTCTTTTCAATTAGGCATTTACTAATACCGGCATTACCAGCATCAACATATCCTCATCAGGGTCTGATGCTTCTTTTGATGGCAGAATAATTACCGGGCGGTTAGGCATGCTCATCTCTACCAAAATATCTTCAGTATCAATACCGTTCAATATCTCTATAAGGAACTTAGAGTTAAATGCTATTACTAAATCCTCACCATCGTAGCTGCAGGTAAGGCGCTCGTTGGCCGAGTTTGAGTAGTCTAAATCCTCAGCAGAGATTTGTAACTCACTGCCAGATATAGCGAACTTAATTTGGTTGGTGCTGGCGCTGGCAAACACAGCCACACGCTTAAGCGAGCTGATTAACGCCTGCTTGCTGATAACCATTTTATTTGGGTTGTCAAAAGGTATTACCGCAACATAGTTAGGGTATTTACCGTCTATCAGTCGGCAAATAAGGGTAATATTTTCTGTTTGGAAGTACGCATTGGTGTTGTTGTACTCTACCTGCACAGGCGCATCGGTAGATGCAAATATGTTTTGAAGCAGCTTAAGCGGCTTTTTAGGCATAATGAATGATGCATCGTTGCCCGGCTTAATATCGGTACGCGTAAAACGCACCAGCTTGTGGCTGTCGGTAGCTACAAAGGTTACATTGTCGCCCGATAGCTGGAACAACACACCCGACATTACAGGGCGGATATCATCGTTAGCTGCGGCAAACGTAGTCTTGCTTATCGCACGGTGCAAAATAGAGCTGTCAACAGTAAAGCTGTTGCCTTTCTCTATCTTAGGTATTTTAGGAAACTCAGCCGCATCGTGGCCTGTAACCTTGTATTTACCATAGTCAGACGATATCTCAACCGAGTTGTTCTCGCCGTTAACATTAAAACTAAGGGGTTGCTCGGGGAAGGTTTTTAGAATGTCGATAATAAGCTTAGCCGGTATGGTAATACTGCCCGACGTTTTGCTTTCAACCCCGGCAATTTTGGTGCTCATGGTTATTTCAAGGTCGGTAGCGTGTACGGTAAGTTCGTTTTTACCCAGTTCAAACAAAAAATCTTCCAGTATGGGCAGGGTGGTACTGCTTTGTAACACTCCGCTTATCAGTTGTAAATGCTTTAACAGCGTAGTACTCGATACAATAAAGTTCATAGCTTACAATTATGCTTAGGTGGCAAAAATAGCTTATTGCCATTTGGGTAATGCAAAAAAATACTAACAATTGTTAATTACTGCCTTTGGCGAAGAATGAAATAGGCACCAAAGCCCTGTCCCAAACGTAGTATTGAAACACATAAAGCTTTCGCTCATCGTTAAGGCGGGCGTGGAAACGGTCGGGGTTATATAATATAGGTTTGCCGTTTTCATCATCCTCTTCCCTGCTGTTTTTTATGTGGAAAAAGCTTAACCTTACTACCTTACCAGCGGTTTCAACAATGCTAAGGCGGGCAAAAGGCACCTGGCTAAGTATAGAATCTACCTTGGCAGGTTTCAGGTTGCGGGCCTCATCTTCAAACACAAGGTTACCATACGTACCCAAATACTTCTGTGCCATAATTCGGTCAACATTAGGCATCACCTTGCCTGATAAATCTTTTATCTCCACATTGGTGTTGCCCTTGTTCACCACCTCAAAACTCTCAGCGGGAAACTCAGCATACTCCAGTTTTATTTTAGCAATATCATCGGGCTTGTAGCGAAACAGGGCCGGGTCGCGCCAGGCAGCCTCTATGGTTGGGTAGCGTGGCGTAAGGTAGCCATCAAACCCGGGAATCTCGGTAATAAATGGTTCCGGACTGCCCTCTTGCATCATGTAAGTGCCATCTTGCGATGGGGTTTCAGAACCTACATAGTATACCTTAACAGGATCGCTATCGTCTTTAGTATACAGCTCAACCTTAATACCATTGGTAGATAGCGCCTTTAGCACATTTTGGCGGGCATTTTTAGGCACACGGCTTTTAGTACGTACCAGCTTTACGGTTTTTAACAAAATCCTGACTACATCCTTACGGGCGTTGTATTTATCATTCACCAGCCACTCACTGGCGCTTTTGCGCACAGCAGTAACCTTGTTGCCGGCCTTATCGGCCAAAAACACTTTGGTAATAGCGGCAGTATCTTCAACGGCAAAGTTTCGCCAGTCCTCATCGGTCATGGCTTTGCCTTTGGTAAAGTATATTATAGCCGCAGTAGCAGCCAATAAAACAATTATAAGTCCAATCCAAAAAGGTCTTTTCATAAAAGCAAAGGTATGCAATAGTGGCTATTGGGTAAAATACAGTTTTAAGCAGGTATCGGAATAAAATCTACAACTCTATAATCATAAAAATTGTATCTAGATAAAACTATCATATATTAAAATATCCCCCTAAATTAGCCTAATGCAACAGGACAACTCCACAGTAACAATAGACAATTATTTAGACAGCCATTATATACACCGCAGCAATTGGCTAAGGGCTGCAGTATTGGGCGCTAACGACGGTATAATTTCTATCTCAAGCCTTGCTGTGGGGGTGGCGGCAGCAAGTACCACCAGAGAGCCTATTATTTTAGCAACAGTTGCGGGCCTTGTGGCAGGCGCCCTATCTATGGCCGCGGGCGAATATGTTTCTGTTAGCTCGCAAACCGATACCGAAAAAGCCGACATTGAAAGGGAGATGAAGGAGCTTGCAGAAATGCCCGAAGAAGAGCTGCATATTCTAGCTCAGATATACGAAAAGCGGGGGCTAAAAAAAGAAACAGCCATGCAGGTAGCTATTGAGCTGACAGAAAAAGATGCCCTGGCCGCCCACATGCGCGATGAGTTAGGTATTAACGAAATTACCCAGGCAAACCCCATACAGGCTGCCTTAGCATCCGGTGCATCATTTAGCGTTGGCGGCGTGCTGCCCTTGCTGGTAGTGCTTTTTGCACCTATAAAGGGTATGGAGTATTGGCTATATGGTTTCACCATTATATTTTTGATAATACTGGGTACAACAGCCGCCAAAACCGGTGGCTCCAGCATAAAAAAAGCCATTGCACGTATTACCGTGTGGGGCACCATAGCTATGGCACTTTCGGCCTTAGTAGGCTATCTTTTTGGGGTGAATGTTTAGTTTTTGCAATCAGCCCTCCCTCCCCTCGTTACTCTCGGCTACTCCTTTTAGAAGGGAGAGTTTTTTAGGGGACTACTCCGCTACCGCCCCGCCTTTATACAACTGCTTTTTGTAGCGGATAGATGGTGATTTAATAAACGGCCCAAGGCCCAGCTTGTCCCACTTAGCATCAACAGCAGCTATGGTAGCATCGTCGGCACAAATAATGTTAGGCCACTCACGGTCGAAGTTATCAAGCTCTTTGGTTTTGCGGGTGCCATCTAACCCAATATGCGATATTCCGTTGCCTTTATCGTTTACCACATAGGTATCTCGCCTTGCATCGGTATTGTTGGCGTAGCGCCAAATTACAGTTGGTAAATCGTTAACATCAACATTAGGCTCTACATAAATTATGGCTTTTACCAAAGCAAAATCTTCTAAGGAGAATAGCTGCTCGTTTAGCTCGCGCACATGGTTACGGCGGTTCTTTTCTACCTCTACCACCACAAACGATATCCCGTCTTTTAGCAAAGTGGCGTTAATATCATTCACTTCAGGAAACAAGGCTTTTATCTTACCAGTATCAATAGTAACCTGTTTAAGTTTAGTAACATAATCAGTGTCTACATTTACGCGTTTTTCTTCCTCGTCTTTTGTGGTAATGTCTATACACATTTTACCGCCAAAGGCAAATTTAGAGCACGAGTGGTCGAGCACATCCATAGGGCCCTGGCTGGTGTAAATATCATGCTCGGGGTCTACATTTTGGGTAAATAGCTGGGCCAGTTGTTTGTAGTCGGCAAGGTTTGCATGCTCATCTGCAACTACCAGAATTTTATTAAACATCATTTGCCCGGCGCCCCACATGGCATTCATTACTTTTTGCCCGTGACCAGAGAATTCTTTCTTTATTTTGATGATGGTGAGGTTATGAAACACACCTTCAATAGGCATATCCATATCCATCATTTCAGGCATCATCGTCATTTTTATCGGGGCAATGAATATGCGCTCGGTAGCCTTACCAATGTAAGCATCTTCTTGCGGGGGAATACCTACAATGGTTGCAGGGTACACGGCATCTTTACGATGCGTTATTGCTGTAACATGAAATTTCGGGTACCAGTCGGCCAGCGAGTAGTAGCCGGTGTGGTCGCCAAAGGGGCCTTCCCAAATAAAATCTTCGCTAGGGTCTACATATCCTTCAATAATAAAGTCGGCATCGGCAGGCACATAAATATCCTGTGTTAGACATTTAACCAATTTTACTTTTTCTTTACGTAAAAAGCCTGCCAGCATATACTCATCTATATTAGGTGGTAGTGGTGCTGTAGCGGCATAGGTATAGGCAGGGTCGCCACCCAGAGCCACAGCCACTGGCATTAGCTTGCCCAGTTTTTTATACTCGTTAAAATGCCCGGCCGATACTTTGTGCTTATGCCAGTGCATACCCGTTAAGGTTGGGCCAAAAACCTGCATGCGGTATAAACCTACGTTGCGTATGCCCGTGTTAGGCTCCATAGTGTTTATTACAGGTAATGTTACAAACGGGCCTCCATCAGACGGCCAGCAGGTAAGTACCGGTAGCCTGGTCATGTCAGGGTTTTCCATTACTACCTCCTGGCATTCTCCCCTACCCGATACTGTTTTGGGCATCCAAGAGCCAATCTCGCCCAACATAGGCAACATCTTCAGTTTATCTAAAATGCCTTCTTTAGGCGATGCTAGTTTCTTAAACAAACCCTCTATCTGGTTGCCTATATCATCAAGGTGGTTAACTCCCAATGCAAGGCACATACGCTTGTATGAGCCCATGCTGTTTATCAGTACCGGAAAACCTGTTCCTGTATTTTCAAAAAGTAATGCCTTACCACCGCCCGGCTCTTTGCTTATGCGGTCTGTTATTTCTGATATTTCTAATTTGGGGTCAACAAACTCTTTTATACGGATTAGCTCGCCTTCGGCCTCCAGTTTGTTGATAAACTCTTTTAAGTTGCGGTATGCCACGATTAATGTATTTGTGGCAAAGATAACAATGATGAACCTATTAGGTTCTTTGCAACATCAACAGAAATTAACTAAAAAATTAAAGAGATAAAAAGATAAAAAATATACTTACCATAGTATTTTAAAATTCCTTATCTCTTTAGTTGTTAATTTTTCATTGTGTTACTTTGCTATAACAAACGTCTGTGTGGTGTATTTACCATCAGCCGTAATAAGGGCCTGGTAAAACCCGTTTTCAAACTTAAAGAAGTCTTCTTCTACCTGGGCTGCAGCGTTATAGGTTTTGTTAAATACCTTTTGCCCTATTGCGTTATACACAATTAGCGATAAGTTTTTAGCTTCTTTTTGCAGGCTGAATTTTACAATGCCTGTGCTGGGGTTAGGGTATAAAACAAGTTTCAAACCCGCTTCGGCTTCAGGCACACCTACAGTATAATCAGGTGCTACAATTGCGTTCCACGCCACTGTCATAAGTGTAGCACTGCTTAGTCCCGGCCCTGCCGATTTGCTGGTACCTACCATTGCAAAACCATCGCCAAAGCAGTT
>CAMBQF010000110.1 GCA_945869825.1 Chitinophaga pinensis | reverse complement strand
AGACATTACCCTTACGCCCGGAAAACACAATACCATTGGCATAAATGCCCCTACGGGTTATTTATATTTGAAACAAGAGGGCAAAAGCGATTATGGCGACCTTAAGTGCATCATCCGCAAGGCTAATGAATTTAAAACCCTGCATGTACAGTCATTCGGCCGCACCGACAGGCTGCTGGAGGGCAAATACGATTTGGAGATTTTAACCACTCCGCGCATAACCTTAAGTAAGGTAGATATTACCCAAAGCAGCACCACTACTATCGAGATTCCCAAGCCCGGGCTGGTATCGCTACAAATGCCTACCGAAGGGTACGGCGCTATATTTTTAGAAGAAAAAGGCAAGCTTGAATTTGTATTGAATTTGGATGATACAGCAACCTACCAAAACTATGTGCTACAACCGGGCCGCTACCGCGTAGTATACCGCCGCCGTGGCGCAAACGAAACGCTCTACACAGTAGAAAAGCCCTTTGTAATAGAATCAAGCAAATCGGTAGCGCTGAATTTGAAGTAGGATTTTAGGGTATAGGGGTTAGGTTGTAGGGGCTAGATGTTTTATAGCAAGATTAAGCTGTCAGATTTTAGTTGTCAGATGCCAACTATCAGTTATCAACTATAAAAACAACTTTCTAACAACGCACGGTGGCTGCATAGCTAGTAGTATATTTGCGCCTTACAAACACCCACCATGCAATATACCTCATCTGGCGATAAAGATACCCGTTCGGGCTTTGGCGAAGGCTTACTTGAACTTGGCCGCAATAACCCTAATGTTGTTGCCCTTTGTGCCGACCTTACCGGATCGCTTAAAATGGATGCCTTTGAAAAAGAATTCCCTGAGCGCTTTTTCCAGATTGGTATTGCCGAGGCTAACATGATGGGCATTGCCGCAGGTATGACTATCGGTGGTAAAATCCCCTTCACGGGTACGTTTGCCAACTTTTCTACCGGCCGTGTATACGATCAAATACGCCAGAGCATTGCTTACAGCGGAAAGAACGTTAAAATCTGTGCTTCGCACGCGGGTTTAACCCTGGGCGAAGACGGTGCCACCCACCAGATTTTAGAAGACTTAGGGATGATGCGCATGCTACCTGGTATGACGGTTATCAACCCATGCGACTTTAACCAGACTAAAGCGGCAACCATAGCTATTGCTAAACACAACGGCCCGGTTTACCTGCGCTTTGGGCGCCCAAAAGTTGCCAACTTTACCACACCCAACCAGCCATTTGAAATTGGTAAAGCCATTACTTTTATTGAGGGCACAGACGTAAGCATATTTGCCACCGGCCACTTGGTTTGGAAGGCTTTGCAGGCTGCTGAAATATTGAAAGAAAAAGGCATCTCTGCTGAAGTAATAAACATACACACCATTAAGCCACTTGATGAAGAAGCTATAGTAAAGTCGGTGGCTAAAACCCGCTGTGTGGTAAGTGCTGAAGAGCACCAGCGCAACGGCGGCCTCGGCGATGCTATTGCGCAGGTATTGGCTATGAAAATGCCTGCCCCGCAGGAGTTTGTAGCTGTTAACGATAGCTTTGGCGAAAGCGGAACACCCGAACAACTGCTTACCAAATATGGCCTTGACACTGCCGATGTAGTAGCAGCCGCAGAGCGTGCCATAGCCCGAAAATAGTATTGTCTCTTAACTTTCCATAACAAATCCCTCTTTGGCAACAAAGGGGGTTTTTGCTTTTATCCCCTACCATTTTAATAGTTATTTAATAGTATATTCAATATAGATGTTATAACTTTGAAATAACCATCAATCTTAATTGAGCATGAAAAAAGTAGTATTAAGCATTATTACTATTGTAACCATATTTGTAGCTTTTGGCTATGTAACCAAAAGTGCCCATAGCAGCACCAGCGCTGCCCCTGCGGGCCGCACAGGCTCTCCCGGCGATGGCGGGCCTTCGCAATCGTGCGCACGTTCTGGTTGCCATACGGGTGGCAGCAACCCAGTTTCAGGTTCTGCAAACGCGTCTATCACCTCTACTATACCAGCTACAGGCTATATTCCGGGGCAAACCTATACCATAACAGGTTTTGTGCAAGCTACCGGACTGCAAAAATTCGGGTTCCAGATATCGCCTCAAAATACGGCAGGTACCCAACGAGGTACTAATGTTATTACCGATGCAACCAACACACAATTAGTTGGTGGTAACAAATACGTTACCCACAGGACAGCAGGCACTGCGGGTAACGGAAGCCGCACATGGAGTTTTAACTGGGTAGCCCCTGCTGCAGGCACTGGCGAATTTAGCTTTTATGGCGCATTTAATGCTACCAACAGTGGTGGCAATTCTTCTGGCGATATTATTTATTTGGAAGAACTCCCCGTTGTTGAAGCGGCCCAAATAGCAACACAACCTACCAATGTTAGTGTGTGCAGTGGCGCCACTACCAACTTTTCTGTAACAGCCACAGGCACAAACATTACTTACCAATGGAAAAAGAATGGCATTACGCTAACCAACGGCGGACAATACAGTGGTGTTACCACTGCCACCCTTACCATTAGCAACACCACCGGTGCCGATGCTGATACCTACACCTGCGAAGTTACAGGTAGCGGCAACACAGTTGTATCTGATGCCGCTACGCTAAGCATTGCAGTAGCCCCGTCTATTACTGCAGACCCTGTAAGCATTAGCCGTTGTGTGGGCCAAACGGCCACATTTAGTGTAACAGCCAATGGCACCAACCCCACCTACCAGTGGAAACGTAATAATACAAACGTAACCAATGGCGGAGGCATATCGGGTGCTACAACAAATCAACTAACCATTACTAACGTTGCCGCAGGCAATGCAGGTACATATACTTGCCAGGTAAGTAATACCTGCGCTACACCAACCAGCACGGGTGCTTTGCTTACTATTAGTGATAATACAGCTATAAGTACCCAACCCGTTACTCAATCGTTGTGCACCGGGGCTAACTTAACATTAACTGTTGGTGCTACTGGTACAAACCTTAACTACCAATGGAAACGCGGCACTACCATTGTGGGAACAAACTCACCTACACTTACCATAAATAACATAACAGCAGGCGATGCCGGCAACTATACCTGCGAAATAACGGGCGCATGCGGCAACGCAACATCAAACGCGGCTGTTATCACAATCAACCCCAATACAGCCATAAATACACAACCTGCCGTAACGCAAACACTTTGCCAGGGCAGCACTGTTAATTTAAGCGTAGCAGCTACAGGTTTAAACCTAAGCTACCAATGGAAACGTGGCAATACTAACGTTGGCACAAACTCATCAAGCTTAAGCATACCCAATGCCCAGCCTGCTGATGCCGGCACCTATACCGTAACTATAAGCGGAGCTTGCGGCACGGCAACATCAAGCAATGCCATAGTAACCGTAAACCCTACAACTGCTATTACTACCGCCCCAGTTGCCCAAAACGGCTGTGTGGGCAGCAATATAACGTTTACGGTGGCTGCAGCCGGTGAAAACCTAAGCTACCAATGGAAAAAAGGAGTTACACCTGTTGGCACTAACTCGCCCACACTAACGCTAACCAACATTTCGGGGGGCGATGCAGGCAACTACACCGTAGAAGTTACCGGCACATGTGGACCAATGGTAACAAGTAATGCCGTGGCATTAAGCGTTGTTGGCTCGGCTAGCATATCGCAGCAACCGGTGGCGCAGCAAATTTGCTTGGGTGGGCCATTAACCCTAAGTGTTATTGGCAATGGTGGCAACAACACCACCTACCAATGGCGCAAAAATGGCAACAATGTTGGCACAAGCAGTGCTACTTATACTGTACCTGTTGCTACTGCTAACGATTTAGGCAGCTACGATGTGGTTATAAACGGCAGCTGCGGCAACGTTACATCAAACACCGTAAGCGTGACGGCTATTACCCCAACAGTGGTAAATAACATTGTTACCAATAACGCGCTTTGCAATGGCGAGGATTTAACATTATCAATATTAGCCAACGGACAAAACCTAAGCTACCTATGGTACCAAAATGGTGAATTGCTGATTGGCGAAACCGGCGAAGAGCTAACACTAATTAATGTTGACACAAGTAATATAGGAATATACAGTGTTGATGTTGCCGGCGATTGTGGCACGGTAACCGCCGCTGTGATTGCTGATTTAACCATAACACAACCCCCGGTTATTACCGGTATATCGTTACCGCTGCCTGTTTGCCCCGGTAGTTCAATAGACTATACTGTACAAACCACCGGCGATGATTTACAGTTTCAGTGGATTAAAAACGGGGTGCCAATACCTAATGCCACTAACCCATCGTATAACGAAGATGCCCCCATAAACGGAGATGTAATTAGCTGCGCTATATGGAATAGCTGCGATAGCATTAACACATCCTTTGGGGCTACGGTTATTTTCCCCGCCCCTGTGGTTACGGTAGGCCAAACAGGCCCTAACGAAATAACAGCATCATCAGGCTTTGTTGCCTACCAATGGCTGGATGCCAACATGCAGGTAATTAACGGGGCTAATAGCCAATCGTATAACCCGGATTTTGGCTCAGGCTTTTTTTATGTGGTAGCTACTGATGCTAACGGCTGTGTTGATACATCAGCTGTGTTTAATTACATACCAGAAAGCATAGACGAAAACATTTCATCATTAATAACAGCCTACCCTAACCCTACCAATGGCGATGTATACTTTAGCACACCTACATACATGGGCAGCTTTAATGTAAAAATCATCAACAGTACAGGCCAATTGGTAATGGACAGGCTGGTAGAAAATAACCAACTAAACATTGCCCAAATACCAAGCGGTTTATACACCGTATTAATTACCCACAAAGGCAAAGTAGCAAGGCTACGTTTGGCTAGAGAATAAGATTTATCGGTTATACCAAAAAGGCAGGTTTTATACCTGCCTTTTTTATTATTTAAACAATCGGCAGAAAAGCATGGTTAGCTAGGTATACAAACAATTAAAATAAAACTCCATGAACCGTTTTAAATTATTACTTATCCCCGCAGTATTCGCAATACTGGCTATGTCATCATGTAAAGTGTGTAAATAATGCCACGAATACTCGGGCGAGGACGGTAATGGCAATGCTACCTACTCAAGCGCCAGCGCTGAAAAATGTGGTAGCGAACTTAAAGATGCTAAAGACGAAATGACAAACCCAATTATTGGATCATCTCATCATAAATACGATTGTAAAATAGAATAACCCCTAATTTACTATTACCGGAAAAAATCCTCTTTCAGCATTTGCTAATAGGGGATTTTTATTTCATATCATTTAACACTCAAAAACAATATTTCATCCCGCCATTAAACCTTTTTCTATTTTAGTCCTCTAATCATCTGTAAACGTTAACAAAAAGGTGTAGGGTTGAATGGAGTATAGCGATAAAGAACTGCTGGAACAATTTGCCAATGAGGGTACGCGCAACTACGCGTTTAACCTTATTGTAAAAAAGTACCAGGAAAAAATATACTGGCATGTGCGCCGCATGGTTGTAGACCATGACGATGCTGACGACCTTGTGCAGGATATTTTTGTTAAGGTTTGGAAATCGCTGGAAGGCTTTAGGGAAGATGCCAAGCTGTATACCTGGATGTACCGCATTGCTACTAACGAGTGTATTACCTTTTTGAATAAAAAGAAGAAACGGTTGTTTATTCCATTGGTTGATGTGGAAGCACAGCTGAGCAAAAAAATGGAGCACGACCCTCTGTTTGACGGCGACAAAATTCAGCTGAAACTGCAACAGGCCATTTTAACCCTGCCAGAGAAGCAACGGGTGGTTTTCCACCTAAAATACTACGACGAAATGAAGTACGAAGACATGTCGGAAGTACTGGGCACATCGGTAGGGGCATTGAAGGCATCGTACCACCATGCGGTAAAAAAAATTGAAGATTATTTTAAAGGGCTTTAAACCTTTTTGAAGGATGTAAGTCATATATACTCAATGAAAAAGGACACACATACTAACAATGGCAACAGCACGCTGTTAGACTCCCTGCCAAAGCTTAACTGCTTTAGGGTACCTGACGGATACTTTAACCGCTTGCACCAGGCCATAGCGCTTAAGGTACAGATGGAAGACCTGCCGTTTGATGATGCCCTTAACCAGCTGAAACAGGCACAGCCCTTTACCCTGCCCGATAATTATTTTGATAGCCTGGCCTATAAGATTGCCACTAAAACGCAGCCCTTTGAATTACCTGAGAAAGATGGCTATGCCGTTCCGCAGGGGTATTTTGAAACGCTGTATGTAAAAGTAGCCGACCGGGTAGCCGAAGAAAACGCCCCTGCTACCATTTGGTGGCAAAATGCAGGCGTAGTTTTGCGCCCTGCCCTGGCAATTGCCGCGGTGGTTACCGTAGCTATTTTTATTGCCTTGCCTTATGTAAACAATAACGGCGGCAACACACCAACCAAATTGGCAAGCAACCAGCCTGCTACTAACAACACTATATCCGCGCTAAATACTAATGCGGATAATAATATAGTTACCCCACCCGTTATTGCAGAAACCGCGAAAATATCTACAACCAAAAGGGTTGCAACCCAAAAAAGTGTAGCCCCTGCAAATGCTACTGCTAGCGATGAAGCTGCCGAGCTACTGGATTATACCGATGATTTTAGTACCGATGGCTTACTAAGCGAAGTGCCCGAAAAAATTAGTACCTACGATAATAGTTTGGTTGAGATAGTAGCAGAAGGGAATTTAGATTTAGCCGACCTTGTAGACGGCATGTAAACAAATGTATATGATAGCTGTGAGAAAAATATTTATGTTGATAGCGATGGTAGCCTGCT
Source organism: Chitinophaga pinensis (assembly GCA_945869825.1). GTDB lineage: Bacteria > Bacteroidota > Bacteroidia > CAMBQF01 > CAMBQF01 > CAMBQF01. The sequence goes on along the minus strand of CAMBQF010000110.1, from coordinate 3,456 downwards.
TAACTGCCGTTGCACAACCCCCCGGCAGCAACCCTATGGGCGGCCCGCCAGAAGATGAAAAAGGCCCCGTGCGCGATTGGATACGCACTAAACGGATAGGCTTTTTTACTGATAAGCTTAACCTTACGCCCGACGAGGCTACTAAGTTTTGGCCGGTATACAATATCTATATTAAAGAAATTGACGACCTGCGTGCTGAACGCCGCGCCGACCAAAAAACAGCCCTGCGCAACCTGGATGATATGGACGATGCCGCTATTGCAAAGGCCCTTGATGCCGAGTTTGTTTTTAGGCAAAAAGAACTGGATATAGAAAAAAAATACCTGGCCGAGTGGAAAAAGGTGCTGACTTACAAAAAAGTAGCCCTGCTGTTAAAAGCCGAACAGGAATTTAAAATTTGGATACTTAAAGAGTGGAAAAACCATGGCCTTGGCCCTGGCCGTGCCGGCGATGGCCCACCGGGACCTCCGGGTGGACCACAAAACTAAAGATAGTGTAGTAATAGATTTAAGTAAGCCCCATCTGTACCCGGATATAGCTATCAGGTAACAGAGGGGGTTTTTCTTTGTATATTTGTATAAAGAATTTTACCATGACAATAAATGAACTACCCGACAATGCAAGGGTATGGATATACCAGGCCGACAGACTTTTAACCGCTGATGAGCAGGCTTTTTTAACTGAAGCATCGCAACAATTTATGGCCCAATGGGCGGCACATGGTACTCCGCTTACAGGCACCGCACAGGTGCTAAATGGCTATTTTTTAGTTATTGGGGTTGATGAAGCCCAGGCCGAAGCATCGGGATGCTCTATTGATAAATCGGTAAACTTTGTAAAAGCACTGGGGCAAAAACTTAACGTAGATTTTTTTAACCGCCTAAACATAGCTGTTGAAACAGAATGCATTAACCTGGTGCCACTTAGCCAGTTTGAAACCGAGGTTGTTAAAGGCACCATTACGGCTGATACTTATGTTTATGACAACACAGTAACCACAGCTGCAGATTTTACCACACGCTGGTATACAAAGGCATCAACCACCTGGCTAAGCCGCTATTTTGCTAAGCAAACCGCTTAAAAAGCACTTTTATTGCATATATTTTAATTTAGGGCTTGCATGTAAATATATATTTACTATTTTTGCAATCCTTTTTTTCAAGGATATAAATATGAAAAAAGATATTCACCCAGAAAGCTACCGCATGGTAGTATTTAAAGATATGTCGATTGACAAGTCTTTTATAACTAAGTCTTGCGTTAACACAAAAGACACCATAGTTTGGGAAGACGGCAATGAGTACCCACTATTCAAAGTGGAGATTTCTAGCGAGTCGCACCCATTCTTTACCGGTAAGATGAAACTGGTAGATACTGCAGGCCGTGTTGACAAATTCCGTAGCCGTTACGCGAAAAAAGGCGACACAAAAGCTGCTGCTCCTGAAGCTCCTGCCTCAGAAGAATAACAACCGTATTGTTGCGGATGTGGCGTAATTGGTAGCCGCGCCAGACTTAGGATCTGGTGTCGCGAGACGTGGGGGTTCGAGTCCCTTCATCCGCACAAGCAACACAAAACCCCTGGTAGAAATATCAGGGGTTTTGCTTTTTATATACTACCACACTCCACTTTGCAACTTCGTCACCCCCACTTGCCTGCCTCTAAACTGGCACAATTAATGCTGTAATCCTTCATAATAGCATTTTTTTATGAGGCAACTTTTACTTACTCTCATACTTTTTATAACCTTCGGCCTTTCAGCCCAAACAGTTAACGTTCCGCCGCGTAAAAACAACATGGCTGTTTACGATGGTATTATGAAGGTAGACAGCACCATAAAAAAAGAAGTACTGTTTGACCGTGCCAACAACTTTGTAAACTCATGGTTCAACTCGGCCATCCCCATTATCCAATCGGCTAGCCGAGACAGTGGGCACCTTGTTATTACCCCGGCAATAACATTCCAGTTTAGCCGTTTAGGTGTTAACTACAGCGGCGGCCTTTGGCACTACTTAGCCACCTTCGATTTTAAAGACGGAAAATACCGCTATAAGCTTGAAAATTTTAATAACATTGGGTTTATGAATGGTACACGCTATGCTGCAAACCTGGGGCCTATAGAGTGCCTATACGAAGACGGCACCTGCTGGACAGGCTTAAACATAGGTACAAGGCCGACACCAAAAGAGTGCAAGAACATTTTAACAAGCCTACACAAAGAGGTAGTTAAACTAATGGCCGCTTTTGATGCCGAAATGCGAAAACCATTAAAAGATGATTGGTAACAGCTTATATTAGTAGCGTGAGAGTAGCATTGCTTGGCCTTTTGGCATTTATTTGTATTAATTGCTTTGCACAGGGTACTATACCGCCGCGCAAAAACGGTACGGTGATTTACCAGGGCGTTATGGCGGTAGACAGCCTTACCAAAAACCAGCTGTTTGATGTTGCCAATAACTACCTTACCACGTACTTTAGCACCACCAAATCATTCATATCTAAGGTTGATAAGGATATGGGCATCATAATTATTAAGCCCTGCGTAAACTTTCCCTTTAAGCGAGACCGTACCGAATACAACGGCGGCCTTTGGCACTATACCGGTACGTTTACTTTTAAAGATGGTAAGTACTATTACCGGCTGGATAGATTTTACAATACCGATTTTATGTTTGGCACACCCCAGCGGCAAGACCTTGGGGATGCTGAGTGCCTATACGACGACAACAACTGCAATTATGGGTTTACATCTATTCCAAGACCCGATAAACTCCAAAGCAAAATGATTCTTAAAAACCTACACCGTGCAATGGTAAATTTTATGCAGGATTTTGATGCTAGTATGCGCAAGAAATAGCAGTTTTTAGACCTAGCATAGCTACCCCTGGGAGCAAAATTACTATAGCCCCAAATGCAAGAACAAACAGCCGTTTAGTATTTATATTACCAACGCAACATTACTCTTAACTAAAAAAATGGCGGCTGTAAAATTTTACAGCCGCCATTTTAATCAAAGCTAATTAGCTAAATTATTGTTTTCCTAAGAACACTTTTTTGCCTTGTACCTTGCCATTGCTAACCACCTGTATAAAGTAGTAGCCTGGTTTAATGTCGGCTATATAAAGTTCCTGACGGCCTTTTAGGGTTGATACCCCTGTCAGGCTTTCCATGCGTTGTCCTAAGGTGTTGTACATAAAAATGTCGGCTTTGTCGCCACCCCATTTATTAAACTCTATAACAACACGCTCGCCTTGTCCATAAATGTTCAAGTTGCTCGCCGCTGTGCCGTTAATACCGGTTGTGGTATTCGTTACGGTAATAGTTTTAACAGCTATATCGTTACATACATCGTTAGTTGCTGTCAGGGTTACGTTGTAAGTACCTTCTGCATCGTAAGCGTGTACCACGTTGGCTGAACCTGTCTGGGTGTTACCATCGCCAAAGTTCCATACATACTC
>CAMBQF010000109.1 GCA_945869825.1 Chitinophaga pinensis | reverse complement strand
AGCTTATGGTGCAGGTTAGCGGCAGGGCAGGGCGCAAAAACAAAACGGGCAAGGTGATGATACAAACCACCAACCCCGACCATGTGGTTATTAAAAGCATCATTGGGGCCGATATGGATGGTTTTTATAGCGGCGAATTGGAGCAACGGCAGAACTTTCACTACCCTCCCTACTTCAAACTGGTTGAATTTAGTATAAAGCACAAAAATCCCGACCTGGTTAACCTTGCGGCAGCGCAATTCGGCACAGCGCTAAAAACTATTTTTGGTAACCGCGTATTGGGCCCTGAGTTTGCATTGATACCCCGTATCAATAACTACTACATCAAAAAAATAATGCTCAAGATAGAGCGCGATGCACCAAGCAGCAAGGTGCGCGACATTATTGAAGAGTGCATCCACAACTTCCTTCTGCAACCCGATTTTAAGTACGTTCAAATTATTGCCGATGCCGACCCTGCCTAACCCCCGTAAAATGCTGCTGTTTGATGGTATTGGGGCAATGTTCTCTGCCTTTATGCTGGGTGTTGTTTTAGTACAGTTTAATAGCAGTTTTAACATGCCTGTCAGCGTGCTGCAATTACTGGCATTAGTAGCCTGCGTGTTTGCAGTATATTCATTTGGGTGCTACCTTTTTGCTAAGCAAAACGACAAGCTTTACCTATCTGTTATATCGGTTGCGAACCTGCTATACTGTTGCCTAACAGCATGGCTTGTTTTTACAAATAGTAAAGAGTTATCTACGCTTGGGCTTCTTTATTTTATCGGCGAGATACTGGTTATACTATCCCTTGTTATTGTTGAACTTAAAGTAGCCAAACAGAACTAATGGAACCCTCATTCGACGAATCTGCATTAATTGCCGAAACCACCTACAAGGCTGTGCGTAGTGGTGGCAAAGGCGGCCAAAATGTAAATAAAGTTTCTACCAAGGTTGAGCTCTCTTTTGTTGTGGCCGATTCTAATGTCCTTACTGAAGAGCAAAAAGCCCTGGTGTTTGAAAAGCTAATGGCCCGCATTAATGTTGATGGCGTACTTAAAGTAACCGAAGAAGGCGACCGCTCGCAACTGGCCAACAAAGAAGAAGCCTATAAAAAGCTCATAAAACTGATAAAAGCCGCACTTAAAAAGCCTAAAAAGCGCAAGCCCACCAAACCATCTGCCGCATCAAAAGAAGAACGTATAGAAGGCAAAAAGAAACGCTCCTCCATCAAAGAAAACCGCCGCAAACCTGACTTTTAACCCGCCTACTTTTTTATGATGAGTGGCCTTTATGCTGGGTGGTTACATATTTATAATTAATACAATGTGTCCTACAAAGCCTTCTCAACACTTTCCCACAACAATCCCGCCGTCCTGTCCCAAGAAAAATCAGCTCTCCTTACCCTGCCTTTTTCAATCAGCGACAAACGCAAATCACTATCCAGCGCAATGCGCTCCATTTGTTCTTTTATAGAATTTGGGTTAAACGGGTCGGCCAGTAACACTGCGCCGCCACCCACTTCCGGCATAGATGTAATGTTCGATGTTATCACCGGAACATCAGTATTCATACCCTCTAAAATAGGTATGCCAAACCCTTCAAAAAACGGAACATACATAAGGCATAGTGCTGCACCTAAAATCTGTTGCAACAACTCGTTAGAAACACGACCCACAAACACCACATCGTCTTTATAAGCAAGCCTAAGATACGCTTGGCGAATATCATCCGTCCACCATTTTTTCTCGCCCACCAACAGCAGTTTGGCATTATGCCCTGTGGCGGTTTTAAAGGCATCAAAAGCCAAAAACAGGTTCACCAAGTTTTTGCGCGGATGTATCAACCCCACAAACAAAAAGTAAGGCGCGCCCTGGCTAAATTCGTTCCGCGTAGCCTGTATTTGCGCTTCGCTAAGTGGCTTATACAAAGTATTACAGCCGTTATATACCACATCAATGGTATCAGTTGCTATACCGTAACTCTGGGCAATATCACCCTTAGAAAACTCCGACACTGTAGCTATCCGTGTTGCTTTTTTGGCAAACCGCGGAAAGAAATAATCGTAATACTTACGGTTGATGTTGGGCAAAAACTCAGGGTGGTGTACAAAGTTCAAATCGTGGATAACAGGCAGCTGCGGCACGTTGGTACGTAACGATAACCACCCATCCGGCGACAGGAACAAATCGGGCTTATGCTTGCGCAAAACAGGCGGTATACCCCAGTCGAAATATAAGTACCACAACAAAGGATGCCTGGCCTGTGGACTGGCAATAACGGGTGTTATATTGTTGCTAAATACAAACTCATCATCCCACTTCCGGTCGAATATAAATACAAACTCAACATCGGGGTTGCCTGTGGTAATGCGGCTAAGGGTTTCATAGGTAAACCAGCCTATGCCCTCCATTTTATTGCGGAGCAGCAGGCGTGTATTTACAGCTATTTTAAGTTTACCCATCAGGGTGGGGTAATTATATGTTTGTTGTCTCTACCGAAACACTACCGGCAATCTTCTTAACCAGACCAGTAAGTACCTTGCCCGGACCAATCTCAACAAACTGCGTAGCGCCATTGTCTACCATGGCTTTCACGGTTTGTGTCCACAATACAGGCGCGGTAAGCTGTGCTATCAGGTTTATTTTGATAATATCAGGGTTCTCTACTGGTTGTGCTTTTACGTTTTGGTAAACAGCACAGGTGGGGGTATTAAATTCAGTATCGTTAATTGCTTCGGCAAGTTCTTTGCGTGCAGGCTCCATTAGTGGCGAATGGAATGCACCACCAACGGGAAGAACCAATGCGCGTTTAGCACCAGCTTCTTTCATTTTTTCGCAGGCTTCATTCACCGCTTCGTGCGTGCCCGATATTACCAGCTGGCCCGGGCAGTTGTAGTTAGCCGGAACAACCACACCTTTTATGCTTTTGCATATCTGCAAAACCTTTTCATCTTCCAAACCTAAAATAGCCGCCATGGTCGATGGGTTTATCTCACACGCTTTCTGCATCGCCTCGGCGCGTTTAGACACCAATCGCAACCCGTCTTCAAAACTTAACGTACGGTTGGCTACCAAGGCCGAAAATTCGCCCAGCGAATGGCCTGCAACCATATCCGGCTTCACCGTGTCGCTATTCAAAATAGCCAGTATCACCGAGTGCAAAAATATGGCAGGCTGGGTAACGCGGGTTTGCTTCAAATCCTCTTCAGTTCCGTTAAACATTACATCAGTAATACGGAAACCTAATATCTTATTTGCTTTTTCAAACAGGTCTTTGGCTTTGGGTGCCGACTCGTAAAGGTCTTTGCCCATACCGCTAAATTGCGAACCTTGTCCTGGAAAAATACATGCTTTCATAATGGTAAATTCTCTATGTAATAGGGTTGTATAATCAATATTAATGCAATCGTGCCGATATAATCTTCATAAATTCAGAACGCGTACGCTCATCCTTCAAAAATCCGCCCGTAAATGCCGATGTGGTAGTTACCGAGTTTTGTTTTGATACCCCGCGCATACACATACACATATGCTGGGCCTCTATAACAACAGCAACACCACCGGGCTCTAACGTATCTTGTATACAATTCAATATCTCGGTAGTTAAACGTTCTTGTACCTGCAGGCGGCGGGCAAAAGCATCGGCCACGCGTGGCAGCTTGCTAAGGCCTACAATATAGCCGTTGGGTATGTAAGCAATATGCGCCTTGCCAAAAAACGGTAGCATATGGTGTTCACACATAGAGTATATCTCAATGTCTTTAACCACCACCATCTGCTTATAATCGTCCTTAAACATCGCCGACTTTAATATCTCTGCCGGTTGCTGTTTATAGCCCTGCGTTAAGTAAAGCATAGCTTTTGCGGCACGCTCGGGCGTTTTAAGCAAACCCTCGCGGTTTGGGTCTTCACCCAGGCCTTCAATAATGCTTTTATAATGCTCAGCCAGCGCTTTGTGGTGCGGGTGGTTATCCTCCATCGCCTTGTAGGTTATTCGCCGTAATATTCAGCGTAATTATTTTCCGTTTCGTATAGTTTTACGCAGTGCAAAGTGCCGCCACGGGCAGCTACTTCAGCCTCCAACTGTTGCCAGATAGCCACAGCCAGGTTTTCAGTACTTGGCATTTGCCCGCGTATAAAATCAACATCCAGGTTAAGGTTCTGGTGGTCAAGTTTATCTGTCACGCGCGCTCGTATTAGCCTGCTAAGCTCTTTAAGGTCAACTATAAGGCCTGTAACAGGGTCGGGCGTACCTTTTACTGTTACAAATAAATTAAAGTTATGTCCATGCCAATTGGGGTTGGCACATTTGCCAAAACGTTCTAAGTTTTGCTCAGCAGTCCAACTTTCTACCCAAAGCTTGTGGGCTGCGTTAAAATGCTCTTTCCGAGTTATGTAAACCGTTGCCATAAATAAGGCGCAAAGATAACTTTTTTAGTTGTCAGTTGGTAGTTCCTAGTTCTGAGCATTAAAAGCTTTGCAGCGGTAGCAAACCAAAACGTTTCTGCGCATTAAATTAGCAGCTAAAAAGAAACGTATAGTTTTTAACTTTTCGTTTTTAGTTACCCGCCACTTAACCACTATTTCTTATCCAGCTCTGGCTCTTCAAACACTATAGCGTTGGCATCTATCAAAAAATAGATGTCGCTTTTAGGGCGCAACAGCTCCGGCATCTCTTCATTTTCGCTGGCTGGTACCTTTACAATAGCCTTGTTGGTAGGCAGAGTGTACACATAGTAGCAAACGTATTTTTTTATCTGCTCATGGTTATCGTTAAAACCTTTGGCTGCTTGCAGGCTGCGCGGCCATTTGGCAGGCTGGCTCATCATTTTTATAAGCGGAATCTCCTCTTTCTTTACCTTATTCTTCTTCATGTCTTTATCATCATCCTCGGTAAAGGTGTAGCTACGTGCTATCTTGCCGGGGTTAGTTATCCACGCCCTGTCGCCGGGGTTTTGGGCCGATGCCAAAAAAGGCAACAATAGCAATGCAAAAAGTATCTTTTTCATTTTTTCTTGATGTTACAATTGCAATTATATAGCAAAAACGCAGCCAAACTCAGTTTTGTTGATGCTATATATTAACAATTAATCTTTACAACCATCTATACTTCAAAGGATAGTTAAAGAATGATTCTCAAAGTTATCTTTGCAATCACATGCAATCCTGTTCAGCTATGCAACACCTTACCATACAAAACCACCAAATACCTACCCTGGGACTGGGAACATACAGCATCAACGGGATGGAATGTACCGATGCCGTTAGCAACGCGTTAGACCAAGGCTACCGCCTTATCGACACTGCACAGATGTATGGCAACGAGGCCGAAGTAGGTGCAGGCATAAAAGCATCGCCAACAGAGCGCGAGCATGTGTTTTTAACCACTAAGGTACTAACAGAAAACTTCACCAAACGCAATTTCATACCTTCGGTAGAAGATAGTTTGCGTAAGCTAAAACTCGATTATGTCGACCTGCTCCTACTCCACTGGCCGGACAGCGACGAAGCCAATAAACTGGCGCTTGATTTGTTGCTCGAGTGCCAAAACAAAGGCTACACAAGGCTTGTGGGGGTAAGCAACTTCACCATCCGTATGCTGGAATATGCAGAAGAACACGCACCCATCATCTGCAACCAGGTAGAATACCACCCCTACCTAAGCCAGCAAAAAATGCTGGAATATTTGGGCGAACATAACATGTTCCTTACCGCATACAGGCCGTTGCTAAAAGGGGCTATTACAACCGACAAAACACTAACCCAACTAGCTCAAAAACACAGCCGTACTCAGGGGCAGATTGTCCTCCGCTGGCTAATGCAGCAGCCAAACGTTGCCGCTATCCCCAAGGCCGCATCAGCAACACACCGCGCCAACAACCTAAACATCTTTGATTTTGAGCTATCCGAAGACGATATGCAAACCATCTTCGCCCTCAACAAAGACCAACGTTTTGTTACCCCATCGTGGAGCCCCGATTGGGATAAATAAATTAGCTTTGTGGCGTAATATACCTAACCCATTGACTTCACCAACACACCAAAGAATACCCGGTTTTGATTTGGCCCGCGCTTATGCCATTTTCGGCATGTACATCGTCAACTTTAATTTCTGCTTTGGGTCGTTTAGCAATACAACTTTAGCTGGCAGGTTCATCACCCTTTTTACTGGCAATTCAACCTCCATATTTATTATTTGCGCCGGTATGGGCTTATCACTAATGGTAAGCAGGCAGGGCATTACGGCTGATGATAAAAAAAGGTTCAAATCCATCGTATTAAAAAGGTCGTGGTTTTTACTGGCCATTGGGCTTGCTCTTTACTCGTGGTGGCCCGGCGACATACTCCACTTTTATGGTGGCTACATGCATATTGCAGCGTTTTTAATGTTTGTACCACAGCGGTATTATCTGGTTGCAGCAATAGCCGCAATTGCCATTTACCATGCTCTTTTATTCTTCATTCCTGTTGAAACAGCCTGGGATTTTGCTACATTTAAATATGCCGATTTTTGGACACTAAAAGGTTTTCTTCGCAACACTTTATATAACGGCTGGAACTCTATATTTCCGTGGATAGCCTACTTTATGTTGGGTATGTGGCTGGGTAAATTAAACTGGCAAAATAATACGGTAAAAAAGTACATATTTGTAGCAGGTGCTATTTTGTTATTGTTGTTTGAAGGGTTACGGGCAATAGCTACAGCTAATATGTTAGACATAAAAACAACGCAGTATATTATGAGCGAGTACTTTCCGCCTTACCTTCCTTTTATGGCTATTACAACAGGTTTTGCATTGATGGTAATTTCGGCCTGCATGTATATTGGGTATAAATTCCCCACCTGTAAATTAATAATTGCTTTGACCAAAACCGGGCAAATGACATTAACTCATTACGTAGTACACATAACCCTGGGCATGGTGGTTTTTGCTGTTTTATTTCGCAATACCTACACAGGTTACTTACCCATAGAAGAACCTGTTCCGCCCATATATATATTGGGTTTTGCAACAGGATTTTTTATTTTAAGTGTAGCATTTAGCGTTATCTGGAAGATGTATTTTAAAAACGGGCCTTTAGAAATCCTGATGCGTAAAATATCAGGTTAAATAATTTTATTAAACCATTACCTTTGCCATTATGGAAGAAGCTATCAACTCGAGCAAGGCGCCGGAGCCTGTAGGATTATACCCCCATGCACGCCGTGTAGGCAATGTACTGTACTTATCGGGCGTTGGCCCGCGCGAACGTGGCACTAAAAAAATTCCGGGAGTTGAGTTAGACGAAGCAGGAAACATTACCGGCTACGACATTGAAACCCAATGCCGCTCGGTATTTCAAAACGTTAAATATATTTTAGAAGATGCCGGCAGCAGCTGGGATAAGATTGTTGACGTTACCGTGTTTTTAACCAACATGAAAGACGATTTTCCAACTTACAATAAGCTGTGGGCCGAGTATTTTGCCATCAACCCACCTTGCCGCACTACGCTGGAAATTAACTGCCTTCCAACGCCTATAGCGATAGAGCTAAAGGTTATTGCTACGATAGATTAATTCTTTCGGCACATAAAATCCCTCCCCTCGCTGCGCGAGGTACTCCCTTTAAAATGGAGAGTAGTTTCCTTCTAAAGCTTCTATAGGGAATCAACCTAAACAATAGGCCACAAACGGGTGTTATGATAGTATATACCCCACGCCATGAAAAGCCTTATAACCATAGTATTCTTTAGCATTGCCTGTTTTGCCAAAGCCCAAAACCCTGAGTTTTGCATAAAAAACAATACCCACAGCAATAACTATCAGTTTCGCATTGCATGCACCTGTAGCGATGATAACAGTGCCAACATCTGGAGCAACTGAATTAAAATTGGCGAAGGCCCCAACATTACCACCTGCATAAATGCTGATTATTTAAAATGTAAAAGCTGGAAAGCCGTATCCTTAGAAATACGCAAAGGCATGTCGGCAAACATAGCTAACCTTAGCGCACCAATCAACGGTAACATCAGCAAAATGACGTTGATAGACCCACTAAACAATAATGTCGTAGGAATCATATCGTGGGAGTCTGCCAATACCGTTCGGATATTTTAAGCTAAAAGGACTATCGTAGCCACATCGGCAACAATATCAGCGCTGAATTGCAAACTGCGCTTACTATAAAGCCACTGTAAACCTGCGCCGGTGTGTGGGCGTTAAGCTGCAGGCGGGCAAAGCCCGTAAGGCCTGCTAACACTATTAGTATAGAAATGAAAGGAAGCAAGGGCTGGTCAAACCGTATGGCAATAGCAATAAAGCTGCCCAATACACCGCCAATACCCATCATGTGTATGCTGATTTTAAACCAGTGGTTTACAATCAGCGCCAATATTATGGTAAGCGTAGCGCCCAGCACCAGCGGGTAGGCCAACGCATAAGGAAAAAGCACCCGAGGTATATCCAGTTTCAAAATAGCCCAATAGCAAATGCTGTAACAAATGCCAGTCAATATAAAAGGTATCCTGCGGTCTTTCTGCTCATTCAAGCCTATACCTTCTATGGAACCCATCAGCTTAAGCACTATAATTGCTATTGATGGAAGTATGCAGGTACAAATAAAAATAACACCCAACAGGTACATACGTACCATGCCCTCGTTGTGCATACTAAAATTTGTAGGTAGGCTAAATATCAACAGAGCCCCAAACAAAGGCATTAGCATTGGGTGCACCACGCCCGATATGATTTTGGCTATTATGTTAAGGGGCGTGGGCTCAAACTTCATGCTGCTAAAATAGGCTATTAATGTTTTTCCATGGCAAGGTTTACCGTTACGGCAATATCCTCGGCAATTTTCGACATTACAATGGTAGGTACCTCCACCTTATGGTCTGTTAAATGCACATTAAACTTAGCATCAATCTTTATTTTACCATCTTTTACAGTAAGGGTAGCAGGTATTTTACGGTCTTGGGCTACGCCGTGTATAGTTAGTTTACCCTCGGCCATAACGTTTTGTGTGCCATCTTTGCTAATATCTATTTTGGTAGCCGATGTCATTTTACCATTAAACGTAGCGTTAGGGTATTTATCGCTCTCCATGTAATTCTCATTAAAATGCTCCTCCATCAAATCATTCGGAAAATCAAACGTTTTAACGGGTATTTTAAACGCGAAGCTGTTGTTGCTAAAGTCTATAACCGATGTCATTACAGGGGTTTTAGCCTTTATATCCTCTACCGGTGTGTGCGAATAAAATTCCACATTAACTGTTTTGCCGGTATATACCTGTGCCTGCCCTGCGTATGCTAACGAGGAAAACATGGCTAAAAAGAGCATTTTTTTCATATCTACTAATTTACTAATGTATTTTTGCAATTATCGTACCTAAAAAACGAATTTCGTATTTTTATTGTTGCAACATGAAGAAAACATGGATTTTATTTTGCTCTATTTTGCTGCTGGCGGCGTGTAAACCCATGTAGAGCCCGCTGCACCTGATGTTTTAAAGAATACGGAGTACCTCCCCGAACTTTCTGTAATAAATATTCCTGTAGATATTCCTAATCAATTACTTGAGGATAGTTTAAACGCCCAGATTAAAGGCCTTATTGTTGACGACCAAAGCTACGACAGCCCTGAAAAAGACGATTTAAAAATCAAGGTGTGGATTAACGACCGCATAAAAACAGGTACCTATAACGATGTTTTTTACTCAATGATACCCCTAAAAGTATGGGCACAGGTTAGGTACGAGGCTTGCGCCATTTGCCCTACTATAGAGAAAGAAACCTACTTTGAATCTACCGTATATTTCTCCACCAAACTATCAGTCTCTAAAGACTACCGCATGGTTACCTCCACCACATCAAACGGGTTTACCTGGGTGGTTGAGCCTAAAATTTATGTGGCGGGTATTGGCATACCCATAAAAACCTTTGTAGAAAAAGAGCTCGACAAAACCCTTAAAAATTCAGCTAAAGAAATAGACCGCAACGTTACCAACGGGTTCGATTTACGCACCAACATACTAGGCATTTGGAACCAGCTACACACGCCCATGCTGGTCGACTCTGCCACCCAAACCTATATGAAGGTTAAGCCCAAAGAGTTTTTTATGTCGCCAATAAAAAGCACACCCAAAAGCCTAAAGCTAAACCTGGGTGTTAAAGCTTATTTTGAATCGTATACCGGCGCTAAGCCCGACCCTACAGCCATTGCCCCCCTACCAGAATTAAAAACCGATGCCGCAGCAAGCAATACCTTCTCTGTAAACCTTACCAGCCGGATTACCTACGCCCAGGCAAACGTTATTGCAAACCAAAGCATGGCCAACCAAAGCTACCAGATGGGCAAAAAAACCGTGGTGGTAGATAGTTTAAAGCTATCGG
>CAMBQF010000108.1 GCA_945869825.1 Chitinophaga pinensis | reverse complement strand
GCTATCGGCCAGTTTGCTGTAGCTCAATAATACTTTATAATACATTAAGGATTAAAAGTTAATTGGTTTGACAACCTCAAAATCCCGCCCTTCGATATGGCGGGATTTTGTTTTTATGGTATTAAGGCTTCGTCTGCGACATATAGCAAACACACCCCGTCAACGCATAGCTTTGAGACCCACTCAAAAGGGGATAAAAACACCTTCTGATTACTGATTACTAAGAGTTAATAGCGTCCCAAAGCATGTCTTTAAGCTCTTGCAAGCCCAGCTGGGTGTGTGATGATATGAATACGCTGGGGATGTTTTTAGGTACGGTCTTTTTAACCTCCTTCATCAGTTCGGCATCCAGCATATCGCATTTAGAAATAGCAAGGATGCGCTTTTTGTCTAACAGCTCAGGATTGTACTTTTTAAGCTCGTTGTACAGAATCTTATACTCTGCCTTAATATCGTTACAATCGGCAGGTATCATAAACAATAAGATACTGTTACGTTCTATATGACGAAGGAAACGTATACCCAGGCCTTTGCCCTCGGCAGCGCCTTCTATAATACCCGGAATATCGGCTACTATAAAGGTTTTATAATCGTAGTATTTAACAATGCCCAAGTTGGGTACAAGGGTTGTAAAGGCATAGTCGGCAATCTCCGGCTTAGCGGCTGATATTACCGATAGCAGGGTTGATTTACCTGCATTAGGGAAACCTACCAAACCAACATCGGCCAGTATTTTAAGCTCCAATACATGCCATACGGTAAGGCCTTCTTCGCCGGGCTGCGCATAGCGTGGGGCCTGGCTGGTAGAGCTTTTAAAATGGTCGTTGCCTAAACCGCCACGGCCACCTTTGGTTAATATTTTTTCTTCTCCGTCTTTGGTAATTTCAAACAGTATTTCGCCTGTTTCGGCATCGCGGGCAACGGTACCTAAGGGTACATCAATTATCTCGTCTTTACCGTTTTTGCCATGTTTTAGGGCAGAGCTTCCACTGCCACCATCGGCAGCAATAACGTGCTTGCGGTATTTTAAATGCAGTAAGGTCCATAGGTTGCTGTTGCCGCGCAGGATAACGTGGCCGCCACGACCGCCATCGCCACCATCGGGCCCACCCTTGGCGGTAAACCTATCGCGGTGAAAATGCATAGAACCTGAGCCTCCCTTACCCGAGCGGCAACAGATTTTAACATAGTCAACAAAGTTTGAACCGGACATGATAATTAGATAATTAGTTAATATGCGAATTAGACAATGAATTAAAATTAGTGAAAGTACATTCTCTAATTATCTCATTAGCTTATTTGCTAATTGGGTTATACTGCTACGCTTGAGCGTTCTACGGCTGAGCAAAGGGTATTGAAAATATCATCAATAGAACCAACACCATTTATTACACGAAGCTTATTTTGCTCGCGGTAGTAATCTTTTAACGGCGCGGTTTTGTTATTGTATTCTTTTATGCGGTTTTCGATAATGGTTGGGTCCTGATCATCGCTACGGCCCGACATTTTACCACGGCTAAGCAGGCGTGTCATCAGTTCCTCATCATCAACCTCTAGCGCCAGCATTACGGTAATGCCTGTGCCACGGTCGGCCAACAACTTATCCAAAGCACGGGCCTGGGCAACAGTACGCGGAAAGCCATCAAAAATAAAGCCTTTGGCATCGGCATTGTTATCCAGTTTGTTTTCAATCATGCCGATAACAACGGTATCGGGCACTAACAAACCTTTATCAATAAGGCCTTTGGCTTCTAAACCCAAGGTAGTACCTGCAGCAATTTCGCCACGCAAAATATCGCCGGTAGAAAGGTGGATAAGCTTATACTTTTCAATAAGCATAGCCGACTGGGTACCTTTGCCTGCACCCGGAGGGCCAAAAAGAACGATATTTAACTTCTTTTCCATTTACTGAGTTACTCTTCTAATTTATAAATATCACGCATGTTGCGGCCTAAACCATCATAGTCTAAACCGTACCCAACTAAAAAGTCATTCCCCACTTTAAAGCCCACATAATCTACCGGAATATCTTTAGTGTAAGCTTCGGGTTTGTAAAGTAACGCTGCCACTTTAATTTCTAATGGGTTTAGCTCTTTTAAGCGGGCTACCAAAACCTCCAAAGTGTTACCAGTATCTACAATGTCTTCTAAAATAACAACCGTACGGTTGTTTATATCCTCATCAAACCCAATAAGAGTGCGTACCTTACCGGTAGTTTGTGTACCCTGGTACGATGCCAGCTTAACAAATGTTATCTCGCAGTCAATAGTAAGGGTTTTCATTAAATCGGCTGCAAAAAGAAAGGAGCCGTTAAGCACCGAGATAAACAAGGGCTTTTTGCCTGCAAAATCACTGTTCATTTTATCGCCGATAAAATTTACTGCGCGCTCGATATCATCCGAAGGGAGGAAACGTTTAAAGTGCTTATCTTTTAGTTTAACTACAAACATAAACCGCAGTTTTGGCGGGGTGCAAAGATAGTTTAAAATATATAAGTGTGTAAGCTAATGAAAATTTAACATACAGCAACAGTATAATTTGTATTAAAAATAAATAAAGAGTGTTGCAGGTGGTGTTTTATTACTAAAATTGCAAGTATATACACCGTCAATACATTATGCAACGCCGCGACCTTTTACGTACCCTGGCACTGACTACTGCAGGCCTTACCGTTTTACCCGCTTTTGCCAAACAAAATTTTATGCGGGACATTGCAGGACCTGGCTATACCAGGGGCGACTTTGGCAATGATTTTTTGTGGGGTGTTGCAACAGCAGCCTACCAGATAGAGGGGGCATGGAATGTTGATGGCAAAGGCCCATCGATATGGGATACCTTTAGCCATACCAAAGGCAAGATAAAAACCAAGGAAACAGGCGATATGGCCTGCGATTTTTACCATACCTACAAAAGCGATATTGACCTGATAAAGGAGATGAACATGGATGTGTTCAGGTTCTCAATAGCGTGGAGCAGGGTGTTGCCTAACGGCACGGGGGAGAAAAACCAAAAGGGGATAGATTTTTACCACAATGTAATTGATTACTGCCTGCAGGTTGGTGTGCAACCCTGGATAACCCTTTACCATTGGGATTTGCCACAAGCCTTACAAGATAAAGGCGGATGGCCAAACCGTAACACATACACTGCTTTTTGTGAGTATGCCAACATGGTTACTAAAGAGTATGGCAGCAAGGTAAAAAACTGGATGGTGCTTAATGAGCCCCTAGCCTACACTGCCCTTGGCCACATGATAGGTATGCATGCCCCGGGGAAAAAAAGCGTAGGTAAATTCCTAAGAGCGGCGCACCATACGGCGCTATCGCAGGCTGAGGGCGGACGCATAATACGCGCTAACGTACCGGATGCTAATGTGGGGACAACCTTTTCTTGCTCGGATATTGACCCACTGAAAGAAAAGCCCAAGCACCAACGTGCTGCGGCCAGGGTTGATGCCTTGCTAAACCGCTTTTTTATAGAGCCTGTTTTAGGTATGGGATACCCTGTAGATACAATACCCGGTTTTAAAGGTATTAAAAAGCATTTTGAGCCCGGCGATGAGGAGAAACTGAAGTTTGATTTTGACTTTATTGGCATACAAAACTATACCCGCGAGCTGGTTAAAGCTTCTATCTTCCCCCCTGTTATGTGGGCATGGCAAATACCCGCAGATAAAAAGCCGGTTGAAAACATTGAGATAACCGATATGAACTGGGAGGTTTACCCCGAAGGTATTTACAATGTACTGAAAAAGTTTGCCGCCTACCCCGGCATTAAAAAGATAATTGTTACAGAGAACGGCGCTGCATTTACTGATACCTTAGTGGATGGCCGTGTGCACGATGAGAAGCGCACCAAGTTTTACCAGGACTATTTAGCGCAGGTATTACGTGCCAAGAAAGACGGTGTTAATGTTACAGGCTACTATTGCTGGACATTGATGGACAACTTTGAGTGGGCCGAAGGTACACGTCCGCGCTTTGGACTTGTGTATACCGACTTTACCACCCAAAAACGCATAATAAAAGATAGCGGTTTGTGGTTTAAGGATTTCCTTCGGAAATAGCTGCTGGGTGCTAGGTTTTAGGTGCTAGTTATTTGCCGCTACCCTTTAGTACGGTTAGTACCGTATAAATCATAATCTTAAAATCGAGGGCCAGGCTCATGTTTTCGATGTAGAGGATGTCGTATTTTAAACGCTCTACCATTTGGTCAACATTTTCGGCATAGCCATATTTTACCTGCCCCCACGATGTAATGCCCGGCTGTACCTTAAGCAAAAAGCGGTAGTGTGGGGCTTTGTCTACAATCTTATCAATATAAAACTGACGCTCAGGACGTGGGCCTACAATAGACATTTCGCCTTTTAATACGTTGTAGAATTGGGGTATCTCATCCAACCTTGTTTTGCGCATAAACTTACCAAAGGGTGTTATACGGCTATCATCGGTGCTGGATAGCATGGGGGTTCCATTCTCGGCATTGGTTTGCATAGAACGGAATTTGTAAATATTGAACACCCTACCATGCTTGCCTACGCGGTGTTGTTTGTAAATAATTGGGCCTTTTGATGTTGACCATACGATAGCCGCAGTAATAAGGTATACGGGCGAGAATATGGTAAAGAAGATGATAGACACTACAATATCAAATATCCGTTTTAGTGTTTGCTGCCACACAGGCATAAGGTGAGATGACACCTCAATAAGCGGGGCACCAAAAATGGCCGTCATTTTTACCTGGCCTGATAAGAGGCCTGCGGTGTCAGGTATGATTTTGATGAGCACATCGGTCTCTTCCAAATCGGCAATGATACGCTCTATATGATGGTGTTCGTTACTCTCAATAGCAATAATAACCTCCTCTACATTCTGGTCAGAAATGATATTTTTAATATTGCTAAACTCGCCCAAACGCGGAACATGGTTATCCATTATATGTGCTTCGGGACTGGTGCCGTTTACATAGCCTACAAACCTGTTTCCGCTCGATTTTTTCTGGCTTTCAATCTCATCGTAAATCTCTTTGGCTTTATCATCGCCCCCAATAAGCAGGGTGTTAAACCCTATAATGCGGCGGTGTATACGGTGGTTAGTGCGGGTGGTAAGTATCAACCTGAATATAAGGGTAAGCATGTAGTGGCTGATAAACAAAGCCCCGGCTAATTGGTAATAATTGGTATAGCGCGGTACATCATCATCTAACACAATGGCAAAAAACAACACTACAGTACCTATAAGGGTATGGGCAAAAGTTTGGCCAACTTCGCCAATGCGTGAGCGGCGGAATATATTGCTGTAATAACCCATAATGGCATACAGCGCCAGCCAGAATAAGGGCACCAGTATAGCACCGGCAAAATAGTTTTGATCATCTAAATAGGTTTTAAACTGATTGGGCAAAAACTGCTCAACATATACCTTTCGGTAAGAAAAAAACATAGTCCACGCCGATACCGCAGCCACTGTGTCGGCTGCTACATATTTAGCGGTTTGGATACGTTTATTCATCAGTTGTGTACCAGTTTAATATTGTCTAAAAATATCTTAACGTCTTTGGTGGTATCCTCACCGGTTTTTAATGCACCAAAAAACAGTTTAAAGTCTAACGCGCTAATTTCATTACTTACATAATCTGTAAGGTTGATGTAGATTTTATTCCAGTTATCGCTGTTATTAAACTGAAACAACTGCTTTTGCACTACACTGGTTGGGTTGTTCACATACAAGCCCATAACAAAGGGATGGTTGTTTTTGTAATCCAGTTCAAGGTATACATTGGTTCCACCGCCGGGCAGTTCAATATCGCTGTTCATATAATACAAAACAGTATCAACCTTGCCGGGTGGCATATATATAGCACCGCAAGGCCCCTGAAGCAAATCTGGCCCCGAAGTAAGCCGGATAATATCGGTATCGCTTTTTACAGGGTCAGGTATAAGAGACACGCCCCCGCTGGTAAAGTCTTCAATGTAAGGAAAGATGATATCAGGAAAGTATGTAACGGTAGGGCTTACAACTGTTATGCTATCTTTAGTAAGACGGGTATCAACCTGGTAAAACTGGTAAAAAGGATAAGGAACACGGGTAGCTGAAATACCATTCATTTTAATACCCGCCCTAACCAGTATAGTGTGTTTACCCTCTTTTAACACGGGTATTTTGCAGGGCAGCTGAAAAGCACCGAGCGGTTCGCTGTCAACAAAAATCCACGCATCGGTAACATTATGGCTGGCCGAGCCCTGGTTAGCATTAGACGTAACCTTAATGGTATCTATTTGAATATAGGCGGGTATGCCGCCGTTGGGTACCTCTTTTTTGCAGGCGGTAAAAAGAGCCGCAGCAGCAATTGTAAAAAGTACAGGTACTAAGTATCGTCTAATCACCATGATAGTATTAACGCAAAATGGCACAAATTATTGCGCTAATTTACAAAGGTTGATTCATTTGTATGCGTTCTATTACCTGCTGGGCTACCTGCAGGGCAGCCAGGCCATCGTGAACGGTAACAACGGTGGGCAAATCGTTGATAATACTATTTGCAAAACTTTCCAGTTCAGCCTTTATGGCGTTGCTGTCTACAATCTCCGGGTTTTCAAAATAAATCTGTTTCCAGCCCTTGCCACCCTGCGTTTCTACCGCCAGTGCAAAAGGGTCTTCGGGCTTGGCGGGCAGGTCTTTCAAGCGGACAATCTCGGTAGTTTTCTCTAAAAAATCGACCGCTACATAGGCATTGCGCTGGAACATGCGGGTTTTGCGCATCTTTTTTAACGATATGCGGCTGGCGGTAAGGTTGGCTACACAGCCATTATCAAACTCCAGGCGGGCATTGGCAATATCGGGTGTATCGCTAACAACGGCTACCCCGCTGGCGCTTATTTTGCGCACGTTGCTCTTTACGCAGCTTAGCACAATATCTATATCGTGTATCATTAAATCTAACACTACCGAAACATCTGTCCCCCGTGGGTTAAACTCGGCCAGGCGGTGGGTTTCAATAAACATGGGGCTATCTATAAACGGCTGGGCGGCTATAAAAGCGGGGTTAAAGCGCTCTACATGGCCTACCTGCAGCTTTACATTCGATTCGTGGGTTAGCTTTTCCAGGTGCTTGGCCTCGTCTACATTCTCTGTTAATGGCTTTTCTACAAACACATGCTTAAACTGGGTAAGGGCCCTAACGGCATAGTCGGCATGGTACAGGGTTGGGGTAACAATATCTACGGCATCGTTTACAAAAATCAGCTCGTCGGCACTGTTAAAGCGTTTTATGCCATGCTCCTTTTCAATCTTCGCGGCCTGCTCATCGTCGGTATCGTAAAAGCCGGTTAGCTGAAACTGGGGAACCTCTTTTAACAGCTTGATATGGATGTTGCCTAAATGCCCTGCGCCAATAACGCCAATTTTAATCATTGTTGTGTGTTTGTGCTACAAATGTAGTTTGGCAGCAGGGGTGTTTGGCGGGTTGGGGTTGGAGTTATTGAACGGGGAGGTGTGTAAAACTAAATTATTTATTCCCTAATTTACCTCACCCCCTAACCCCCTCTCCTAAAGTGAGAGGGGGGACTTTAATTTAGTCATTGGCCTATGCGGCCCGCACTCCTTTGCGGAGGGCAATTACTTTTTCCTTGATGAAAAAGTAATCAAAAAATCAACGGCTGCATTTTTCAACGACCCGCTACGAGGGCGTTCGCTAAAGTCGGCAAACTCGTCCCGAAGCATCGGGACTCAAACAGTGCCGATTTTTCCCGAAGTCTCGGGACGCTCACTTTCTCTGCGGGACCCCGTTTCAAACGCCATGCCGGTTACTGTCCGCTATGCGGACAAAGGGTTTAAAAGCGTGGACTGCCCACCGCACCTAAATACTTTGGAAACAACTCTCCCTTTTAAAGGGAGTACCTCGCAAAGCGAGGGGAGGGATTATAGCATGCGTAAGCAATGTTATTATTGCAGCGCCACTTACCTGGCAACAACCACCCTTTGCCTACCTATAACCTTATATCCATTTTGGATAACGAAGATATACATGCCATTACCTAACTCTGCAATAGGTATTTGTTGGTTTGGTTGGCTTATTTGCTTTTGAGAGATTAACTGCCCTGTTAGGTTGTAAATATTTAACTGTACCTTATTATAGTTTTTAGGCAATTCTAGGCTTACAAAATCTTGGGCGGGGCTGGGGTATATTTTGATTTTATCAGATGTAATATTTTCATTTATACCAACCATTCCACACTTAACTACACTAATACTATCAATATAGAAATAAGCAACAATAAAATCATTTAAATCAGGATTACTTCTTATTGTATCCCATGAAGTGTTTAAATAATCGAAAAAATTGCCTATATATAAATAGCACTCGTCCCCTTTTGCTACATACTCACCACTAACTTTTGTCCAATTTATTGTGTCATAAACTATATCGTTAGAAAGCACTGCTAAATGATTGTTATTTTGATAGTCTTGTAAATTTGGAGGCTGGCTTGTTGGTATAAAAACACTGTCCGTTGAAAAATAAACTTGAGGCGGGATAGTTGTAATAAATGAAGTGTCTGCAAGCGACACAAAATAACTAATACAATAAATTGCATTTTGCTTTAGTGTATCAAGCAATTTTATACCTATCCATTCTCTCTTATTTCCGCCTATCTCAGAACTTTGAAAACCGTATGATAATATAAATGTATACAATCCAGAATACCCATTCCCACTTTGTGGATATTGAAATCCTGCTATATTTATTGGAATGCTAAAATTAAAACCATCCGAAGAAGTATCGCATATATTATAAACGTCAGGAGATCTTATAACAGTAAACCAATTACTAATGCTTTCATCAAAGTTATCATTCGTAATAGCGCAATTATTCAAATCTTCAAAGGACGGATTAAGAACAAGATTTTCCTGCGCCTTTAATGATATAAAAAACAGCAAGGCAAAAGCAGTGTATTTGATTTTGAGGAGCATTAGGGCTAAGGTACAAATTAATAGATAAAGAATTACCCTCTCCCGTCTTTCGACTGTCGTCGAAATCCACCCTCTCAATGAGAGGGACCTTTAGCTATTGATAACTAATGGTTGACAAAGGGGGTGTTGGGGTTGTACCTTTGTAAGTAAACTAAAAACGAAAAGTGAAAAACTAAAAACTTGCCTACTGAAATGTTAAAATTTTATTACAACAGAGAGGGATTGAGAGCATCCCCTCTTGAGAGGGGTGGATGGCTCTGCCACGACGGGTTGTGTATAAGGGGAATGACACACCTCCCCCATGACTGTAAACGTCAGGGGTACTCCTCTCAAGAGGAGATAAAACACTTCGCGAAAAGTCGAAATTTTACTACAACAGCAAGGGATTGAGAGCATCCCCTCTTGAGAGTGGTGGATGTCGCCGAGGCGGCAGACGGGGTGTGTATAAGCAGAATGACACACCTCCCCCCGACTGTGTCGGGGTACTCCTCTCTAGAGGAGATTAAACACAGCGCGAAAACTCAAAATTTTACTACAACAGAAACCCTTTCAGAAGAATTAATAAAAATAATGAAAAAATATCTATCGTATTTGTACGATTGAATATTAATCGTATATTTGCGATGAAATATATTAAGCACTATGGCAACTATAAATAAGCAGGAATTTGAAGCCGATGATGTTCAACTGGCTGAATTTGCAAGGGTAATGGGTCACCCGGGACGCATTGCAATACTTAAAACCCTGGCAGAGCGAAACGAATGTGTGTGTGGCGAGATAGTAGACGTACTTCCGCTGGCACAGGCAACAGTATCGCAGCACTTAAAAGAACTCAAAAAAATGGGCCTCGTTCAAGGGCGCATTTCGGGCGTAAAATCGTGCTATTGTATAAACTGGGAAGGTTTTGAACGCTTTACCAATGCCATGCAGCAATATATAGACAAGATGAACCAATTGAAGAAAGTTGGCACTTGTTGTTAAATCACCCCTAAAAACAAAAAAATGGAAACGGAAGAACAATTAAAACAGATAGTAAAAGATAAGTATGCTGAAATAGCCTTGCAGGATAAGGAGACCAATGCATCATCGTGCTGCGGCGCTACAGGCTGCTCTACCGAGGTATATAATATTATGGCTGATGACTACACCAAACTGGAAGGCTATACCGCCGATGCCGACTTAGGCCTTGGCTGCGGCCTGCCTACGCAATTTGCCAAAATTAAAAAAGGCGATGTGGTTATAGATTTAGGATCGGGCGCCGGTAACGATTGCTTTGTGGCCCGCCACGAAACAGGAGCCGAAGGCAAAGTAATAGGCATTGACTTTACCGAAGCTATGATTGACCGCGCAAGGTTAAATGCCGAAAAATATGGCTTTAACAATGTGGAGTTCC
>CAMBQF010000107.1 GCA_945869825.1 Chitinophaga pinensis | reverse complement strand
TTTAGTTCTTCTTTAGTTGCAGGTTCATCGCTCACAGCAAAGCCGTTTTCCGTATGGCTCAACCGCCAGTAGCGGCGCAGGAAATTATGCACCCCACTAATGCCGTTGGTGTTCCACGGTTTGCTTTGCTCCAGCGGGCCAAGGAACATCTCATACATGCGTAAGGTATCCGCTCCGTATTCGTTTATAATATCATCTGGGTTGACAACGTTCCATTTTGATTTGGACATTTTTTCAACCTCACGAGTAACCGGAATTAATTTATCATTATCCCTTAGCTCAGAGTCTGTGAAAGGATTGAAGATCCATTCATTATTATCTTCTTGCCAATATCCTTTTGAATTTATAAATACAAATTCATCTTTATCTTCTACACTAAAAAAATTCTTGGCGTGTGAAGATTGTACGAACTTTTCAATATTTAATGAGTCGTTTTTTTCTACTAATTCAATAGGAAGTATTTTCTTTAAAATTTTATCTTTTTCAAGATTTTTATCTGCTATATAATCTGCTGAAAATATTAAAGTAAGATATCCTTCTCCTTTAGCAGTTATAAATGTTCCTTTTATATACTCTTTATTGCCTTTAATAGTCATTTCGGGGTCACCAACTATACCTGTACCTTTAACGCCTTGTGTATATATATACGCCGACATCCCCTGTATCATCCCCTGATTAATCAGCTTTTTAAACGGCTCATCTTCTACTACCAAACCTAAGTCGAACAGGAATTTGTTCCACATACGTGAGTACAATAAATGCCCTACCGCATGCTCCGAACCACCCAAGTATAAGTCGACAGACCGCCAGTATTCAACGGCATCTTTGCCTACAAATTCTTTGTCATTCTTAGGGTCCATATAGCGCAAAAAGTACCACGATGAACCGGCATAACCCGGCATGGTGTCTGTTTCGCGTGTAAAGCCTTCAATATTAGTTACCCAATCTTTTGCATTCGCCAATGGAGATTCGCCACTACCCGAAGGCTTATAGCTATCTACCTTCGGCAACTCTACAGGAAGATTATTTTCATCTAATAAATGCGGTGTTCCTTCTTTATCATACACTACAGGGAAAGGCTCGCCCCAGTAGCGTTGGCGGCTATAGCCTGCATCGCGCAAGCGGAAGTTTACCTTGCCTTTGCCAATGCCCTTTTCTTCAATGGCTTCAATGGCTTTTTTAATGGCCTCGTAGCCTGTTAACCCGTTTAAAAAATCGGAATTAATCATCTTCGCATCCTTCGTGGGGTTAGCCGCTTCGCTAATATCAATGCCTTCTAATATTGCCGGAATAGGCAGGTTAAAATGTTTGGCAAAAGCATAGTCGCGCTCGTCGCCTGCAGGTACAGCCATTACAGCGCCCGTGCCGTAGCCAGCCAATACATAGTCGCCAATCCAAACAGGAATAAGCGCACCCGTAAACGGATGCTCTACATACGCGCCGGTAAACTCACCCGATACGCGTTTTACCTCCGTCATACGTTCGCGCTCCGAACGGTTTTTAGCTATGTTTACATAGGCCTCAACAGCCTCTTTTTGTTCCGCAGTGGTAATCTTTGCCACCAATTCATGCTCAGGTGCAATAACCATAAACGATACCCCGAAAATGGTATCGGGGCGGGTGGTAAATACCTCTAGCCCCTCCCCCAACCCCTCCCCGTGGGGGAGGGGAGTTTTATCCAACATTATTTTTATGTCAGATAATACTCGCTCTAAATCATGTGCTACTTCTTCATTTTTGAAGCGTAAAAAAGTATAACCTTTCTCTATTAATGTTTGCTGTCTTAGTTCATCCAACTCCTTTTGTTCGGGGTCATTATGATAGCCACCATCAATTTCAATTATTAGCTTTTTGTCTAAATTAATAAAGTCAGCAATAAATATATCTACTGCATGTTGGCGACGAAACTTATAGCCTAATTGGTTTGCGCGGATATTATCCCAAATTATACTTTCCTCTTGGGTAGGATTCTGGCGGTGTTCTTTGCTATGATTTTTCAGTTTTTCGTATAGAATTGGATCTGCGGTCTTATACAAAGGTGCAGTTCCCCTCTCCCCCGGAGAGGGGCTAGGGGAGAGGCTAAATTTTACCATTGCCCCTTCACTTCTACCAATCCAGTTGCGTTGTTGTTCTTTTAACGCATCGCTCCAATCTATTCGCTCCAAGCCTTCCAGCAAACGCTCGGCATAGGCTGTTATCCGCAGCGACCATTGCCTCATCGGCTTGCGTTCTACCGGGTAGCCCCCTCGCTCCGATACTCCGTTAACAACTTCGTCGTTAGCCAATACGGTGCCCAATGCCTCGCACCAGTTTACCATTGTAAAGCTTTGGTAAGCAAGGCGGTAGTTCATTAAAATTTCCTGTTGTTCTTTGCCGCTTTTGGCGTTCCATTCGTCGGCAGAAAAATTTAGAACCTCGCCGCAAGCGGCGTTAACATTGGCTGTGCCGTTGGCTGTAAATTCAGCAATTAGGCCGTCTATGTATTCAGCTTTGTTGGTTTTGTTGTTGTAGTAACATTTAAAAAGCTGCATAAAAATCCACTGCGTCCACTTGTAGTAGGCAGGGTCGCTGGTGCGCACCTCGCGGTCCCAGTCGTAGGCAAATCCAATTTTATCCAGCTGCTCGCGGTAGCGTGCAATGTTGTCTTTAGTCGTAACTTCAGGGTGTTGGCCCGTTTGTATAGCATACTGCTCAGCAGGCAAGCCAAACGCATCGTACCCCATGGGGTGCAATACATTAAAGCCCTGCAGGCGTTTGTAGCGACTTACAATATCGCTGGCAATATAGCCCAGCGGGTGGCCCACATGCAGCCCCGCCCCCGATGGGTAAGGGAACATATCTAACACATAATATTTAGGTTTTGTACTGTTATTGGTTGCTGCAAAGGTTTTACGCTGTGCCCAATAGCCTTGCCAACGTTGTTCTATATCGCTAAAGTTGTATTCCATAAGTTGCAAAGATAATGAGCGAATAAGCGAATGAGCTAATGAAATAATGAAATAATTTGGGAAAAGCCAAACTCAACCCTACACGCTAAATTCTAGCACCTATAACCTAGAAGAAATATTCGTATCCTTTACAATATAAAGCGGCCTGTTGCGCACGTTAGAGCTAATGCGGCCAATGTACTCGCCAATAATACCAATGCCTATTAGCTGGATGCCGCCAATAAACAGCACACTTATCATCATCGATGTCCAACCCGGCTGCGTAGTTTTGGTAAAAAAGAAGAAGGAAATCAGCGCGTAAATAATCAGTAAAAACGCTATCCCCGACACAAAAAATCCGGCCAACGTAGCAAATCGCAAGGGGAAGTTAGAAAAGCCCGTAAGGCCGTCCAGAGCCAGGCGCACCATCTTTTTAAAGGTATAACCCGTTTCGCCTGCGTTACGCTCATCACGGTCGTACTCTACGGCAATCTGGTTAAAGCCAATCCACGCTATTTGACCGCGCAGGTATTTTTGCTGCTCGGGCATCTCTTTCAAAATATTCACAATCACACGGTCTATCAAGCGAAAATCCCCCGTATCAACCGGAATATTTACTGATGTTATGCGGGCCAGTATGCGGTAAAACATTTTGGCGGTAAACTTCTTAAAAAAGCTTTCGCCTTGTCGGCTGCGGCGCTGCGCGTATACCACCTGGTAGCCCTCTTTATGCTTGGCATATAAGTCGCCAATAAGCTCGGGCGGGTCTTGCAGGTCGGCATCAATAATTACAATAGCATTGCCCACGCAGGCATCAAGCCCCGCAGTAACAGCCACCTGGTGGCCAAAGTTGCGACTAAAGTCAATATACCGCACATTGCTATCAGTAACAGCAAGGCCTTTTATCAGCGCCAGCGATGCATCGCGGCTGCCATCATTAATAAAAACCATCTCGTAGCTCTCCACAGGCAAACCATCCAAAACACCCTTAAGGCGGTTGTACAGCAGGCCAATATTAGCTTCTTCGTTGTATATAGGTATTATTACCGATAAATCCATTGCGGCGCTAAAATAGGAAAATTAGCCTTACCTCACCCCTTTCCACTTAATCCCAGGCCTCATATAATAAAGTAAACCGGTATGACTTAATACCTTTTTGCGACCTCTCGTAGTAATACCATAAATCAGCAGGAAAAGAAAAATTAGCATGGTAAACATCTGCACCAAAATCATTACTGAATTTGAATTTAAAACCACTACTTTCAAACCAGCTTAGCCAATACTTACCGGTATATTCGCAATAGGTTTTAAAGCTGATAAACTCAATATGCTTTCGCACATTAAAAGCCAGTCGCACGGTATTAATATCAAGGCTATCGGCAAGTTTAGAACAACCCGCAGGTATAGATGTATAGGTGTATACCGGATAAATATAATTGCCTCCAGTATCAACTTTGGCCAGGGTAAAACCTTTATCAAGCAAATACCTGTTTATGCAGGCGGTATCCCTGCAGGTCTCTTTTCTTATCATTTCTGTAGGGGTAAGAAAAGCAGAACGACGAGCGCCTTTGGTTAGTTCTATTGTATAATATTCGGCATAATCTTCAAACATTCGGCTTTTTGCATATAATTCTACAGTATGGTCATTAGTATTTACACAGGTAATATTTTTCCTTCTGAACATTTTTGGGTACTTAAAATCCAGATGCTTTAATTTTCTTAATTGCTTTTGGTAAACCTGCTTTTTTGTGGTGGTAAACTTAATAGTGGTAAAGCTTTTGTCGGGCATAGTAAAATAACCAATATCGCTGTTGTTTTTATTGATTGTTTTACGTTCAAACCAATCATAGCCTATGGAGCCTTGTATATAAAAGCGTTTAGCAGGAACATAGCCGCAGAGGCTTAAAGTTTTTGCCATATTGGTTGTGTCGGCACTCTCAAGCCAACCAAGCATAGTAAAAGCATCTACTTGACATTTTGCAAAAAAGCAAAGACTAATACAAAGTAAACTAATAAGATATTTCATTATTGGAGAAACGCACGCAGGCAAAATTTATTACCCACGCCTCCTCAACTCACTCACTATCACCGCCGTACTTACCCCCACATTCAGCGATTCAGCCTTAGAACCCACCGCCGCCGGTATCGTTATTTTATAGGTCGATACATTAATTAATTCAGCCGATAACCCATGGCTCTCGCTTCCCATTAGCAACAAACAAGGGGCCTTTATAGGCGATGCATATAAATCATCGCCACCAAGCACCGCTGCGCATACAGGGTTGTTGTAGGCAGCTTTATATTCTTCAACAAAAGGTTTCAACTCAGTATAAAACACATGCACCCTAAACAAAGAACCCATAGTGGCCTGCACCGTTTTGGGGTTATACAGCTCTACCGAGTTGGGCGAGCATACAATGGTGTCAATACCAAACCATTCAGCTATGCGGATAATAGTACCCATGTTACCTGGGTCAGACACATCGTCCAGCGCCAGTACTAATTTATCGCCCAGTGCGTTTATGTTTAAAATTGTTTGCGGTTGGTGGGCTAAGGCAAAAACCTGGTTGGGAGTAGATAACTGCGATATTCGTTCCAGTTCTTTCTCCGTAACCGTTACCACTTCGGCACCGCTGGCGGCTAATTGTGTATTATATTCCATAATCCAGCCGTTTAAAGCATAAACAGAATGGATTTTGATAGGGGAGCCCAGCAGCTCGGCAACAGGTTTTACGCCCTCTACGGTAAACAAACCCTCGTCAGCCCTTGTTTTTTTGGCTGATAACGAACGTAGAAACTTAATGCGGTTGGTACTTAGCATTGTGGGCGGTTTATGTTATTTTTGCCGGATTACATTTGTTGGGCAGCCAAAAATATTCAAATTTAACAGATGCAGCAGCGCAAAGTTAGCAACACATATAAGTTTATGGCCCTGATGGGCCTTTTGGTGTTGATTACCATTTGGGGCTGTAGCCCAACCCGCCGGCTGCACGACAACCAAAAGCTATTAAACAAAGTAACTGTAAAAACCGATGATAAATCGGTAAGCGTGGGCGATGCCGAAGATTACCTGCAACAAAAGCCTAACCGCAAGCTGCTGGGGTTTTGGCGCTTTTACCTGCAGGTTTACAACCTGGTAGACTCTACCAAAGCCGCCAACGACCATAAAGAGAGGGTAGAGAAAAAAATTAAGCGTCAGGACAACCGCAACGAGCGCCGCGATAACCGCTGCATACGCCGCACCGAACGCTACAAAAAACGCGGCAAGGTGTACAAATGCACCCCCAACAATACAAACGATGCCGAGGACATAGTGGCGAAGCCCTTCCGCGAATGGATTCAGGGTATTGGCGAGCCGCCGGCACTATTTGATACCCTTCTTACCAATAAATCTGTTTTTCAGCTTAAGCATTACATGTTTAACAACGGCTACTTTTTTGCCACCGTAAAAGACTCTGCTATAGAAATGCGCAACAGAAAGGTGAATGTGTTTTACAACATAAAGGCCGGCCCCCAATATATTGTTGATACCATTAAGTACGTGGCTACGGATACCGCCCTGCAACACATACTAAACCGCGACAAAGAAGATAAACTTGTTTTTGCAGGCAGCCATTTTGATACCGATGCCCTTTCTGACGAACAGGACCGTTTATCAAACCTAATAAAAAGTAAAGGCTATTACTTTTTTAATAATGAATTTGTAAAAGTGTTGGCCGACACCAACAAAGGTGGCAAAAAGGTTACCGTTTCGTTTATCATCAAAAACCCACAGGTGGCCACTGGTAAATCGGGCGAGGATAGCCTTGCCGAGGGCCGCCACATTCATTACAAATTGGGTAATATGACAGTTAACCTGGGTTACGACCCTACAGGCACTACCATTGTGTATGATACTACCACCTACAACCGTGCAGTATACTTTTACCCACAGGCTGACAGGCCTATGTTCAGGCCCAAAACTATCGATTACCATATTTTCCTCCGCAAAGATTCTGTCTACTCCGATCGCGAACTAGATATTACCCTAAGCCGCCTTAGCGATTTGCGTACCTTCAAATTCATTAATATACAATTCAACCCCCGCACCATTGTCGATTCTTCTGATGGTAAGGGGATTTTAGATTACGATATTTTACTTACACCCTCTATGCGCCGCGGCTATTCGCTTGAAACGCAGGGCACTAACACCGGTGGCAACTTAGGTATTGGAGCCGCTGTTGGCTTCATTAATAAAAACCTTTTCAGGGGCGAGGAGTGGCTTGAGTTTAAATTACGCGGAGCGCTTGAGTTTCAACGCCTGGTAAATGACAGTATTGGTAGCGGGGCAAGAAACCTCTTCAACACGCAGGAATATGGTGCCAGCCTTACGCTTAACATTCCGCGTGGTGTATGGCCTATAAATTATTTTGTAAAAGATCCTATTAAAAACCCGCGTACTGCTATCACTACGGCATTTAACTACCAAAACCGCCCACAATACCTGCGCCGCGCCTATACTCTTTCTTTCGGCTGGACATGGAGGCAAAACAAGTACACTACCGTTACTTATAACCCGGTTGAGATTAACTTTTTAAATGCACGGCTTGATAATGCCTATGAAGAGTTACTAGATACCACATCGCAGGTGCTGTTGCGTAGTTTTGATAATGCCCTCGTTCAAGCCGGAAGGGTTTCTGTAGTATGGACAAACCAACACCCCGATAAGCGCGTTAACTATGTGTTCTGGCGTTTCGGATTCGAATCTTCGGGCTTATTAATTAGCTCGCTGGGCTTAAACCAAATTACAATTGGCAAAAATACATCTACACCGGATATTACTACTACAGCCAAATACATACGTACCGATTTTGAGATTTACCCCAATTTTTACCTTAACGATAGAAATGCCATTGCCCTTCGGGGTTATGTTGGTTTTGGGTTAGCCTATGGTAAAAACACATTACCCTCTTTACCCTTCGCAAAAGCCTTTTTCGCAGGGGGCTCTAACGGTATGCGTGGTTGGTTGCAACGTTCTTTAGGCCCGGGCTCATTTAATAAAAGCGCTGGTGGTAATATAGACCAGGTAGCCAATTTTAAAATGGAGTTAAATGCCGAATACCGCTTAAAATTATTCAGCTTTTTAGAACCCGCTTTGTTTGTTGATGTAGGGAATATCTGGTTAACCAAGCCCGACGAGGAACGGAAAGATGGTTCTTTAAAAGAAAGCTTTGGTCAATTTGGCGTTGATTATGGTATTGGCTTGCGTTTAGATTTAAGTTTCTTTTTATTACGCTTAGATTTTGCCCGCCGTTTATACGATCCAGGTGCTGAGTATGAAGGAAAAAAATATTTATCGCCTTTTGAGTACCGCAAAAAAACAGAGAGCAAAGGGTACTATAACCCAGTTATCTTCCAGTTAGGTATTGGTTATCCGTTTTAAGCTATGTGGTATGCCGATGTTATATTACCGCTGTATTTGCCCAAGGCTTATACCTACGCTGTTCCGCCTGAATTGCAGGGCCAGCTTATGCCCGGCCAGCGCGTAGTGGTACAGTTTGGCAAAAGCAAGCTCTATACAGCAATTATAAAAGCGGTGCATAACAATGCCCCCACAGGCTACACCCCCAAAGAGTTGCAAGGGCTTATTGATGAGCGGCCTATTATCAACGCCGAGCAGCTGAAATTTTGGAACTGGATAAGCCACTACTATTTGTGTACCGAGGGCGAGGTAATGAGCGCCGCACTACCCGCAGGCCTTAAGCTGCAAAGCGAAACAAAAATCATCTTTAACCCTGATGAGGCTGAAACTGCTGTTGGACTTAACGAGAAAGAATATGCAGTGCTCGATATGCTGCATATTCACCAGGTAATGGGCATTGATGAGTTAGGCAAAGTTACCGGCATTAAAAACATCCACGGGGTTATCAAAAACCTCTTAGAGCGTAACATTGTCAGCGTTTACGAAGAGCTTAAAGAGAAGTTCAAGCCCAAAAAAGATATACTGATTAAGCTGGCAGATGCATACGATGATGAGAAAGAGCTAAAGCAGCTATTTGATAAGATTGAAAAGCGTTCGCCTGCGCAGTTAGAAGTTATATTGGCCTACATTGCCTTAAGTCAAAGGTATTCCGATGCTAAGCAACCACACATCCGCAAGGCCGAGTTTATGCGCAAACTGCCCGAGGCCTGGCCTAAGGTAAAAGCGCTGGAGAAAAAAGGGGTGCTGGAAATACTGGAAGTAGAGGCTGATTTTACATCGGCAGGCGTAGAAAATTACACGGGCAAAAACCTTACCGACTGGCAGCAGGAAGCATTGGTTTCCGTTAAAAAACAATTGGAAGAAAAAGATGTGGTATTGTTGCAGGGCGTTACATCCAGCGGCAAAACCGAAGTCTATATCAAACTTATTGCAGAGTCTATTGGCAGCGGCAAACAGGTGTTGTTTTTAATGCCTGAGATTGCGCTTACCACCCAAATAATCAACCGCCTAAAAAAAGTGTTTGGCACCAAGGTTGGCGTGTACCATTCAAGGTTGAATGAGAACGAACGTATTGAGGTTTGGAACCATACCCTTAGCTACAATGGCACCGAAGGGTCGGGCTACGAGATTTTACTTGGCGCACGCTCTGCGCTGTTTATGCCCTTTATAAGGCTGGGGTTGGTTATTGTTGATGAAGAGCACGAAAACTCATTTAAGCAATACGACCCTGCGCCCCGCTACCATGCCCGCGATGCGGCTATTTACCTAGCATCGCTCTTTAAAGCAAAAACAGTGTTGGGCTCGGCAACGCCCGCCATCGAAAGCTATTTTAATGCCAACAATGGCAAGTATGGCTACGTAATTATGGACCGCCGCTATGCCGATATGGCCATGCCTACCGTAGAGGTGCTCAACTTAAAAGAGCTGCGCAAACGCAAGCAAATGCACTCCATTTTTGCTAAGCCCATGCTCGATGATATTGGCCTTGCCCTGCAAAACAAAGAGCAGGTTATCCTCTTTCAAAACCGCCGTGGCTACGCGCCGTTTATAGAGTGTAGCAACTGTGCATGGGTGCCGCAGTGTATAAATTGCGATGTTAGCCTAACCTACCATAAGCAAAGCGGTGTGTTTAAATGCCACTATTGCGGCTACCATACCCCACCGCCAACAGCCTGTGCCGCCTGCGGTTCAACAGCTTTGCAGCTTAAAGGTTTTGGTACCGAGAAGGTGGAAGATGAATTGAAAATATTCTTCCCTGAAGCACGCATTGCCCGTATGGACTTAGAAACCACACGCAGCAAAAACAGCTACCGACTTATTATTGAAGATTTTGAAAACGGGCAAATTGATATCCTAGTAGGCACGCAAATGGTTACTAAGGGGCTCGATTTTGATAATGTGTCGTTAGTGGGTATTTTAAATGCCGATACCATGCTCAACTTTCCTGATTTTAGAGCCTTTGAGCGAAGCTATCAGCTTATGGTGCAGGTAAGTGGCAGGGCCGGGCGT
>CAMBQF010000106.1 GCA_945869825.1 Chitinophaga pinensis | reverse complement strand
CGCCTGTCTGACTACTTTGAAAAAGGAGGCTACGCAGTAAATGCAAGGGTGCAGGCCCAGCTTGCCGATTTAGGTACATCAACCGTATCATTTGGCAGGTCGACATTTGGTTTTGGTAACGTAGACCAAAGGCCGCTAGACCGCCAACGTAACAACACTACCCAGTACGACTTCTCAACCACTATTGACTTTGGTAAATTCTTCCCGGCTAAGTGGGGGGTATCTATCCCATTTTTCACCAACCGTGGCGAGATATGGAGCAACCCGCAGTTTAATCCGCTGGACCCTGACATTAAGTTTGACGTAGCATTGGCTACGGCAGCAGCTACAGGAGGGGATGCTGCTGAAAACTCGCTTAGGTTATCAAACCAGGATTATACCCGCAGGCGCAGTATTAACTTTACCAATGTACGCATAGTACGCCAAAGTACGCCCGGAACCGGAGGCAAGCCTAAAAAGGTATACCCATGGAGTGTATCAAACTTTGACTTTACCTACTCTTACACTGAACTGTTTAAGCGCAATATTAACACCGCTTACTTTATAGATAAAAACTACTTAGGTGCATTGGGCTATAACTACCAGGTGCAAACGCCCAAGAGCCTTAAACCGTTTGATAAGATTAAGGCATTTAGCAGCCCATGGCTGGCGCTTATTAAAGACATCAATATAACACCACTACCCCAGCGCTTAAGTATACGTAACGACATTAACCGCCACTATGCAGAAACCCGCATACGCGACGTTGCAGCAGCATCTAACGCAGGCTTTTTACCGTTACCTCCACAGTATACAAAATCGTATACATGGAACCGTAATTACGATTTGCAGTGGCCTATTACCAAATCAATACAAATGAACTTTAGGGCTACCAACAATGCCCGTATTGACGAGGACACCGGCCGTGTGGATACCCGCGCCAAACGCGACTCTATATTAAACAACATACAGAACTTTGGACGTAACACGAATTACAGCCAATCGTTTGATATTACGTACCAGTTACCTATTAACAAAATACCATTGTTGAGCTTTGTAACGGCCAGCGCTAACTATGCTTCTACCTATTCGTGGACAGCGGCATCGTTAGATACTACGGCACAAAAGCTGGGTAATATGATACAGAACTCGCGTACGCAAGGGCTTACCGGCCAGCTGAATATGATGCAGCTGTATAATAAGATTCCGTACTTTAAAAAGATAATGGCTAACAAACCGGCCAAGAAACCGGTGGTACCTAAAAAGGATGAGAAGCCAAAGCTTGACGATAAAGGCAACCCAATTAAAATGCCTGCTGATACTATTAAAAAGAAAAAAGTAAACGACCCTGAAGATACCCCGCTTGAAAAAGTTGCGGCTACCCTGGTAAGGGCGGTACTTAGCTTAAAAACAGTATCGTTTACTTACACTACTAACGAGGGTACTGCTCTGCCGGGTTACCTGCCACAAAGCAAGCTGTTTGGTAACGACCTGAGTGGCGACTATGGCGACCCCTTCTCTACCCCCGGCCTGCCGTTTGTGTTTGGTGCGCAGCGCGATATACGGCCTGCGGCTATTGCGGGCGGGTGGATAAGCCAGGATACTATTTTGAATACGCAGCTTGGTAAGACTACTGGCAACAGCCTGAATATGAATGCTACCATTGAGCCTTATAAAGACTTACGCATTACCCTGAGCGCTACCCGTAACTACAACGAGAACTACTCGGCGGTATTTAGGTACGACCCTGCTACGCAAACGTATAAGAACTTTAACGCCATGACTACGGGTAACTTTAGCATATCTACCATTACCTGGCGTACGGCATTTAAAGGGTTTGATAAAGACAACAACTACGCATCGGAAACGTTTGACAAGTTCCTTAACATGCGTAATGAAATGTCGTTTATTGTGGCAAACAAGAACCCTAACTGGAACGGCCTAACTACTCAAACGGGAACAAACGCAGGCTTTGCTGATGGCTACGGTAAAACATCGCAAGAGGTATTAGTACCATCGTTTATAGCTGCATACTCCGGCCGCACAGCCAAAGCACAATCGCTAAACCCATTCCCCGCCATACCACTACCTAACTGGCGCATTACCTACGATGGTTTAGCTAAGATACCGGCCCTTAAAAAGATATTTAAGAACCTTACGGTTAGCCACTCTTACCGATCGACCTACAACGTAGGCTCTTTTGTTAGCGACTTGAAGTTTGGTGAGAACAATGGTGGTGCCAGCACCTTTAATAATGATGGCGACTTTATATCGCGCTACGCATTATCAGGTGGTGTATCTATCAGCGAGCAGTTTGGGCCACTTATTGGGTTTGATATGACCTTACAAAACAGTTTGCTTGCCCGTTTTGAGATTAAAAAAACGCGTACGCTTAACCTGAGTATCAATAACAACCAGTTGAATGAGATTACCAACGACGAGATTGTAATTGGCACAGGTTATGTGATTAAGAACGTTACCCTACCGCTAAAAATAGGCCAGGGTGGTAAAAAACCTAAGGCCGACCTTAACATCAGGGCCGATATATCTATACGTAATAACTTAACTATTACGCGTAAGATTGTAGAGAACGTAAACCAGCCAACAGCGGGTATGATGAACATCTCTATTAAAACATCGGCCGACTACCAGCTAAACTCACGTTTTATGGTTCGCCTGTTCTTTGACCGTATGATTAACAGGCCGGCTATATCAAGCCAGTTCCCAACATCAAACACCAACGCGGGTTTAAGCTTACGCTTTACCCTTGCGCAATAACACTACCTGATTATATAACCTAAAGCCCCGACAAACTGTTGGGGCTTTTTTTATTCGACTATTTCTACCAATACAGGAAAATGGTCTGAAGGCCATTGGCCATTGGGAAGTTTATCGTTTAGTACTTTATAACTTTGCGCTTTAAAATCTATTAACCAAACATAATCTATACGGCTTTTATAATCGCTATCAAGTTTAAAGCCATTAAAAGTCCCAATAGTGCCCATAGGCTTAGATGCCGATTTTAGAAAGCTGTCATCCCTGCCGCGGAGGGTTAACTGCCCATCTACAGTAATATTATTATAGAGCTTATCAGTAGGTTGCAAATTAAAGTCGCCCACCCATACAACCGGCATCCAGTTAAGAATATCCTTATTAATAAAAAGGCTGTCTTTAACTACATACTCATCGCCTATCTTATAAATAAAATCAACCATCTGGCGTATACTATTCTCTTGTGCAAGTTTGCCTTTATGGTCTAAATGGGTGTTGATAAACAAGTAATTTTTATGGGTGATGGTATCGCGTAGAACAGCCCAGTTGCACATGCGGTTACATGCAGCATCCCATCCTTTACTGGGTTTTTCAGGTGTTTCCGATAGCCAGAACCAACCATTCTTCATCAGTGTAAACTTATCGGCCTTATAAAATATGGGTATGTATTCGCCTTTGGTTTTACCATCATCGCGCCCAACACCAAGGTATTTATAGCTGGTAAGTTCTTTGCCCAGGTATTCTAATTGCGGGTGCAATACCTCTTGAAAGCCAATAACATCGGCATTGGTGCCTTTAACCAATTTAGTCAACCCTTCTTTGCGGTTATCCCATTTATCAGGCCCATCGGCGGGGTTATCAAACCGTATGTTATAGGTAAGTATAGAATATGTTTGAGCAAAACTGCACAAAGGCAAAAGTAGGCAGGTAAAAATTATCATTCGTTTCATGCCTTAAATCTACAAATCTATTATTAAGGCATTATGAAACTATGTGCTATGAGCTACTTATTGTTGTACTTGTTCATAGCGTTGTTTAGGCCTTCTAAGGCGAAGGCTTTTACAAAGTCGGAGGCGGTTTGTACCCTGGCAGTTAGGGTTTTCTGTTCTTCATCGTCCCACCGGCCCAAAACATAATCAACCTGGCGGCCTTTGGCGAAGTTGTTGCCTACCCCAAAGCGCAGGCGTGAGTAGGCGGCAGTTTGCAATACCTCTTGAATGCTTTTAAGCCCATTGTGGCCACCATCGCTGCCAGAACCCTTCATACGCAAGGTACCAAAAGGCAGGGCCAAATCGTCGGTAACTACTATAAGGTTTTCTAATGGGATTTTTTCATCGGTAAGGTAGTGGCGGATGGCTTTGCCACTAAGATTCATGTAGGTAGTTGGTTTAATAACCACCAACTGTTTGTTTTTAACCCTAATGGTTGACGTATATGCAAGGCGTTGAAGCGTGAAAGAGCCACCGGCTTGTTTTACCAGCTCGTCGGCTACTAAAAAGCCAACGTTGTGGCGTGTAAATTCATACTCGGGGCCAATATTGCCTAAGCCGGCTACCAGATATTTCATAGCTACTAATAAGGGGGCAAATGTAAAGCTTTAAATGGTGTTTAAACGCTGCATAAGCGGCTTAACCTTGTTTCGGCTAACGGGTATGGTGGCCTGGTCTATAATAAGTAGGTTATCCTCTATGCGGTTGATTTTATCAAGCCTTACAATAAAAGAGTTGTGGGTTCTAAAAAATGCATTTTTAGGAAGGGCCTCTTCCATTGATTTCATGGTAGAGTGGATGGTATACTTTTTATTAAGCGTGATTATCTGAACATAGTCGGCCAAGGCTTCTACATACATAATATCAGTATACTTTATCTTTTCAAGAATTTTGTTAACCTTAATAAAAAGGTGGTCTGTTTGCTTACCTACATCGGCAGTGCCCATCTGTTTGGCAATTTTAACAACCTTTAGCATAGTTTTTACAAAACGGTCGTCGGTAAAAGGCTTTACAAGAAAATCAGTAACATCATACTCAAATGCATCGGCGGCATGTTCTTTATTACCTGTAACCAAAACCACCTGCGATTTGTTAAGTTCCAGCGATTTCATAAACTGGAAACCAGTCATACCCGGTAAGTGTATATCTAGGAAAATAAGGTCTATTTTCTCATCAGCTAAAATACGGGCGGCATCAATAGCCGTTGGGCAAAGGGCTACAATAGTAACCTCTGACCATAGCGACAGCCTGTTTTCAAGGTCTATCCTTATAAACTCATCATCATCAACTATCAAACACCTCAATTCCATAATTAGGCCAATCCGTTATAGGGCTGAATATTATTACAAAGATAGCCTTTTAGGGACACATTGTCGAAAGAAAAATCCTTTTATAGAAAAGAATGCTACTAACCAAACAATTAGGAAATATATGGTATTGCATAGTGAGTACTAATAATCTATTATTATGAAAATGAACAGAATCCAATCAAACCTGAGGCATATTGCAATAATTGAAATTGATTATCGGGATTTTATAAATACCGAATCAACTAGTTCCACCAGCTGCGCTTCCACAAAGGGCTTAACTAAAAAGCCCTTCATACCAAGTTCCAGGCAACGCTCACGCTCGCCAGGTTTTACATCGCCTGTTAGGGCTGCAATAGGAACCGCAGCAACCCGGGTATTGATATTGCCCCTGATGTGTTCTAACGCCTCCATGCCATCCATACCAGGCATGTGCAAGTCGGTAAGTACAAGGTCGGGGATAATATGCTCAACTTTATCAAGCATTTCAGCCGCCGATGATGTAACAATAACACTGGCACCGTAGGTAGATAGAATATGCTCTACCAACAAGGTATTCATTTCCTCATCATCACAAACCAAAATTGTTTTACCCTTAAAAATATCTTTAGAAAACTCTTTCTCAGCATTGTTATTTATCGCATCGGCAGTGCTAATTGAATAAGTAAGGGTTGCAATAAAGCTACTACCAACATCTTGTGTGCTAAGCAATTCTATAGTGCCGCCCTGTAACTCAACCATACGTTTAACAATGTTTAAGCCTAAACCTGTACCGCCGTATTTACGGGTTATGCTGTTATCGGCCTGGGTAAACTCTTCAAATACCGAGTTAATTTTGTCAGCAGGAATACCAATGCCAGTGTCGCTTACCTCAAACCTCAAGGTAGCTGCATTATTAGCTAAGGTTAACAGTTTGCAACCAACTATAATATCGCCTTTATGGGTAAATTTAATAGCGTTTGATACCAAATTGTATAAAACCTGCCTCAGTTTAACAACATCGCCTAAAATGGTTGCCGGCACCTTAGGGTCCAGTTCCAGCTTTAGCTTCAAACCCTTATCAGTAACCTGATTTTCAAACAAGAGCTTAACATCTTCAAACACATCAGCAACACTAAACAAAGTACTTTCCAACTCTGTTTTACCGGCAATAAGCTTACTATAGTCAAGTACAGGATTAATAACACTCATAAGGTGTTTAGAGGACCGAAGCAGGGCGTTGGCCATGGTTTGCTGCTTAGTACTTAAATAACTGTTTGCCAGTTGTTCTGAAAAGCCCACCAGCGCATTTAACGGGGTACGGATTTCATGGCTCATGTTAGATGCAAAATCTTCGCGCGCCTTAGCCAGCATCTCTGCATTTATGCGGGCGGTATTCAGTTGTCTTTGCAAGCGGTAGTTGCGGTTAGCATCGCGCTGAATTAAGAAGGCGAATAACAATAGGAATACAATACCTGCCGCACCAAGGTTAATCATAATGTCGCGGGTACTATCATTTAAGCTGCCTGCGGTAGTTAAAATCTGTTCTTCGGTAACATTAATTTCTGCCTGCTCCATTTGGCGGGTAAGAGTATACAGGCGCGAGTCGGTAAGCTGCTCATCGGCAATAAGGGCCAGCATCTTTTTCAGGTTTTCCTCTTTAACGGTAAGTTCGGCCTGTCGCAGGTTGCTAATAATCCTGTTTACTTTTTCAGCCTCCTGTTTTTTACTTATTGTATCTGGTATAAAAATGGTGAGGTCCTCTTTCCCATCTTTCCGTTTTTTCTTTTTAGTAAATACCCGCTTCCAAAAGGTTTGCTTACCAGTGTTTACAGCATTTAAACGTGAAGGGTCTTCGGTTATGCTTTTAAAGTCCTTATCAACCGACTTATTCTCTTTTTCAACAACTTTTTTTGTTGCCTCGTCAAAAGCAGCCATATCAGTATTCTCATTTATGCTGTAGGCACGGATTACATATAGCTCAAGCCTTTTATCTACTAATAAATACAAGGAGTCTACCAGCTTTTTGCGGGCGGGGTTATTTTTTGCCAATAACTGCAAGCTATCTATAACAACATAAATATCATTACGGTCAACATCAAAATCAGCAAAAGCGCTACTATCGCTGGTGGTGCCGTAACGGTTAATGGTTTCGCCAGCTATATCCAGTTTGCCTAAAGCTCTATCCCATGTTTGGATAAACACATTGGGGTCGTTAATTTTATTAACCAGCCCTGAGTGCTCTTTTAATTGCTTATTGATAATATACAATGAGAAAGCTATTGCAGACATAAGCAGCAATAGCCCTAATACAACCTGTAATGTAATATACGACCTTTTCACCAGGCGCTAATGTAGCTTTTCTATTTCTGATTTAGCCTGCTCGGCACAATCATTTCCTATAGCAAAAATAATATCAATTTCATCCAATACAACCTTGTTGTCCATTGTTGCATAGTGTTGCTCAATATTTTCAAGCTTACTGGCTACATCATCCAGCCCAAAATATAAAAAAGGTGTTTTAAGCTTATGGGCGGCTTCTACCGTTTCGTGGGCGTTTTTATCAAGCGCTGCCTGCTTTAGCTGTTGTACCTGCAATGGTACGTTAGTAGCAAAAGATGTAAGCAGCTTTTTTATAAGGATATCGTTTGAGTTTATATACTTTTTAAGGTTCTTAATATCTAACTTATACATCATAACAATCTCAATATCTGGTTAAATTCTTAACGTATTTAAAATGTAAAATGTTATAAAACTTAGAATGATTGGTAAAATTTATAGCTTTGAGGTCAATCTAAATGAATAGCAATACTAAAAATAAAAACAACAAGGGCTGGATGTACGACCAGCTTTTTCCAGACTGGAGGGAGTGGCCTATTGCCAAAATGGGCCGCAGGCGTAGTGATTTGGTAAAAGAGGTAGAGGCTTTTACTATCAAATCGGTACACCAAATTACCAACAACAGTGCTAACTTAAACGATGAGTTGGCCAAGACGTTGTATATGGAGCGCATACGTATAACACAAACCCCATGGAAAGCCGATAAGCCCGATGAGAAAGCATTTTGGTCGGGTATTAAAAAAAGCCTGTTAAAAATTCCGCCAGATGGTGTTGCACCAGAAGGGCAAGACGAAGAAGCCATTTTACAGCGTATAGTTGAGCGTTACTCTGATGAGATTGCAGGTAACTTTAACATGGGCGCCTACAAGTTTGCCAAGGGCTTTTCTACCTTCGGTTTTGCAAGGCTGCTAAACTCATGGAATGTATTTGGTATGCGCACCCTGCGTGGCCAGCGCCGTGAGTTGCACGAGAAGATAAAACTGGTGGGGCCTATTGAAGATATACGCAACCTGGCCACCAAAGGCACAGTTATAATGGTGCCTACCCACTTTAGTAATATTGACAGCATACTTATAGGCTGGGCCATTCAATCTAT
Source organism: Chitinophaga pinensis (assembly GCA_945869825.1). GTDB lineage: Bacteria > Bacteroidota > Bacteroidia > CAMBQF01 > CAMBQF01 > CAMBQF01. Next base: position 2,032 of record CAMBQF010000106.1, on the reverse strand, counting down.
AGGCTTGCCGCCGTTTGTATATGGTGCTGGTTTAAACCTGTTTGGCATAAAGCTGCTGGCGTTTTTTATGAACCGCTTGGGGGCCTACAAAGTAGACCGCCGCCGCAAAAACCTTATTTACCTTGAAACGCTTAAGGCGTATTCTACCCTTGCGTTAAGGCATGGTTCTAACAGCTTGTTCTTTCCCGGTGGTACAAGGTCGCGGTCGGGGGCTTTAGAGAGTAAATTGAAACTAGGCCTGCTGGGTACTGCTTTTGAAGCCCAAAGGCTTAACTACATTGATAAACCCAACGAGCACGGCAAAAAAATATTTGTAGTACCCGTGGTGTTTAACTACAACTTTGTGCTAGAAGCCCCATCACTTATAAACGAACATTTAAAACGATCTGGACAGGAGCAGTACTACGATGAAAACCGCAGCGGCTCATCGTCTATAAACATGTTTAAGTTTCTTTACAAGTTTTTAACTGTTGAGGGCGAAATGTCGATATCGTTTGGCAAGCCCATGGACTTGTTTGGTAACGATGTAAATACTGAAGGGCAAAGCTTAGACCGCCATGGACGCCAGGTAGATATTATGCGCTACTTTATAACCAATGGCGTAATAACCCATGACCAACAACGCGAAGCTGAATATACCCGCATGCTGGGCGAAGAAATTGTAAAGCGCTACCATAAAGAAAACATGGCATACCCCAGCCATTTGGTAGCCTACACCGCATTTGAGATAATTAAAAAACGCCATAAAAAGCTCGACTTATACTCGCTGCTGCGTTTGCCCGAGGATGACCATACCATAGAGTATGATGAGTTTTATGCTACGATAGACCGTATGGTGAGTGTATTAAAGCAAATGCGCAACGAGGGCAAAATTCGCCTGGATGATGATTTTGACAGGCTGGATACCAAAGCGATTATTGAAGAAGGTGTGCGCAACAGTGGCATTTACCATGCCCAGCGCCCGGTTAAAATATCTAAGGAAGGCACAATAGCATCTGACGATTTTAATTTATTGTATTACTACCACAACCGTTTGGAAGGATATGGACTTAACAAGCACATTTAACCGCAATATGGTTGTTGGCGTAGTTGGCTCGGGCAGTTTTGGCCTGGCGCTGGCTAACCTGTTGGCTGAGAATAGGGACGTTATCCTATATTCACGCCGCGCCGAAGTAGCCGATGCGATAAATACCAACCACGAGATTTATGGTAAAAAGCTGAGCGAACGTATTACCGCTACCAGCGATATTACTGAAGTAACTGCTGACTGTACGGTTATTTTCCCTGTAGTATCATCGTTGGGGTTTAGGCAGGTAATACGTAGTATGGCCCCTACCCTGCGCCCCGACCATATTATAATACATGGCACCAAAGGCCTGGATATAAAATACCCTGTACAGGATTTAACAGCTACCTCTACCCTATCGCGCAGCCAGATATCTACTATGAGTGAGATTGTGTTGCAAGAGAGTGTGGTAAAACGGGTAGGCTGCATGGGTGGGCCTAACCTGGCATCAGAAATTATGCAGGGCTTACCAGCGGCTACTGTTGTTGCCAGCCGTTTTGATGAAGTGATAAGCGAAGGCCAAAAAGCGCTGCGTAGCAAACGCTTTCAGGTATACGGCAGTTTCGACGTAACCGGTATTGAAGTAGCTGGTGTACTTAAAAACGTAATAGCCATAGCATCGGGTGCACTTACGGGCTTAGGTTTGGGCGATAATGCCCGTGCCCTGCTGATAAGCCGTGGCATGGCAGAGATGATATACATTGGCAAAACTATGGGTGCCGATACGCGTGCCTTTATTGGCCTTGCGGGGGTTGGCGATTTGATTGCCACTTCAGCCAGCCCGCTAAGCCGAAACTATACCGTGGGCTACCGCCTAGCCAAAGGCGAAAAACTGGATGACATTACCAAAACCATGACCGAGGCCGCCGAAGGTATTAATACCATTAAGGTTGCCAAGGCATTAGTAAATAACTATAAGGTGCGTGCCCCTATTACCGAAGCCTTGTTCCGCATAATGTATGGCGA
>CAMBQF010000105.1 GCA_945869825.1 Chitinophaga pinensis | reverse complement strand
TCGCTGGTGAACCGATTGGAATACTCATTGAAAATACTGAAAGGGGCTATTACTACTACTACGTTTTACGAGGTAGGCTCGGGCCTGGAGGCGAAGAAGCAATTCTCGTACATACAAGTGGCTACCGGGCAGGGTGTGTATGCGTGGGTAGATTATAACAGTAACGGCGTGAAGGAACTGAATGAGTTTGAGATATCGCCCTTTCCCGACCAGGCAAGCTACATAAGGGTATTTACCCCAACGCAGGATTTTGTAAAAACCTATAGCAACCAGTTTAACCAGGTGCTGAATATTAACGCCGAGAAGTTTTTTAAAGATAAGAAAAAGGGCATTAAAAAATTTATTGCGCGCTTCTCTAACCAAACCACCTACCGCATAGAGCGTAAAACCACCAAAGACGATATACTGGAAGCCATAAACCCATTTTTGCAGGTGGTAGACAACCCCGAGCTGTTAACGCTTAACTCATCGGCACGGAACACGTTTTACTTTAACCGTAACGACCCTGTGTATGGCATAGACCTTAACTGGCAAGATGTGCGCAGCAAAACCCTTATGGTTAACGGTTTCGACAGTCGTACCAATACCTTTACCTCTATCCGGTCGCGGTACAATATCACCCCAAAAATAACCGTTAACCTTGATGTTAAAAGAGGTACGCGTGCATCGGGTTCTGAGTTTTTAACTACCCGTAATTACAACATTGGCTACTACGAGTTGGAACCGCGTTTTATCTACCAACCGGGGGCTACCTTCCGACTGGCGCTTAGCTACAATATTGCCCGTAAACAAAACGTAGCTGACCTTGGCGGGCAGCGCTCTATTAACCAAAATTCGGGTATTGAAATTAAGTACAACCAACTTAACAAAGGCAGCTTACAGTTGAAGTTTAACTACATAAACATTGCATTTAACGCGCAACCAAACTCGCCGCTGGCCTACGAAATGCTGGAGGGTTTACGTGCAGGCCAAAACATAACATGGAACTTAACATACCAACGCAACCTGGGCAGCAACCTGCAAATGAACCTTACCTATGATGGCCGTCGCGCGCAGGGTGTTAAAACCGTGCATACAGGCGGGATGCAGTTGAGGGCACTATTTTAATCAGACAATTTGAAAATCAGACAATCAGACAATTGAATAAGATAATAATTTAATGAGGATTTTAGTAGGCATAGTACTTGTTTTATTTACCATTGGATGGTTTATGTATTGGCTTTGGGTTGGGGTTTGTACAGAAATGGAAATACCACAAAAGATAAGTGAGAAAGAACTGACTTCAGACAGACCAATACCTCCTGTAGATTTTATAAAAGCCTTTAAGGTCACTAATAATAGATTACCGACTAAACAAGAGTTCTATGCTTGGGAACACCCGCGCTATAACGATTATCCAACCGGAAGTGATTCATTGATATGGGGTAGCGAAGTACAATACATAAGAGATACTTCAGATGTACATAACCACAATGTGTTTGAGGATGTAGAATGGTCTGGCAATTTTTTCGGATTGATAGTAAATATGGGAGATTACCGTTACTATTATCGCTCTGATACAGACAGCTATTATGAAGATAATTACACTTTAAACCATACCGATCCAATTATGTTATGGTATGTATTCATCGGGCTTTTGCCAGTTATACTTTATCTGTTTATTATAGCAAGAAAAAACAGAAAATTTATTGCCGGATTAACTTAACCACCGCACGTTTTGCAATGGGTAAATAGGTTTCCATTAAGGGGATTTCTATTTGGGGGTTTACAACATACACAGCTGGGTTGGGCAGCTTGGCGCGGTTCTTAATCAAATCGAGTTTGATGTTTTCGGGGGTGTTGGTAAAGCTTTGTTTGTAGCTGTCTAAATACTCGGTGTGGATGGCGCGGTAACGCTGTTCGGCTTCTTCAAAAATGGTGATGGTGTATTCGTACACAAAGGTTTCTTTGCTTTTGGGGCGCAGCAAAAACATATACCCCTCGAACGCATATAAAGGCAATACACCCACAGGCTCTACCTGTAGCAGGTTTTCTACGTAATCGAACAACTGCTTGCCGGTTTGCACATACTTTTCAAACTGAGGGATAGAGTAATTGATAATCTCTTCCAACTCATTCATTATGCCTTCGTGCCCGGCCATTTTCTCAAAGTCGATGCGTAAGTTTTCCCAATCAACCTGCTTAATATGGTCGGGGAAGGATGAATATAGGTTTTGTGTGTTTTGCTTTAGGGCCAAGAGTTGGCGGTGGTGTTCTATTACCTCGGCCAGGTGCGGGTATAGCTTTTTCTCTTCGAAATTATGGCCTACTTCGTTTAAATAAGCCAACAAAATATAGCGCTTGTATTCAGCGTCTATAATATCTTCGGTAATCCAGTTTTTGCTAAGGTTCTTCATACCAAATCGGGTTAACGTTATATAGTAAACGTAATTTAGCAAGCAAAGGTTTTACATGCCATTGGCGGCAGTATCCTTATCAACACCCTGCTGTTACTTACTAGCGTTTTTGGCGGTAAACGACAGCCCTTGCATGGCGTACTTTTACTATGTAAAATAGACTACTTATAGTTATGAAAAAGGTAATATTAATGGTAACGGCCTTTGCAGCACTAACAGGTTGCGTACCGGGCCGTATACACGATGAACTTAAAGCTAAGTACACCGACTGCACCACAGAAAACGCTAAGTTGAAGACAGATAACTCTTTGCTTACAACCGATAAAAACGAGTGCGAAGAGGACGCTAAAAAAGCAAAGAAAATAACCAACGAGTTGGTACGCGATACCACCATTATGGGCAACTCGCTACGCAAAATAACCAACAACTACGACCAGCTTAACAAAACCTACGATTTGCTGCTGGCTAAAAACAAAGAACTGTTAGACGATAACGAGCGCGATACCAAAACATTAACAGGCCAGCTTTTTACATCGCAAAAAGATTTGCAGGATAAAGAAGATAAGCTGAAAAAACTGGAGAAAGAGCTGGACGATAAAAAAGTAAACCTGGATAAAATGCAGGGCGACTTAGTCGAACAACAAAAAAAGCTGGACCAGCTTCAATCGATATTAGACAAGAAAGACTCGACTGTAAACGCGCTTAAACGCACAGTTACCGATGCATTAACCGGCTTTAACAACAACGGGTTGACGGTAGAAATGCGAAATGGCAAAGTATACGTATCGATGGACGAAAGCCTACTGTTTGCATCGGGCAGTACTAAAATTGATGCTAAAGGTGCTGAGGCCATTAAAAAACTGGCGAAGGTATTGGAAGAGAACACCGACATCAATGTAATGGTAGAAGGCCATACTGATGATGTGCCGATGCGTGGCAGCGGCGATATTAAAGACAATTGGGATTTGAGCGTTATGCGCGCATCTACCGTAACCAAACTGTTAGTATCATCGGCTAAGGTTGAGCCCTTGCGTATTACAGCATCGGGCCATGGTGAGTTTATGCCATTAGCAACCGGTAAAACACCCGAAGCACGTAAGAAGAACCGCCGTACCGAGATTATCCTTACACCTAAGCTTGATGAGCTTTTCAGGGTGATTGAGAACAACTAATCAATTCAAAATGCAGAATTCAAAATGCACAATGAATGATTAATAATGATGGGTTTATAGCGCAGTTAAAGGCAAGGCTGGAGCAGCCTTTGCCAGCATGGGAGGCACATAAAATTATGGCACCCCCATCGCGCCTGCCAACGCCCAACTACGACGAGAAGAAAAAACAGGCCAGGGTGGGCTGTGTGCTGGCTTTGCTTTATCCTGTAGATGGTATACTGCATACTGTATTAACGCAACGGCCTGAGTATGATGGCGCCCACTCGGGGCAAATTTCTTTTCCCGGAGGTAAGGTAGAAGAATACGATACCGATTATGTTGGTACCGCCCTGCGCGAAGCGCATGAGGAGGTAAACATACAGGCAGAAGATGTTACCATACTGGGTCAGCTGAGCGATTTGTATATCCCTCCAAGTAATTTTTTGGTATTTCCTGTGGTTGGGTACTCTGCCAAACGCCCTGATTTTATTGCTGATGCGCGCGAGGTAGTTGATATTATTGAACTGCCATTGGTAGAAATTTTAAACGGCGAAAACATAACTACCACCAGTATAGTAGCCAATAAAATATTCAGGTTCGATTCGCCTACGTTTGTATTTAACGAGCATATTGTATGGGGCGCTACGGCAATGATGCTGGCGGAGTTGAAGTATTTGTTGGAGGAAATGGCCTAACCGCTTAGCTCCCTCTCCCAATAAGAAAGGGAATAATATTAATTCGCTTCCCACAAAACACATTAACAATTATTCTGCCTAACGGCATATCTCTGCCGAGGGCATTACTTTCTTTGCATGCCCAAAGAAAGTAATCAAAGAAAAGGCACCACGCCCAAAGACACTGCAATTTTGCTTTCGCACGGGGCTAACCACACTAATTGCCATGCAAAATTTTGTGTCCGCGCCGGGCGTGGACTACCCACGCACTATAATTTCTCCTTTTTACTTTGCAGACAGCTCAATATTTAAAATAAAAATCAATGACTACTTACAAAGTACATATCAATTTGCCCTTTGTTTTTTGCTTCTACTTTGCCGCGGTGTACACATTCAAACTTATCTTTAATCAACTCATATACCTCGGCCGATATATTCACCTTGCCCGGTGCGCCGGCGCTTTCTAAACGCGAGGCTATGTTTACGCTATCGCCCCAAATATCATAAGCAAATTTATGTATGCCTACTACGCCTGCTACCACAGGGCCGCAGTGTATGCCAATACGTATTTCAAAAAACGGAAGGCCTTTAGACTTGCGTTCCATTTTCAACTCATTAATAAATGCAGCCATTTCAATACCCGCTTTAACAGCACGTAACGAATGTTCTTCACTAAGCTCTGGCAAGCCACCCGCACACATGTACGAGTCGCCGATGGTTTTGATTTTCTCCAAACCGTGGCGCCTGGTTATCTCGTCAAACTTACGGTAGCACCTGTCTATCTCCTGCACCAGGTCTTCGGGGCTAACCTTTTCTGCAAGTTTGGTAAAGCCAACAAAGTCTGAAAAAACAATTGTTACATTATCAAAAAACTGTGTTTTTACACTGCCATTTTCTTTCAACTCATCGGCTACCGATGCAGGAAGAATATTCAGCAAAAGCTCTTCGCTACGCTCCTTTTCTTTGGCCAGTTTTCGGCTATAGCGGCGGTTGCTGAAAAACACGTATAGTATAATCAACGCTATGATTGTAATGCCAATACTTACTGCAAATAAAAAGCGGGTAGCCAGTTGCTGGCGGTCGAACTTTGCATCTTTTAAATCGCTTTCCTGTTGGGCAATTTTAAGCTTTTGCTCTTTCTGTATGTTCTCTAATTTCTGGCGGCTGATAACAGTATCCTTGCTACTGATTATCATATTCTTTTCAGTAATCTGCTGGTCTTTGTCTTTAATATCGGTGCTTAGGGTTTTAAGTTCCGTATCGGCTTTTAGCAGTTTGTTTTCTTTGTCCTTATTTGCCTCTTCCAGGGTTTTAATTTTAGCCAGACGGATTTTTTCAATCTCCCGGTTAACCTTATCCATTTTGTTGCGGTACAGCATCTCCGACGACATATCGCCTTTAGCCTTGGAAAAACGCATAGCAAAATCATACGCCTTAGAAAGGCCTACCAGGTAATTACTTTTTTCGGCGAATACTATAGCACGGTTGTTTAGTTTGATAGCCTCATCAAGGCTTTGCTGGCTTTGCTTAGATGCCAGGTCTTTAATCTGTACAAGTAGAATGTTTACCCTGTCGGTATCACTTTTAGCCGCTTTTAGCTTTGCCTCCAGCTCAACAGGCGTAAGTCCGCCCAGCTGGGCATACGCATCCAGCTGCGCACAAACGCATATAAGAGCAAGACAAAAGACTAGTAGCTGTTTAACCATAACCCGGCACATTTACAAATATACCTGTTGGAGCGATAAAAACAGGTAAGGTTTAATCAGCAGTTAGCGATTAACCTCAACCATACTCCTACCTATAACACTATCAGCATTTTGCACTACAAACAAGTAAATACCATTGGCTAAGCTTATGGTGCTTATTTGGTTGGTTTGCGTAGTAAGGTTTTGTTGTGATATTAATTGCCCGGCAGTATTGTAAATACTTAGGGTGTTTTTACCTGTTGTTGAGGGTAGGGTGATGTTTACCAAATCGGCAGCGGGGTTGGGGTATAATTGGAGTTTGCCGGCTGCGTTTTCGTTTAACCCAACAGTAGTTTGGTTTAGGGTAATGGTGGTGCCATTGATATTAATTTCGCACTGACGTGCATCTGTTGAGTTATTAGCATTGTACGATATTTCGATAGTACCCGGCCCGGTTCCTGACTCCGGGTTTACATCAACCCAATCGCAAAACTGGTTACGGTTAATAATGCTCCAATAACAGCTATCGGCCGCATCAACGGTAATGTAAATGGTACCTTCCAGCGGACCAACAAATGACGTGTCAATGTTCATTACCACGTTACACTCGCCCGATATTTGGGTAAGGTTGTATATGGTATTATCAATACTTATTTCTCCATAGCGCGGTTCTCCTGTGGTATTTTCAGTGTATGTAACTGTCATAGTACCATCTCCAGTGCCTGTTTCGGGTGAAATAGTAAACCAATCTCCATAAGTATATGCATACCAGTTGCAAGAACTTAAGCTTGAATTAACTTGCAGTTGATAACTGCCAGAATTTGCATCTAAGCCAGCGTATGAGCTAGAGATGCCATTATATAAAAAGCCATAAACACATGTATTTCCTGTCCACGGATTATAATCAACTGTGCCACCTAATGTTAGTGGGGCTATAATAGAAGCGCCATAAGGCGGTGTACCCAAGGTTGAAATCCAGGTATATGTTGCAGGTATGGGGTTGCCTTTTGCCCAGATATCATAGTAAACATCAAAGTCTAAAATACCCGACCCACCATTATTAGCTATAGCAGCATTTACTGAATTTACATCAGCTGAAATGGTATAGCAACCTAAAATACTGGTATAATCAGGATCAGAACCGCCATTTAACCAATACCCATTAGGGTCGTTATAATTAGGGGCAATTACAAATCCGGCAGGTTCATTAACCACATCAAGCAACTTCATTGCCCTTACATAAAGCTGTACGGGAATACCCTGAAAAGTTACTTCTGTGGCCGACATTGTTTTTATATACACAGTGGCGTTGTATGGTTGGCCTTGAACCAAAGGCGGCAGGTCTGTGCCGTAGATACCCGGTAATGAATCATTATAGATAGGATCTGGGGTGCAGGTTTGTGCTGTTGAGGTTGTTGCTACAGTAGCTAAAGCAAGTACAAAGAGTAATAGTTTTTTCATGGCAGATTTTATTTAGCAGCGTAAACATAGTTGTAATTAAAAAAGTATACAAGTACACTTTTGATGGTTTATCGGAAAAGAGTATGCTTATTTATCGTTAAACTACTAATCAAACAAAAGCAACAATTTATCGTTTTAGCTGTGTAAATTAGCCAACAAAAAGAGGATTGCGTAAGCTGGTATTGGTGTGTATGTTTATTGTTACCTGTGCGGCGCTGCTGCATGGGCAGGCCGGGCTTACGGTTATACCAACAGACAGCACCGCAAAACACGAGCTAAAAAAGTATAAGGTAAAAAAGCAGTTTGCCACCACAATGGACCGCAAAGCGGCTTTGGAGGGCATTTTGCTGGACTTATATAACCGTGGCTACTTAGCAGCCAGCTACGATAGTATTAAGGGCGACAGCATAAAGCAAAAAGCCTACCTGCATGCGGGCACAGCCTATAAATGGTCGACAATTAAGCATGCATCTATTAACGATGGTTTGCTAAACCGTGCTGGGTTTAAAGAGAAGTTTTACAAGGGAAAAGCGGTATCATTCAGGGAGATTAAGCGCCTGCAAGAGAGCCTGGTAAAGTATTGCGAAGACAATGGCTACCCCTTTGCCAATGCAAGGCTAGACAGTATTGCTATAGACAGTGTAAACACCATGCAGGCATCGCTGGTGCTGGATAAAGGGAAGCTGTTTAAGGTAGACAGTATTGTTGTTAAGGGTACGGCAAAGATATCGAAGACCTACCTGTATAGCTACCTGGGGGTAAGGCCCGGCGACCTATACAACGAGAGCGACGTGCAGCGCATTGCGGTGCGGATAAAAGAGCTTCCGTTTGTAAAAGAGATAAAGCCGGCCGAGGTTTTATTTGGCGATAAAGGCGCGAAAATAGTGCTGTACCTTGATGATAAAAAAGCCAGTACGTTTAATGGTATTCTTGGCTTTTTGCCAAACTCAGACCCCACACAAACCAAGCCTTTGATAACCGGCGAGGTGCACCTTAGGCTAAGCAACGCGCTAAATCGGGGCGAGCTGATTGATATTAACTGGCGCAAGCTGCAGGCATCTACCCAATACCTTGATGTAAAACTGGCCTACCCTTATTTATTCTCTACCAACTTTGGCATAGACGCTAACCTGAACCTGTATAAGCGCGATACTACCTTCCTGAATTTAGTGCGGGGTATTGGGGTGCAATACCTGCTAAAAGGTGGTAACTACTTAAAGGCATTTGTAGAAAACAGAAGCTCTACCCTGCTTACCACTTTCGGGTTGCAAAACATACAGATTCTACCACCCAATGCCGATATTAGCACCACATTGTATGGCATAGAAATTCGCGATGATAAGCTGGACTACCGCTACAACCCACGCAAGGGCTTTTCGCTATACCTTAAAGCCGGTGTAGGTGCTAAAAACATTAAAAAGAACGACAAGATAAACCCCGAGGTTTACGAAGGCCTTAAGCTGAAAAGCACGCAGATAAATACCGAGTTGCAGTTCTCTTATTACTTCCCCCTATCAAAGCGGAGCATAATAAAATCAGGGGTGCAGGCGGGCTACCAATACAACCAAAACCTATTTACCAACGAGCTGTACCGCCTGGGTGGATTAAACCTGATGCGGGGGTATACCGATGAGTCGGTGTTTGTATCGGGGTATAGTATTTTTACGCTTGAGTACCGCTTTTTGCTGGAGCAAAACTCGTACCTGTTTGCCTTTACTGATGGGGGCTACTACCAGCGCAAGGTAGTTACTGGCTTTACCGATTTTGTACCCTATAGCTTTGGCGCCGGTATCAGCTTTGAAACTAAAATCGGCATCTTCTCTCTAGTATATGCCCTTGGTAATGAGTTTGATAACAACATCCAGTTCCGCAATGCCAAGATACATTTTGGGATAACTAATTATTTTAAGTAGTGGGTAGTTGACAGTTCGCAGTTGACAGAAACAGAAAGTAGAAATAAAAAAGGCCCGGCACTGCATGCACCGGACCCTTTCAAGAAAAATGTTGTGGGGCTATTCTAAGTCTGTCAGGTCGATATCATCAACCATAATATTTATAAAGTCTTCATCCTTTTCACTAGTTGAGGGACTGTTTTTGCTAAACTCGGTATCGTTTTTCAAATCGGTATCCAGTTGCGTGTCTGATGGTGAGTTTTTAGATAACGAGTCTTCTTCTTTATCCATTTTATAGCTTGGTTGCACGGTACCTTTATTGGCCTGGATAACATTTATAGCCAGCATGCGTGCGCGGCGAGAGTGGTGGATGGAACGTGCATAAAAACCACGCCTCCACAAGAACACAGCATAGCGCTGGTGGCGCACTGCACGGGCAAAATCGCCGGTATATACTTTACCTTTTTTCAAATCGGCATTGGCAGCCATCATTACCACTGCGGTGCGGCGCAATACGCGTTTAGACTTTACCCTTAGGGCTATGCCCGGGCCTTTGCCTGCACGGCGTCGTTGGGCTTGTAAATCGGGCGCTGAGGCGGCTATTAAAAACAGTACCAGCAGGGGTATTATAGCTTTGTGTGCGATATTTTTTAGCATAGTATGTTGTGTTGTTTAGGTATAGACAAAAAGTGTTCCAAATGGTTTAATTACGGGTTGCAACAAAATTTAGCCCGAAGTAGAAATAATCTCGTAAAAAGCTGTTTTTCTTGTAAATAGATTTTTCCTGCTCTACGCGTTTAGTATAATTCTCTTTATTTACCTGAAAAGGCATAAACAGGCGTACATACTCTACATTGCCAATGCTGAAACCCTTTGCGGCAAAGGCTTTGGTCCATGTGCTAAGGCTGCGGATATTTTCGTTACCCAGCAAAATAGTTTTGCCTAGCTTTTCATCGTACATCTCGATAATCCGGTTGCTGCCCCGCTGCTTATAAAGCTTTGCGCTTTGGATGATGTTGCTGCCGTTTTCTTCAACCGCTATAAGCTTGCCACCGGGTTTTAACACCTTGTGAAATATACCTAACGCATCAGCTAAAGGCTCTAAATGGTGCAGGGTATCTTGCAGTATGCAAATATCAATAGTACCATCAGCAGGGTGGCTATCAAATATATTTTCGTAGCTCCATGTAAAGCCTGATACATCGCCAAACTGCGACCAATAATTAATACGGGCTGGTAA